>JBEPZP010000001.1:0-32068 GCA_041640735.1 Thermomicrobium sp.
GGACGCTGGTCTCCTGCAGGCATCGCTCGCGCTCCGATGTTGCCCGTACGCTGGCGCGCCCCTCGCTCGTCGGTGTCCGTCGGTTTTTCTTCCTGGGGCCGTCTTTCGCGGGCAAGTCGGAGCGGTGGACGAGCCCGTTTCGCCTGCTCGACCGGCGCAAGGTGGCTGTATCGCTGGAATGACGTCGATGTCAGGCGGCAGCAGTCCGCGCGCGTCGCCGTCGGTAGACGAGGACGACGAGCGCCACTGTCAGCAGCGTCGGCACGC
Source organism: Thermomicrobium sp. (assembly GCA_041640735.1). GTDB lineage: Bacteria > Chloroflexota > Chloroflexia > Thermomicrobiales > Thermomicrobiaceae > Thermomicrobium. The sequence continues at coordinate 268 of JBEPZP010000001.1, forward strand.
TCAGCCACCACGTCAAGACCACTGCCCAGACGGCCCCATGGACGACCAGACGAAGCAGCACTAGCGAGGAGTCCCACGCTTGTCGAACGGTCTCCGCGAGGGGCGGCGGACTGGTCTGCACCGGAGGGACGATCAGAATACCGACCCGCGCGAAAGCGACACGCCGCTCGAGATCCAGTTGGTACGCAGCGATCCGCTCGAGTTCGGTTCGGACACGAGCGAGTTCTTGCTCCACCCGTAAGACTTCGTCGATCGTCGCGGCTCGCGCCAGGAGTCCCCGGAGACGCACCTCCGTCTCCTCGAGCGAGCGGCGCCGGGCAGCATAGTCGATCACCTCCTCGGTGACGTCCTGATCCCACAGACTGGTCTGCTGAACCCTCGTCACACTGTCCAGCGTCCCGACAGCGCTGAGTAACTCCTCGAGCCGGTTTGCCGGTACGAGCAGGACGAGCGTCGCCTGATCGGGAACCCCCGCCCCACTTTCGGTCGTGATCATCGCTTCCGCAGTGTATCCTCCGAGCGAGGAAGCGAGTGACTGGAGGGCCTGCGCTGCCCGCGGCACGTCCGAACTCTCCAAGACGAGTTCGGCTCGACGTGCGATCATGCGGCCAGGTGTAGGTGCCCAGGTCTCACTCACCGGTTCGGCGAGCCGCCCGATCGCCTCGCCCGGCGCCGCTTGCGGCGCTGGTGCACTACTCGGGGTCGCACGGCCGCACGCTGTCACGAGTATGAGGACGATGGCGAACACCACTGCACCGTCGCGCATAGCTCCCCCTCTGAGACGGACGCTTTACGAGTCAGACGAGGGAGAAGCCGCGCGAGTTCCCGGCGACGTGCCGGTCACGCGCAGGAGTACCGAGCACCTCAGACAGTCGTGCAGCCTCACAGGAGGACACGCTCGTACCGGCGGCTCGCGAGCACCTGCAGCACGATGAGCCAGGCTCCGAGAACGACCCAATCGCGCACCGCCCCGAGTGGTGCGCCGTCGACTAGCACCGAGCGTAAAAGCTCCACCAAGTAGGTGAGCGGATTGACGAGTGCGAGCACCTGCAACCAACCAGGCATCAGGTCGAGCGGATAAATGGCGTTGCTGGCAAAGAACAGCGGCATCGTCAGGACCTGCCCGATGCCCATGAAGCGTTCCCGCGACTTCAGGAAGGTCACCAGGACGATCGACAAGCTCGCAAAGACGCTGGCACCGAGCGCGACCGCGACCACGCTCGTGAGCAGGCCCAACGGGTGGAGCCGCAAATGGACGCCGAGCACCACGGCAACGAGGACGACGACCAGCCCTTGCAGGACGGCGCGCAGACTCGCACCCAAGCCTTTCCCGGTCACGAAACTCGCCCGCGGTACCGGTAGGACCAGAATCTTCTGCAGGATCCCCGCATCACGCTCCCAGATGATGGCCAAACCGTAGAAGATCGACGTGAACATCACCGACTGGGCGAGTATTCCTGGTGTAAGAAAGGTCAGATAATCGCCCGACACGTCGATGAGTCGAGCCCGCGCCACAGCCTGGCCGAAAATCGTCAACCACAAAATCGGTTGCAGAGCGCGCGTGACCACCTCCCAAGGATCGTGTCGTAGCTTGCGCGCCTCGACCTCGGCCACGACCACCGCTGCGCTGAGATAGCCGAGCACGTGCTCGCTCCACGTCAGCGGACGGACGGCTGCCGCCAGGCGCTCCGCCAGATCAGCCGAACCGCTGGAGGCGTCGACGGATCTGCCTGACCTCACTGTAACTTCCTCCCGATTCGAGCACATCGCCGGTCAATGCCGTGAACACCTCGTCGAGCGTCGCTGCACCCCCGACGCGCGCCTTGAGCTCCGCGGGCGTCCCCAAAGCGACGAGTTTGCCGCGGTTCATGATCGCGACGCGATCACAGTACCAGTCCGCCTCTTCCATGTAGTGGGTCGTGACCAGGAGCGTCGTCCCGTCGCGTTCCCGTAGAGCAGTGAGCGCTTCCCAGACGGCTCGCCGAGCGGTCGGGTCGAGACCGACGGTCGGTTCGTCCAGGACGAGGAGAAGCGGTCGGTGCAGGATGGCTTGGGCGATTTCCAGCCGGCGTACCATGCCACCGGAATAGGTGCGCACCAGCCGGTCTGCGGCTTCCTCGAGTCGAACGAGTTGGAGGACGTCAGCGATGGCGCGCTCCCGTTCCGCCCGCGACATACGCAGGAGCTTCGCCACGATCAGGAGATTCTCGTACCCCGTCAAGGCGCCGTCAGCGGAAAGTGTCTGCGGGACGTACCCGAGCACGCGGCGAACCCGGACCGGATGAGCAGTGACATCTAAGCCAGCGACCCGCACCGTACCAGCTGTCGGCTTGAGCAGCGTAACGAGGACACGGATAGTCGTGGTCTTACCGGCACCGTTCGGTCCAAGAAGCGCGAACACTTCCCCAGCTTCGATTGCGAAGCTCAAGCGATCGACGGCGAGGACCTCACCGAACCGCTGAACGAGGCCGTCCACTTCAACGAGGCGCATCGGTGCCCCCCTCCAGGCGCTCGGCGAACGCCACCAAACGAGCGAGCAGCGGCTCCAAGGTCGCCAGTTCTTCCGGGCTCAACGCCGCCAGCAGTTCGGTGAGATACTCGCGGCGTGCTTCCCGCCACGCCGCCAAACGGCTTCGTCCTTCGTTCGTCAGCGAGACGGTCACGACACGCTCGTCGCCGCCCAGCCCCCGTTCTCGCCGCACCAGTCCCATCCGTTCGAGGCGCTTGCAGGCGACGGTGACCGACCCCGGGCTGACGCCGAGTTCACTGGCCAGTTCACCCACGCGCAGTGGCCCACGCACCCACAGTGTCTTCAGTAACCAGAACTGCTCAGGCGTCAATTCACCCTGGCGGACCGGATGCGTGCGGCGCCGGACGTGCTGTGCCAGCTCCAGGAGAAGCTCGGCGACGGTGTACCGGGGCTCCTGGTGTTCCATGATCGATCCTTTCGTTCCTCGTGCATTTTATACACTGAAATATCTGCCGTGAGCGTGTGGCATACTGGAGGAGGCACGAAACCGCGTGCGGTGGAGGATTCCGTGCTCGTCGTCCTGTTCGTTCTCGCGTTCCTGTTCCTCGGCCTGCTGGCCGCAGCGGTCGTGGTGGGGGTCACGCTTTCGTCCCTCGTGACGCTCGTCACCGCCCCGGGCCAGTTGAGCCGGTTGCTGCGTGATCGCCGCTTGCGACAAAACCACGCGTTGGAGCACGCGACGATCAATGTGCTCGAAGAACGGTTCGGCCCGAGCCGGCTCGCCGGTCTCGCCCGGCCGGACGGCTTCCTCATCTTCGGTGCCGTGTCGCCAGCCCTCGTGCTGGAGGCTGCCGAGGAGGCGTTGCAGCGCCTGCGCAGCGGTGAGCGCTGGCTCGCTATCCACCCACGCTGCGGAACGACACTCATTGCGAGTCAGCTGGTCCTGGGCATGACCTTTCTCCTCACCCTGCTCGTGTTGCGGCAGTTCTCCATCCTTCCTTTCGTCGTGGCACTCATCGCAGCGCTCCTGCTCGGTCCGCGGTTGAGCCCGCTCCTCCAGCGCTGGGTCACGACCGATGCCCAGGTGGACGACCTCGTGATCGAGGGACTGCAGCCCCATCTCGTCCCTCTCGGTCTACCCTGGACCACGATGCTGTTGCCGATTCCCGGCGCTCTGCTCGTACGGACCACGCTGCGCGAGGAGCGCAACAGCGAGCAGGCACTGACGATCGTCATTCCGGGCGCGCCTCCGTACCGAGCAGGTTCTTACCGGATCGAGTGACGCGGCGCACCTTTTGTCGTTTTGCTACACTTTATCGGATGGCACGGCAGGTGGTGAGCGACGATGACTGAGCGAGTGTTGGTAGCACTTTCAGGCGGGGTCGACAGCGCCGTTACCGCGCTGCTCCTCAAGCGTGCCGGGTGGGAGCCGATCGGCATCCATCTTCGTCTGTTCGATTCGGCACCCGACCTGGCGGGGGTCTGCTGCGGCGACCTCGCCGCCGCTGACGCACGTGCCGTGGCTGCCCAGCTCGGCATTCCGTTCTACGTGCGCGACCTGCGTCCGCAGTTCGAGCAGGACGTCGTCCAGCCCACAGTGGAGCACTACGCGCGTGCGGAGACACCGAATCCGTGCATCTACTGCAACCACCGTGTCCGCATTCCGGCCTTGCTCGAACTGGCCGACGCGCTCGGTATCCGCTACGTCGCCACCGGGCACTACGTCCGCAAGGTTCGGACCGCGGAGGGATGGCGGATCGCTGAAGCGCGCGACCTCCAGCGCGACCAGTCGTACGTGCTCTACCGCCTCACATCCGAGGAGCTCGATCGTCTCATCTTTCCGCTCGGCGAGTACGACAAGGCAACGGTGCGGCAGATCGCACGCGATGCTGGCCTCTTCGTCGCCCAAAAGCCGTCCTCAGTCGATCTCTGTTTCGCCAAGACCTACGGTGGGATCGGGCGACTCGTCGCCCAGCGCCGGCCCGAAACCGGGCGTCCTGGTCCCCTCATCGACGAGCAGGGAGAGGTGGTCGGCGCGCACCCCGGCATAGCGTTCGTGACCATCGGGCAGCGCCGTGGGTTGGACTGGCTTCGCCAGACTCCCGAGCGGCGCTACGTCGCGCGCATCGAACCGGAGACAGCAGTCGTCCACGTCGCACCGCGGGAGCGGATCTTGACTCGTGCCGTGCGTCTGAGCGATCCGATCTGGCACGAGCCCGTCACCGTTGCTGACGCCCGCATCCGCTACCAGGGTCCGCGGATTCCCGCTCGTGTCGAGGGGGACTGGGTCGTCTTCGACGACCCGGCACCACCACTGGCTGCTGGCCAGGCAGTCGTACTCTACGTCGCCGATCGCGTCGTCGGCGGCGGCACCGCAGCCGAAGTCGTGCGCACCGGGGAGACGGCACCTACCGGCGAGCGGGTTCCCGCCGACGCCGTCCTCACTCACTCCTGACGTCGCCATTCTCCACTGCGCCCGCCGGTCTTGTAGACCAGCCGGATCGCTTCGATCGTCATGCCGCGGTCGACCGCTTTCAGCATGTCGTAGATCGTCAAGCCAGACACCGCGACAGCGGTCAGCGCCTCCATCTCCACACCAGTTCGGCTGACCGTCTCCACCCTGGCTTCGATGTCGATACACGACTCTGCTTCGTTCACGACGAGGTCGAGTTCCACCTTCGTCAACGGCAAGGGATGACAGAGCGGGATCAACTCTCCCGTCCGTTTGGCCGCCATGATTCCCGCGACGCGCGCCACGCCGAGCACGTCCCCTTTGGCCGCACGGCCCCCGCGCACCAGCTGCAGCGTCTCGGGCTGCAGGCGCACACGCCCCCGCGCAACCGCGACACGGTGAGTTTCGGGCTTTTCGCCCACGTCGACCATTCGGGCCTGGCCACGCTCGTCGAAGTGTGTGAGTTCAGCCATCGGTCATCCTCCTGCGGGAAGTGTTGCGCACGAGCGCGCCGTCGCAAAGAGCCCCATGCCCCCGTTGCTCCGGCACTGCCGAGGAGAGCGACGCACGGGCGCGTTTGCGGTCTATGGTACGCTCGATACTGTCGGACACAACCGAACGTGAGCAGGAGACCCCTCTGCGCGATACCCGCCCTGGCGGGACCGATCCACGCGACTGGCGATGCCGATGTCCGCGGCCCGGCCTGCTGTGGGCGACTGCTCGCCCGCTCCGGGATCTCGCCACCGGGATCGGTGCACGTCCTCGGGTTCGAGGCATCGTTCGACTGCTGCATGCCCGCCCGCGTGCAGCATCGGGTCAGCGCACACGCGCGCACCAGGATGGCCGCGGAAGCCGCTCCCGACTCGCTCGAGATCGTACGGACTGCGGGCGGACCGAGCTGTCGTCATTGCCGCCACTCGCGAGTTTCGCGCACCGCTGCGAGGCCTCTCCGCGATACAGCTCAGTACAGCGAGCGGAGCGGTCGTCACCCGCTCCGCTCCCGTCCCGCCTGCCGCCGACGCCTCCGGTCTTCCTCACACGACGGCACCGTCCAGCACGTCCGAGAGTGCCCCCGCGACGCCTTCGATCAACACGTCACACTCCTCACGCGTGATCGTCAACGGAGGCGCCATGACGATGCCGTCCCCGGTGCAGCGCACGATCACGCCACGGCGCCGCGTGGCAGCTTCCAGCTTCGGACCGAGCTTGAATTCCGGCGGGAACTTCTCTTTCGTCTCCTTGTCCCGCACCACTTCGACGAGCAACATGAGCCCCTTACCGCGCACCTCGCCGACGTATGGGCGTTCCTCGAGTCGACGCAGTTCGCCCAGGAGGTACGCTCCGGCCTGGCCAGCGTTCTCCCACAGTCGCTCGGCCAGCAGGATATCCAGGTTCCGCAACGCCACCGCACAGGCGACCGGATGACCGGAATAGGTGAACCCGTGCATGAACATCCGGTCGGCGCTGGCGATCGTGTCAGCGATCTCATCGCTGACGCCCACACCGCCCAAGGGGACGTACCCTGATGTGATGCCCTTCGCAAAGCTCACGATGTCCGGTACGATCCCGTATTGCTGCATACCGAAAAGCGTGCCGGTTCGCCCGAACCCTGTGATGACCTCGTCGAGAATCAGGAGAATACCGTATCGGCGCAAGACTGCCGCGACGGCAGGCCAATACCCTTCCGGAGGCACGACGACTCCACCGGCCCCTTGGACGGGTTCACCGATGAAGGCCGCGATCGTCTCCGGACCTTCCCGTTGGATGGTCTCCTCGAGTTCCTGGACCAGCCGAGCGACGAATGCATCCTCGGAGAGTCCCTCAGCGAAGCGATACGCATACGGCGCAGTCAGATGGATGAAGCCGGGTGGACGCGGACCGAATCCTTCCCAGTACGACGGGACGCCTGTCGCCGAAAGCGCACCCATCGCGATACCGTGGTAGGCCATCCGGCGCGAGAGGATCTTGACTCGGTCGGGTTGACCTTTCAGCCACCAGTAGTACCGCGCGATCTTGATCGCCGTCTCGTTCGACTCGGCACCACCGGACGTGAACTGAAACACGTTGATGGGGGCGGGGAAGAGCTCCGCGAGTCGCGCGGCCAGTTCGATCGTGGGTGGACTCGCGATGCCGAAAAAAGTGGGAGCGAAGGCGATCCGCTCCATTTGCATCCGAGCCGCTTCAGCCAGTTCACGTCGCCCGTGACCGATGTTGACGTTCCACAATCCGGCGAAGCCGTCGAGGTAGCGCCGCCCCTCAGCATCCCACACCCACACACCCTCACCACGGACCAGTACCAGCGGCCCCTCGCGCCGCAGTTGGTGCAAGTTGGTCAGGGGATGAAGGTGATGGCGCTTGTCCTTCTCGACCAAGTCGACGGCATTCCAGGTCTCGACTTGCATCGTGCTGCCCCCCTTGTACAGGACCACCCTCCCGATTGTTCCCGACGCGGCCTGACCGTGTCCACTCCACACGTCGCGCCCTCTTCGCCACCCAGGCCGCCAGGCTCCGCCGAGCGTCGCGTTGGCGCGTGGAACTGTCCACGCTATCATTATCGTTCGCGTTCGAGAGCAAGTCAGCGACGCGAACGTAGCTGTTCCAGAAGCGGCAACGTGCAGGAGGGCTAAACCAGAATGACGCGAGAACGGATCCCGATCACCCGAGAAGGCTTGGAAGCGCTCCGGCAGGAGTACGAATACCTCGTCAAGCATCGTCGACCAGAGATCGCGCGCATCATCCAGGAAGCCCGCGAGCACGGCGATATTCGCGAGAACGCTGCCTACGATGCTGCTAAGCACGACCAGGCCTTCATCGAGGGACGCATCCGCGAGATCGAGGAACTGCTCAAGCGGGTCGAGCTGATCGAGGAACCGCGAGACGGTGACCGGTCGGTCGTGCGTGTCGGCTCGACGGTGACGATCGAAATCGACGGGGAACTCGAGACGTACACGATCGTCGGGGCAGTCGAGGCCAAGCCGTCGGCTGGTCGCATCTCCAACGAGTCGCCAGTCGGTAAGGCATTGCTCGGTCACCGGGCCGGTGACGTCGTCACGATCGAGACTCCGAACGGCCGCATCACGGCTCGGATCGTCAACGTCGAGTGAGACGCGCACCGATGCACGCCGGAGCGCTCCTCGGCCCCGATGATCTCGCACGTACGCTCGCGGCGCAGGGCGTTCGAGCCCGTGTTCTGCGGCTCGAGCGCCCAACACGTACTGTCGCTGAAGCAGCCGCTGCGCTCGGCGTCGACGAACGTACCATCGTCAAGTCGTTGCTCTTCCGCAGCGCGGAAGGACAGTTCGTCCTGGTCGTAGTCCGCGGAGACCAACGAGTCGATCCGGTACGGCTCGCGCAGGCGATGGGTCACGCCAAGCTCGTGTTGGCGTCACCTGAGGACGTCCTCGCCGTCACCGGTTACCCCGCCGGGGCCACGCCACCGGTCGGCCATCGTACCGCGCTGAACGTCGTCGTCGACCCGGGAGTCCTGGAAGAACCGGTCGTCTACGGAGGGGGTGGCGACGAACGCAGCCTGCTCGAGATCGCGCCGGACGACGTGGTTCGATTGACGGGGGCGATCGTCGTCCCCGTCGCCAGGGAGTCTCAGCGGTGACCTACCGGCGCTGTTCTCCCCGCCGGGCTAAGAACTCTTCCACGGCTTCGAGCGTCGGCACAGCATCCGGTCCGACACCCTGCACCTTCAAGGCTGCCGCGGCAGCCGCCATTTTCGCTGCCCACAAGGTCGGTTCTCGGCGTGCCCGCAAGGCGAAGAGCACTGCAGCGAACACATCGCCAGCCCCGGTCTCGTCCGCCACCTGTACCGGGTACGCCGGAATCTCGTAGGCACGACCACGGTCGATGACGGTCGCTCCCTCGGCACCCCGGGTAATCGCGACCAGTCCGCGTTGCGCGATCGCCTCGATCTCGTCTCGAGCCAATGTGTGCTCGAGCGTGCTGAGCACGAATCCATCGACCCGCGTGACGAATTCCAGGGGCAAACGCAACTGGATCAAACGAACGCGACCACCTTGGCGCGGCCACTGCCGCATCCAGCCTTGTGGGGTCGTACCGAGAAACTCCGGACTCACGCGCCCGGCCTGGCGAGGATCGATTTCTTGGGCAACGGGAGCGAAGTGAATGATCGGCGCAGAACGCCACGTCGGTGGTAACCCGCTCAGGTCGATCGGACCGGCCCAGGAGTGGATCGTCTGCTCACGACGGCCGGCCAGGATGCGATTGGTGAAAACGGTGGGGACAGCGCTCTCCTGTACGATCATCGCAACTTCGCGGGAAAAGCGCGCAAGGTCCTCCAAAATCGCATCGCCGTAGGACTCGAAATTGCCGCGGGTGAGGATAGCTGCTTCCAATCCCAAGCGGGCAGCTGCCAACGCTGCATACAGCGCGGTCCCACCGAGCCGAGGTGCACCGGTACGTGGATCGAGGTCGACGGTGACGTGGCCGATAGCGACGTACTGTGGCGTGCGCGGGGAACCCACGCGACTCGTCCTTCCGAGCCGGATGCACGACGATCAGCGGTCCTGGCGCGGGTACACCGTCACGCGGCGCTGCTCACCCTCGCCGCTACTGCGCGTCTCCACGTTCGGGTGGTCTCGCAGCGCGACGTGAATGACGCGGCGCTCGTTCGCCGGCATCGGCTCCAGAGTGACTGGCTGCCTGGTCCGCTCGACTTGTCGAGCGACGCGGTGAGCCAGAGCGATCAACGCCTCTTCGCGGCGGCTGCGGTAGCCTTCGACATCGATGATCACCCGCGTCCAGGACGGAAGGCGGCGATTGACGAGCACGTTGACCAGGTACTGGAGCTGCGCGAGGTGCTCCCCTCGCTGGCCGATCAACGCGCCGGCGTGGGGCCCATGGATGTCGATGAACACGGTCGGCGGATCCTCCGGCCCCAACTCGATGATCGAGGGATTGTCCACCGCCAGAACCGTGCAGCTGAACCCCATCGCCTGGAGAAGCTCCCGAACCACCTGCTTGACGATCGCCTCAGTTTGGGCGTCCGGGCGCCGGACCGGACCACGCGGTACCTCGCCATACCCGAGTGGCGTGACCCGCACGAGCGCTTCACCGCCGTACGGGACATTGTCCACCAAAACTTCCACGTGCACTCGCTCGCGCGGTAGACCGAGCTGCTCGAGCGCGAGATTGACCGCCTCTTCGACCGATCGCGCTTGGATCTCGACTGCCTTCTTCTGATGTTGAGCCATCACCGCGCCTCTGTCCCCTCCTGTATCGCCAGTCGGGTGCGTCGCGCGAGATGTCCGTTCACGAGCGCCGCTTGCCACGCGGCCGAGAACGTCGCGGCACGAGAGCAGCGGGGTCGAGCGGCTGCTGCCGCTCGATCGGCTGCTCGGCCGCCGGAGCTACCTGCTGCGCCGCTGTCTCTACTGCAGTAACTGCGGCCTTCTCGTTGCTCTGCGCGCTCGCTTGCGCCTGCTGCAGGAGACGACCGAAGAGTCCTCCGCTGCGCTGCTGCGCTGCACGCTTCTTGGGATCGACATACCCCAACCGCCGGTGTTCCGGGAGTTCCGGCAAGAAGGGCAGCCAGTCGCGCATCGCACCCCAACCTGTGATCAGCCACTGTTGCACCACACTGTACAACGCCGAGACGACCCAGTAGAGGACCGGGCCGGCAGCGAAATTCCATCCGAACAGCACCACCATGATCGGCATGAACAACATCATGGTGTACATCATCTGCTGTTGCGGATCCTCGAACCGGCGCATGCCCGCTGGTCGCGTCATGCGTGTTTGGATGAACTGAAAGAGGCCAGCCAAGATGGGCAGGATGCGCAAGGGATCCGGTTTGGAGAGGTCCGGCACCCACAAAAAGCCGTTCGCCCAAGGACCGACCTGACTCAACGAAAGGTTGCGGATCGCGAAATAGAGTCCGAAGAAGATCGGGATCTGTATGAGCATCGGCAAACAACCCGACATCGGGTTGATGCCGTGCTCCTGGTAGAGCTTCATCATTTCGGCTGACAGCCGCTGGCGATCCTGCCCGTACTTCTTCTGCAGCTCGCGGATCTTCGGCTGCAGCTCTTGCATCGCCTTGGTGGAGCGCACCGACTTGATCGTCAAAGGCAAGAGCAGCGTCTTGATCAAAATAGTGAAGAGAATGATCGCGACCCCGGCACTACCCGTGAGTTCCGCAGTGCGCGCCAAGCCCCACTCGATCGCGTAGACGAACTGATCCCAAATGATCAACGCTGTCCCTCCGATTTGCTGGATCGTGCCCCGGCGGTCTCATCGATCGGATTCAGGGGACGGGGTCGAATCCACCTGGATGAAACGGGTGACATCGCAGCAAGCGTCGCACCGTCAGTATGCCGCCCTTGATGATACCGTATCGGGAGATCGCTTCGTACCCGTACTCAGAGCACGTCGGATAGAAGCGACACGCCGGTGGCAGCCCGGGCGAGATGAAGCGTTGATAGAAGCGGATCGCGAGCAGAACGAAGCGCTTCATGCTGGTGATTCCCCGGTCTCGGCGGCCCGCTCCTCCTCGACCTTCGCCAAACCCGCACGACGGAGGAGCGACCGGACATGCTCGACGACTTCATGATACGTCACCGCCTGCTCGGCGAGCGCGCCCCGCGCGACGAAGACGACATCGTACCCCTGTTCCAGCGTCGGGTGCAGTCGGCGCACCGCTTCCCTGAGCCAGCGCTTGACCTTGTTCCGCCGTACCGCTTTGCCGACGCGCCGGCCAACCGCGAAGCCGTAGCGATTCTGTTCCAGACCGTTCGGGGCTACGATCAACACGAAGAGCCGGCTCGCGTAGGATTTTCCTCGCCGGCGCACCCGCTCGAAGTCGCTCGAGCGGCGGAGCCGCAGCCGCCGCGCGATCACCACGCACCCTAGCGCTTGCTGCTCGTCAGCTTCTTTTCGTCGGAGACCGTCAGCTTCCAGCGCCCCTTGAGGCGACGCCGCTTGAGCACCGCCCGGCCACCTCGCGTGCTCATCCGCGCCAGAAACCCGTGCACTCGCTTTCGACGCAGGCGCTTCGGCTGGTAGGTTCGCTTCGGCACGGCTCAACTCCCTACACCTGACCGGCTTCCGCGTTCGCACAAAAAAGTCCGCGCCGGCGGTCGCCGCCACGGTACTGGCAGTATAGCACGCTCCCACCTCTCACGTCACGGCGGCGATGACACCGTTCAAGACCGCCGCCATCCGCTGCCGGAAGCGCTCCCGGCCCGCGTTCATGTGCCGATTGGATACGAAAGCGACGAGGACGTCGTAGGTAGGGTCGTACCACGCGGCACAACCACTCGCACCGGTGTGCCCGAAGCACTGTGGCGACATGAGGTCCACCTCCCCGAAGAATCCGCCGCCGACCTCGAAGCCGAGTCCCCACCCAGGCGAACCCAGCACCTCCGGCGTCTGTCTCCGCGTCATGGTCGCGACCGTCGAGCGAGCGAGCAGGCGGACTGGCGCATGCGGGGTGAAGTGCGCGAGAAAGCGCGCGAGGTCGCGCAACGTCGCCACGACTCCCCAGGCCGGATGCGCCAGACGAAGTCCGTACTCAGCCCCGTACATCGCCCACGGCTTCCCGTCGCCGAGCGCTCCGACGACGTGTGCCAACCGCTTCCCGTCCTGATCGGCCTGAACAGGAAAGCGCGTATCGCTCAACGCAGCCGGCTCGAACACGAGGTCACGCATGAGCTGCGGAAACGCTCGTCCCGTGACCGCTTCCGCCAGCATGCCGAGTAGACCGTACCCGAGATCGCTGTACCCGATCCGCGACCCCGGCACGAAGGCCAGCGGCTGCTCGAATCCGGCCTCGAGCAGCTCGTCGAGCGGCAACCGTTGCCGCAGGAGCTCCTCCATTCCCGGCGACTCGTACGGGAGACCCGAGGTATGCGTCAGGAGGTGACGAACGGTGATCGTTCGACGCTCCTCGTCGTCGAACGTCTCGAATACCGCCGCCACGGGCATATCCAAACTCAGGTAGCCACGTTCGACGAGCGCCATCACCACCGTCGCCGTGTAGACCTTGCTGATCGCCGCCACCGGCCACAGCACGGTCGGTCCGGCCTCGAGATCGGGAGCAGCCCGCCCACCGTACCACTCGAGCACCGGCATCCCCGCAACGCTGACCGCGAGTCCGGCACCGTCCAACTCCCCCCGCTCGATCGCTCGTTCGAGCGTTGCGACGACGTCGCGAAGCCTCTCGCGCATGTTCACCCCCCAGTACTGTCAGGACGCGTCCTCTTTCGGACGTCGATGAGGGACCTTTTGGCTAGCACCTCCGTGCTCACGCTGCCGATACCGAGACAAGGGAGCGCGTACACTTGTCGACCGAAAAGCGCGTTATCTGCGAACGCAAGGACCGCTCCATGCCGCTATCGATACAGTACCAGTCTACCGGTGAACTCCTCCGCCAGGTGCTGCGCACCCTCCTCACCACCGTGCATGCCGATCTCGGCGGCTTTTTCGTCTTCGACGAGCAGCGAGAGCAGGTCGTGATCGGCACTATCGAGGGCCAACAGCCACCTGGCTCGCTTCCGCCCGTTCAGGTCGTCGCCGTTCCACCACTGAGCGTACCGGCCGAGCGCTGGCTCCTCGAGCACAGGCGCCCGCTCCACTTGCACCGACCGCGTGACTGGCGTCTATTCCCTCCCATGAATCCCGGGCTCCGCGCCCTGGCCGAACAGCATCACCTCGTCGGGCTCGCTGTCCCCCTGGAATGGGAGGGAGACTTCGTCGGGGTCGCGTATGTCTGGCGCCATCGAACACCTCGCCCCTACACCCGCCGCGAAATCCGCGAAGCACAACGCTGGTGTCGTTTGGCAAGTGCGGTCGCCGTCACGAGCCGTCTGTGGATACGCGAAGCGCAGTTGCGAGCGGACCTCGAGTCCCTGATCGAACTGGATCGACGACTTGGAGCCGCCACGAGCCTCGCCCTTTTCGGTCGCTCGGTACGTGAGACGCTCACTGCGTTGCTCCCCACCGCGTCCGTCTTCCTGACGCTGCGTCTCGACTCCGAGTCGATCGTCGTCTATCCGGACGATAGACCGCTCCACCTGGAGCAGGCACTGCGGTCATCGCTCAGCCAGTTCGCCGCTCTCGGCCCATCCGGACAAGCGTTCTTTTTGCTGTCGCGCGGGGACGCTCCGCCTTTCTTGGACCCTGTGGTGGCGGCTTTACCGGAATCGGTGACGCACCTTCTCGTCCTACCGATCGAGGCAGAGGACGAAACGCTCGGCGTCGTCGTCGCATGGGGTGATTCCCGGCTCGCCTCGCTCGGGAGCCAGAAGGGCCCTGTCCTCTCGATCCTCCAGCGCCAGCTCTCTGCCATCGCAACACGACTGTGTACCCAACTACAGCTCCAACGCACCGTCGAGCAACTCCGCGCCGTCCTCACCGTCGCCCAGGGTGTCCCGACAACCGATTCGGTCGTCGAACTCCTCGAACGAGTGGAGCAGGTACTCCGCCCCCGCATCCGCTACGACGCGATGGTCTACCTCGAACCGGATCCTGAATCTCCGTCGATGCTGCGAGTCGCTTGGGGTTCGGGCACGTATCCCGAAGCGCACATCGGTTCGCGCATCCCCGTCGAAGGGAGCCTCGCTGGGTTCGCGTACCGCACCGGCACACACATCGCCGTCCCCGACACCTGGGAGGATCCCCGCGCGTATCACCGTCCAGGGCGACGCTTCCCCTTGCGTTCCCTCGTCATCCACCCGGTGCGTGTCTCGGGTGAGACCGTCGCCGTGCTCGGCTTCGGCCGTGTCGCAGTCCATCCCTTTTCCGACTACGACCGGGAGCTCACCGGATTGATCGCGCACGAACTCGGAACCGCACTCGTGGTCGTGCGGCAACGGCAAGCGCTCAAATCGTACGCCGAGAACCAAGCCTTCCTCGCCGAGATCAGCTGGATCGTACTCAAGGACAACGATCCGCGCTCCTTCGCGCAGTCGACTATCGAGCGGATCGCCCGCTGGGCCGAGTGTGACGCCAGCTTCATCTGCCTCTGCCCGCTGGAACCTGACCAGGTCGTGGTAGCAGCGAGCAGTGACGCCGATGCGTTAGGCGGGCAACTCCCTTCTCTCGCGAAGCCGGATTTGCTCCGCTGGCTGGCAGGCCAGACCACTACGCAGCCGATTCTCTTCGAGACCAGCGCAGTCGTACCAGCGTCGCTCCGGGCGCCGATCGAGGAACTCCTCCGCCGATACGGGATACTCATGGTCGTGCCGCTGGCACCGGACGAGCGTCCAGTCGGAGCGCTCCTGCTCGGCTGGCGAGATCGCTCTCGAGCACCGCGACACGCCTCCGACGGCACCGTGCGGCAACTACAAGCGCTTCTCATGGACGCGCTCGCACGGTGGATCGCCGAGCGGGAGCGCACTGTTCTGACGCGCTTGACCTTCGAGCTAGCCGAGTCGCGTAGTGTCGAAATGCTCGCTTCTTCCTTTCTCGAAGCTGCACGCGCGTTCGTCCCGTACGATTCGGCGGCGTTCTTTGGATTCGAGCGGGAATCGCGGCAGCTCGTTCCGCTCGCGACGACGCCGCATTTCCACTCGCTCCCAGCAGGCTGGACGCTTCCGATCGAGGCGTTCTTTCCCACCGGAGAGATAGAGGATGCAGAGCCGAAGGTGATCGACCATCCCCACGACGCACAGTTCGCCGACGCGCTGCGGCAGGCTGCAGCCGGAGGACCTGTCACGCTCCTCGTTTCCCCAGTCGTCGCCGATCGAGAAGTCCTCGGGCTGGTCGTGTTGGGTAGATTCGGTCGATCGGGCTTCCACACGGCAGAGAGACGACGCTGCGCCGGCCTAGCGACCAGCGCTGCAGTCGCGCTGCGCCTCGTGAGTGCCCGAGAACGCGAACGTGCCCTGTACCGAGCTTCGGTCGAAGCGATGGCTGCAGCCGTCGACGCGAAGGATCCGGCGACGCACAACCACTCGCGGCGCGTCGCGGAAATCGCCAGAATGCTCGCTGAAGCGCTCGGTCTACCGAGCGATGACGTCGAGCGCATCGAGCTGGCTGCCCTCCTCCACGACGTCGGCAAGCTCGCCGTCCCCGACGAGATCCTCCGCAAACCGGACAAACTGTCTCCCGCAGAGTGGTCGCTCGTGCGAGCCCACCCCGCGATCGGTGCAGAAATCCTCTCTACACACCCACAGTTGCGCGAGATCGTTCCACTCGTCCGTGCGCACCACGAGCGCTGGGACGGCAAAGGGTATCCGGACGGACTACGCGGCGACGCGATCCCGCTCGGGGCAGCCATCATCGGCCTCGCCGACGCCTTCGACACGATGATTTCCGACCGTCCCTATCGACCAGCGCTACGCGTAAGCGAGGCGGTCGAGGAGATCCGGCGCTGCCGAGGCACACAGTTCCATCCGAAAGTCGTCGATGCGTTCTTCGCTGCGCTACGCGATCCCAACGCGTTGCCGAAGTTCCTGTCCCGGCAGACCGTGTACCCGCGGTCGGCGCTGACAGCTCACACCCTCCACGCTATCGGTCAACAGCTCTCTGCCCCGATCGACTTAGAGACCCTGGCCGAGGTCATCGACCTTGCCATCTCCGGTACGATCTCGAACGACAACATCGTGATCTTTCTGCTGGACGAGACGCAGGACGTGCTTCGTATCGCCTATTCGCGGCACGACCGGGACCTGGCCACGCGTGTCAGCCTCCCGCACGGTCACGGCCTCGCCTGGAGGAGCATCCTCACGAGGACACCGCAAGCGGTCACCGTCCCCGGGTCACCCGGTGAGACAGTCGTACTCTGGGGACGACGCAGGTTGTTCGCAGTCCTCGTCGCACCGTTGCTCGACGGCGATCACCCCCTCGGCGCCCTCGCCGTTTCGCGTGTCGAGCCGCGGCCGTTCACCCAACAGGAGGTCGAGATCTTGGGTAGCCTGGGACGGAACCTCGGACCACTCTTCCGAGCGATCCGTGATGAACATGACGCTTCCTCAGACGAGCAGGCGGTCGAGACGAATGGCACCCACGAGGGTCAACAGGACAATCAGGATCGGTTGGTGGACGAGATAGAGGAGGAGACTGTGCTGCCCTAGCCAGGTGAGCGCCCGGAGCGGAGGAAGCCCTTGGGGTACAGGAAGTGACCAGCGTCGCCGGCCAGCTGGGTAGACCCAGGAGGCGAAAGCGATTCCCGAGCACACCAGAGCGAACCATGGGAACAAGGGTCGAAAATCGAACGACCGGTATCCCTCCGGCACCAACCCTAACCAAAAGAACCATCGGTGACCAGGAAGGTCTGCCAGCAGCGCACCGAGGAGGACAGCGGCAACGGCAATGAGAAGGTTCCACGACCGGAGTCGCAGGAGCGGCAAACTCACCAGGTTGGAGACGAGGATCAGGTGGAGAATACCGAAGAACACGGCATCTTGCGGACTGACGAGCCAGGTCGCCACAGTCACCAGGCCCGCTGCCGCAGCCAAACGAGCGAACCGGCGCAGGAGATGCCGCCGGTAGCGGTGTGGATCGCCACCCAAACGCTCGCGCGCCAGCACCAACGAGACACCGCTGACGAAGAGAAAGAGGCTCGCGATACTGTCCGCAAAGAGCCGCCAGCCACCAGTCGTCACGGCGATCGGCCATCCACCGAAGGCTGCGAGGTCGAACGCCGTGTGGTACACGACCATCAGGACGAAGGCGAGCCCACGCGCAGCATCGACCTCCCACAGCCGTTCCGCCGGTGGGACTTCGACACGGTCGTTCGTCGCGCGTCGATCTGCTAGCTTCACGAGCTCACCGCGCCGGAGACTGGTCCAGCACTCGTATAGATGACGGCGCAGGGCTGTGGTGCCACACGGACAGGTAACACGACGAGCGCAGCCGCTAGACCAGCGATGGCCGAGACGACGAGCGACCAGGTGTAGTCACCCGTCCAGTCGAACAACACGCCTCCCACCGCTGAGCCGACAGCGGTACCGATCGGCATGACCGCGAAGAGCAACCCGAAGATCGTCCCGAGTCTCCGTTGCCCGTAGAGTGCCGCGCACAGCGAAGACGTCAGTGGGGTGGTAGCGCTCCAGGAGAAACCGATGACGAACGCAGCCAGCAGCAATCCAGCCGCAGTGTCACTGAGCAGCAGCAACAGGACGAAGCCGAGACCGCGGAGCGCGTAGACGACCGACAACGGGAGTGTCGTTCCGCTCCGATCGAGCCACCAGCCGGTCGCGAACGCGCCGACGATGCTGGCCCACCCGGTCAGGGACAACCCGGTCGCCGCCAGGGTGTGACTGGCGCCGAGGCGCGTCGTGTAG
This sequence comes from Thermomicrobium sp., assembly GCA_041640735.1. Taxonomy (GTDB): domain Bacteria; phylum Chloroflexota; class Chloroflexia; order Thermomicrobiales; family Thermomicrobiaceae; genus Thermomicrobium. Next base: position 18,446 of record JBEPZP010000001.1, read on the forward strand.
TCGACGAAATAGGTCATGACCCAACCCATCGTGAAGCCGCACACGAAGAATCCGAAAGCGAATCGCCACCAGGCAGCGGTTCGGAGCGCCTCACGTGCGCTGCAGCCGCTGCTGCTGCTCTCCTGCCGCTGCGCTCGCCCTCGTTGACGGAGGAGCCAAAAGGCGACAGGTGCCAGGCCGAGAAGTGCTAGGCCCAGTGCAGCGAACGCCTCTCGCCAGCCGAGCGCTGCCACGAGCAGTGCGAGCAGCGGAACCACGAGCGCTTGTCCAGCCGGGTTGACCGTCGCCGTGAGCGATAGGGCAGTCGTACGACCGCGCTCGAACCATGCAGCCACGACAGGCGTGAGCAAAGTAGGAGAGACCGTCGCGAGACCGATCCCGGAAAGTACCCCGAGGCCAACGGTCAACAAGACGATGTCCGAGGCTTGGCTACCGACGAGTAGGCCGAATCCGAGACACACCAGTCCGCCGAACGCCACCACCCGCGCCGACAGCGTATCGACCAGCCAACCGACGAGCGGCTGTGCGAATCCGACGATGAGTACGCTCAGCGAGACGACGGAACCGAGCTCGGCATGCGAGACTCCGAGATCGCTTTGGATGTCGGGAAAGACGAGGCCGATGAGGAAACGCCCCCCTGCAGCCGTTGCCATGATGGCAGCGACCGAGAGGAGTGCGAACCAGGCAGCGCGTTGCGACCGAGTCGCCGATTCTCTGGAGGTCACCGCTCCCAACACCTCCGCGTACCGGCTAGCCGTTAACGGTACGGCTCCAGGTGAACACGGTCAACTCCTGCGCCTACTGCCGTCGCACAACCACTGACCACCGGGGATTTGCAGCAGACTGGCGCTGATGGTAGCTTATACCGAGGGAACAAGCGAGCACCGCAAGGGCGACGACGGAAGCCAGTAGGTCACGAGCCGCCCTCAGCGAGTCCGGGACGGTGCGAGCCGGACGGGATCGTCGTGACCGAAGATCCTTCTCGAGCTGCTGCCCGAACCGGCGCCGGTGCGCCGTAGTAGTCGCAGCCGGGTGCTGCCCGTTACCGCAGCGGAGAGTGGGTGCGGAGCTCTCGCGACTCCGCACCAACTGAGGTGGTACCGCGGGTAGACCCCCGCCCTCAGGTGAGGGCGGGGGTTTTGGTTACGAGGACGGGAAAGAGACAGGACAGCCAGGACATCCGAGGGACGCACGGAGGTGCGCGACATGTTCGATCCAGTCCCGACCAAGGACGTCGACTTTCCAGCGCTCGAGCGAGCGATCCTCCGCTGGTGGTACGATCACGGCATCGTGCAAAAGTACCTCACACGCAATGCCCACAGCGAAAAGCGCTATTCCTTCATGGATGGGCCCATCACCGCCAACAACCCTATGGGCGTCCACCACGCTTGGGGCCGCACCTACAAGGACTTCTACCAGCGCTTCTACACGATGCTCGGCTACCGCCAGCGCTATCAAAACGGCTTCGACTGCCAGGGGCTATGGGTCGAAGTCGAGGTGGAGCGTGAACTGGGGTTCACCTCCAAGCGTGACATCGAAGCCTACGGTATCGACCGCTTCGTGGAAAAGTGCAAGGAGCGCGTCTTTACCTACTCCGCCATCCAGACCGAACAGTCGAAGCGGCTCGGCTATTTCATGGACTGGGACAATTCGTACTACACGTTGTCCGACGAGAACAACTACGCGATCTGGCACTTCCTCAAGGTCTGTCACCAGAACGGCTGGATCTACCACGGCTTCGACGTCATGCCCTGGTGCCCACGCTGCGCGACCGGACTCTCGGAAATGGAAGTCAGCGAGGGATACAAGGAAATCACGCACCTGAGCTTGTACGTCCGTTTCCCCCTCGAGGGGCGCGAGCGCGAATCGCTCCTGGTCTGGACGACCACGCCCTGGACGTTGACTGCGAACGTCGCCGCGGCTGTCCACCCCGACCTGACGTACGTCCGTCTGCGCCAAGGCGAGGAGGTGCTGATCCTCGCGGAAGAGGCTGCTCGGCAGGCGCTGCGCGGGCCTTACGAAGTCCTCCAATACCTCAAGGGGAGCGATCTGGTCGGACTCCGCTACCGCGGGCCCTTCGACCATTTGCCCGTCAACACGAAGGTCGAGCACCGTGTCATCCCCTGGGATGCGGTCGACCCCAGCGAGGGGACTGGCATCGTGCACATCGCGCCCGGGTGCGGTCGCGAGGACTACCAGTTGAGCAAGGAACACCAGCTCCAGGTCATCGCGCCGCTGACCGAGGACGGATATTACGTCGATGGCTTCGACTGGCTGACCGGGAAGCATGTCCATACCGTAGCGGAACCGATCGCTGAGGACCTCGAGCAACGGGGACTGCTCTATCGTCGCGAACCCTATCTGCACCGCTATCCCACCTGCTGGCGGTGCGGCACCGAGCTCGTGTTCCGCCTGGTCGACGAATGGTTCATCGCTGTCGATCCCTGGCGCGAGAAGGTGATGGAAGCCGCTCGTCAAGTGCGCTGGATCCCGGAGTTCGGCCTCGAGCGCGAGCTCGACTGGCTACGCAACATGGACGACTGGATGATCTCCAAGAAGCGCTACTGGGGGCTCGCGCTCCCCATCTGGCAGTGCGCCGAGTGTGGCTGGTTCGACGTCATCGGGAGCGAGCGAGAACTCCGCGAACGGGCGATCGCTGGCTGGGAAGAGTTCGCTGGGCACACGCCCCATCGCCCATGGATCGACGCCGTCAAGATTCGCTGTGAGCAGTGCGGGGCAGTGGCGAGCCGTATTCCGGACGTCGGCAACCCTTGGCTAGACGCCGGTATCGTCCCCTTCTCGACGCTCCGCTACCGGCATGATCCGGCCTACTGGCAGGAGTGGTTCCCGGTCGACTTCATCACCGAGTCGTTCCCCGGCCAATTCCGCAACTGGTTCTACTCGCTGCTTGCCCAGAGCACCGTGTTGACGGGCCAAGCTCCTATGAAGACCTGCCTCGGCTTCGCGCTTCTCCGCGACGAGAAGGGCGAAGAGATGCACAAGAGCAAGGGGAACGCCATCTGGTTCGACGAGGCGGCCGAGCGGGCCGGCGTCGACGTGATGCGTTGGCTCTACCTCAAGCACAATCCGGCACAAAACCTGAACTTCGGGTGGCGCTTGCTCGACGAAGTGCGGCGCACCTTCCTCCTGCCGCTGTGGAACTCCTACGCCTTCTTCGCCAACTACGCTCGACTCGACGGCTTCGATCCGCGCCAGCACGACGTCCCGCTCGCACAGCGCACGTTGCTCGACCGCTGGATCCTGGCACGGTTGCAGCAGGTGATCGCGACCGTGCGCGATCGCATCCAGGATTACGATTCGATGAACGCAGCCCGCGCGCTACAAGAGTTCGTCGTCGAGGACCTGTCCAACTGGTACATCCGGCGGAATCGGCGACGATTCTGGAAGACGGAGAGCGATCAGGACAAGGCGGCGGCCTACCTGACGCTCTACGAAGTGCTCGTCACGCTGGCCAAGCTGCTCGCACCCTTCATTCCGTTCACGACCGAACTCATGTACCAGAACCTGGTGCGCCGCGTCGATCCCGATGCCCCCGAATCGGTGCACCTCACCGACTATCCGGAAGCTGACGCGAGCAAGGTGGACCAGCAATTGATCGACGACACTAACTGGCTGCTGCGGGCGGTCGAACTCGGACGCGCCGCGCGCAACAAGGCAGCCGTCAAAGTCCGGCAGCCGCTGCCGAGGGCAGTCGTTGCCACCCGGAACGCCGCAGCGCGCCGCGCTGTCGAGCGCTTGCTCGACCAGTTCATGGACGAACTCAACGTCAAAGAGGTCGAGTTCAGCGATCGCCCGGAGGAATACCTCACCTACCGTGTCAAGCCGAATCTCCCGCTGCTCGGCCCACGCCTCGGCCCACGACTCTCGGCTCTCCAACGTGTCCTGGCTGAGCTCGACCAGAACCAGCTGGCACGGAAGCTCCGCGCTGGTCAGCCCGTGACGCTGCAGGTTGACGGTGAGGAACTCGAATTCGGCCCGGACGACTTCCTCGTCGAGTCGGAGGATCGACCAGGCTTCGCCGCCTTCGAGGACCGTGACCTGCTCGTCGCCGTCGACCTCACGCTCACGCCGGAGCTCAAGCTCGAGGGGCTGGCGCGCGACTTCGTGCGCGGTGTCCAGGAGGCACGCAAGAACGCTGGGTTCGAAATCGACGACACGATCGCCGTGGTGTTCCGTGCTTCGCCGGAGGTGACGCTGGCGGTCGAGCGGTTCGCTGACTACATCAAGCACGAGACCTTGGCGATCGACCTCCGCCCCGGGGAACCCGAACGGGAAGACGGACACGTGGAGGAAGTGCGCGTCGGCCGCGAACGGTTCGTCGTTGCGCTCCGGCGCGTCGGCCGACTCGCCGAGACGCGCCGGTGACGCTCCATATGTCGCCATGTCGCCTGGCGCATTCGATGATTCCCGGTTCCGACCGGAGGACGAGGTGATGCTTCCCGGTTGGGACCGGGAACGCCTAGGCCCCTTGCGGGAACGCCGCGTGGTCCTCCCGCGGAGTGGCCAGACCTTTCGCATTCTGCAACCCGGCGACATCGACCGCCTGCTCGACCTGGCTGAGCACGACCCCGAGGAACAGTTGCCGTACTGGGCCGAGTTGTGGCCGAGTGGGCTTGCATTGGCAGACGCGGTGCTCCTCGATCCAGCGGCACTAGCGGGGGCAGAAGTGCTGGAACTCGGCTGCGGCCTGGGTGTAACCGCCGCCAGCGCACTCCTGGCCGGAGCACGGCTCCTGGCCACCGACTACAGCGAGGAAGCGCTGTTGTTGACTCGCTGGAATTGCCAGCGCAATGTCGGGCGGGAACCGGATGTCCTGCGATTCAATTGGCGGAAACCGGGTGAGGAGTTCTTCGCTCGACTCGGTCCCACCGGCGTCCCCGTGATTCTCGCTGCCGATGTCCTCTACGAAGGACGGGACGTCGAACCACTGCTTGCGCTGATCAGCCGCATTCTCAGACCGGGCGGAACACTCTGGCTCGCTGAACCCGGTCGTCACACAGCCGCACAGTTCGTCGAACGGCTCCGAAGCGCCGGATGGCACGACGACACTGAAACATGGAACGGCCCTTGGCCTGACGCGAACGACACTCGCGTCACCGTCACAGTCCATCGTCTGAAGCGCCCCACCGGACCCCAGTAAATGCACAGGCCAGTGCCGCTCCCGACATCGTTCGAACTGACCGATGGTTCTCCTACGGTCATTCTCGGTATGAGTCGCCGGCGGTGCTCACTCCTCCTACCAGAGAACGTTGTACGGCGACGAGCGGCCATCAGCAGAGTGCTTTCGCGGGTCGGACAGCTGTGCTACCCTGCAGGCGCGACGAGGAGGGTCACGGTGCAGCGGATCGATTGCCACACCCACTTCTACCCGTCTCGGTATCTCGCTGCGTTGGAACGCTGGAGCGACCAAACTGAGGTGCGGCGCGACACCTCAGGCAACCTGGTACTCGCGTATACGGGCGACTACAACGTCCTGGCGCCGGCGCATCACTCGCTGGAAGCGCGCCTCGCCGATATGGAGCGGGCCGGTATCGATTTCGCCATCCTCTCGCTGACCACACCCGGCGTACACGTCGAGCGCCCCGAACGAGGTATCGAGCTCGCGCGCCTCGTCAACGACGAGTTCGCTGAAATCCAGAGGGAGTATCCCGATCGGTTCCGCTGCCTCGCTACGCTGCCCCTGCAAACACCCGAGGCAGCAGCGAGAGAACTCGAGCGAGCCGTCGGCGAACTCGGTCTCGTCGGCGCCATGGTCTTCTCCAATGTCAACGGCAAACCGATCGATCTCCCCGAGTTCTGGCCGATCTACGAAGCGGTCGAAGCACTGCAGGTACCACTCGTGGTACACCCGACCTCGCCGCCGTTCGCTGACTATCTCGCGGAGTACCGTCTGGTCGCCCTGCTCGGCTTCGCCTACGACACGACGCTGGTCGCCGTCCGCATGGTGCTCGGCGGTGTACTCGACCGCTTTCCCCGACTCACCCTCGTTCAGACTCACCTCGGCGGTGTGCTCCCGTACCTCGCCGAGCGCGTCCAGCGTGGCTATCGGGCCTACCCGGAGCTGCGTGGTCGCCTACAGCGTGATCCCATGGACTACTTCCGCGAGATGTACCTCGACACCGTCCTCTTCGATCCAGCCTGCTTGCTCCTCGGGTGCGCCTTCGTCGGTGAAGACCGGCTCCTCCTCGGCAGCGACCACCCCCACCAGGTCGGCGACATCGAGCGAGCACCGCGCGTGATCGAAGAACTCCCGCTGGCACCCCGAACGAAGCGTAAGATTCTCGCAGAGAACGCGCGCCGTCTCTACCGGCTCGGAGACGGGCTCGGCACGTCATGACGGCCACACTCCTCGTCCTCCAGAGCGGCGGTCCGACCGCTGTCGTCAATGCGACGCTGGCTGGCGTCATCCAACGAGCGCGCACGCTCGGTTTCCCGCGAGTGCTCGGCGCGCGCCGCGGCGTCCGCGGCCTCCTGGAGGGGGATCTGATCGATCTCTCCGACCTTTCGAGTGCGCAACTGGATCGGCTTGCCCGCACCCCTGGAGCTGCGCTCGGCACTTCGCGGGAGCGACTAGACGAGCAGTCGGCGCTCCGTGTGGTGCACACGCTCCAGCAGCGCGGTATCGCAGCGGTGATCCCGATCGGTGGAAACGACAGTGCGGCGAACGCATCGGTGTTGCACCGTAGTGCCCGTGCAGCCGACTACGACCTCGCGCTCGTGCATGCGCCCAAGACGATCGACAACGACCTGCCCGAGACCGACCATTCGCCCGGTTATCCGTCGGCAGCCCGCTTTCTGGCTCTCGCTACCCGCGGACTGCTCGTCGATTCCTGGTCGGTGCGCGAACTCTATGCCTGCACGATCCTCGAAGTGCAAGGCCGAAACGCCGGTTGGCTCGCCGCTGCTTGCGCGGCGGTACCTCCCGCCGGACTCGAAGAACACCTCGTCTTGCTCTTGCCTGAGCGCCCACCGGATAGGTTGGACGCCTTGGTGGAGGAGCTGGTCACGACGATCGACCGCCGCGGTTGGATCCTCGTGGTGGTACCCGAGACGCTCCGCGACCGGAGTGGTCGGCCACTGAGCGGAACGATCGCGCGGTGGGTCGATCCGCACGGGCACATGTATCCACCCAGCCCAGCGGAAACGCTGGCGACAGCACTCGAGACGCAGGCAGGTACGCGCACCCGCGTCGTGCGACCGAATGCCGTCGCTCGCTCGCTCACCGCGCTGACCAGTCCCCTCGACCAGCAGGAGGCCTGGGAGATCGGGACGGTCGCCGTCGACTGGATCCGAGACGGCCACCACAACGTCATGGTAGGACTACGGCGTCTCAGCGATGACCCGTATCGTGTCGAATACCGAGCTGTCCCCCTCTCGGCAGTCGCCGGGCAGGAACGGCCCCTCGCCGATGTGTACATCGGCGCAGACGGGCGGAGCGTGAGTCCTGCCTTCCGGCGCTATCTGCTCCCGCTGATCGGGCCGCTCGACACAGCAGATGAACCATTTCTCTTGTAGGTGGTCTACAAAAGCCATCGAGCGCTCAGATTACCACGTACCCTTCAGCGTCACGTTCGAGGAGGCGTCGCGCGTAGCGCTCCAGGTCGGGCAGGCGAGGTAATAGCTCCGCGAACAAGCGTTCGTTGAAAGCATTGTGCGCCTGCCGACTCGCCCAACGCTCTACCCAGACATAGCGTCGATCCTCCTCGAGGCGCACCAGTTCCGACGAGAGGCAGCCCTCCGCTTCGCGCGCTGCTGCGATGAGGACACGAAAAGCGCTTTCGAATTCCGGCTGCATCCCTTCTTCGACCTCAAAAAAGCTCAGATCCACGAACATCGGATACCTCCATCCGCAGTGCGTCATCGATCCTCCAGTGTCGCCGTCGACACCGTCAAGGCAGACGCAGTCGATCGGTACTCCCTGGTCGCACCTGGTCGCCTCACGAGCGCGAACCAACTGCTCCCATGGCCACGCCACCGAGTGACAGACCGCGAGGCCGTCGCTCTCCGGGACATGGCCGTTCACCGTCCCCCCGAGGCCACCGGCGAAAGGTTCCCATGCGCTCCATGCCAGCCTCGAGACCACGTCTGGCACCGGCTAGGTACACTTTCACGTGACGTGGCGGCGAGCCTGGCCGCCGGGAGCACAGCATGCACCGATTCCTCTCGACGGGCCTCGCGCTCTGGCTCGTCCTCGTAACTTGTGTAAGCCTCGCTCTCTTCCCCACGCAGTGCACCTGTGGAGCAGCAGAACCACATCCGCACAGCCTCTTCACGCTCCCAGGACATCACCACGGAACGCACCACCACCCACCAGCCTCTACGGACACAGCGGAAGGCATCTCGGTCAGCGTCCCGACGCAGAACTCGCTCTCTACCAGCGTGATCCTCCAGGCACCGACGCTGGATCCGCCGCTACTGCCAGAACAACCCCGTCGCATGATACGCGAGGACCCTGCACGACCGCTCGGCCAGTCTCCGAGTCCCGATCCTCCACCGCCGCGACCGTGAACGCCGCCCTCGAGGTCCGTCCTTGTCCAAACCTCGTGCGCGGAGGGAGGTATTGCCTTGGTTCGGCGTTCGTCCGTTGCACTGACCGTGGCGATCGTGCTCTGCAGCCTCCTGGTCACAGCGAGTTGTCAGCGTGGATCGGGAACGGAGGCACAGGGCACAGCCGTTTCCGTCGAGATCGTGGCCATCGAGCCGGATCCTCCAGTCATCGGGCCAGCGACGCTCCAGCTGCGCTTGCTCGACAGCCGCGGAATGCCGATCACCGGTCTCAGCACCGTGGAGGTCGAAGGCACGATGTCGCACGCCGGGATGAGACCGGTGATCGTGACGGCTCGGGAATGGAGTCCTGGCGTGTACGTCACTGAAGGGTTCACCTTCACGATGGGCGGAGACTGGATCATCCTCGTGCGCGGCACTTGGAACGGCCGGCGGTTCGAGGCCCGCACCGACATTCCCGCCGTCCGTAGCGCCACCGGGAGCACAGGTTTCCGGATCGGGGTAGCAGCGCTATGACTCAGGCTCGCACCGTGCGCCTCACGAAGCGACCCGTTCGCCACGACCTCACGAGTTGGCCGCTCGTCGGTCGCTTGCTGCGCTGGCGCCATGCCCGGACGACCGCACAGATCGTCGTGCTGGCGTTGGCGCTCTTGATCCTCTACGACGGCTTCTTCGGGCCACAGCTCGCTCCAAAGAACTACGCCGGAGTACTGCCGTGGGTGCACTGGCGTGGCCTGGTGGTGCTCGCCTTGCTCGTCATCGGTAACGTGTTCTGTTTCGCCTGCCCCTTCATGCTACCGCGTCGACTAGCGCAACGACTCTTCCGACCCCGCCGTGGCTGGCCCCGCTGGCTACCGGGCAAGTGGCTCGCGGTCGCATTGCTCCTGCTGTTCTTCTGGGCCTACGAGGCGTTCGACCTCTGGGCGAGCCCGCTCCTCACCGCGTGGGTGGCTGCCGCCTATTTCCTGGTCGCCTTCGCGATCGATGGCGTTTTCCGCGGGGCTGCGTTCTGCAAACATGTCTGCCCGATCGGCCAGTTCAACTTCGTCGGATCATTGCTCTCCCCGACCGAGGTGCGCGTGCGCGAGCCTGACCTCTGCCGGCAATGCCGGACAAAAGACTGCATCCGCGGGCGCTACGATGGTGCGGGGCGCCTGCGACAACGCGGCTGCGAACTCGGCCTCTTCCAGCAGAGCAAGGTAGGTAACCTCGACTGCACGTTCTGCCTCGACTGCGTCCAGGCGTGCCCGTACGGAAACGTCGGCGTGATGCTGCGCCGTCCGCTCCAGGACGAGACCGATCCCGAGCGCACCCGCTCCGGGATCGGCCAGCTGGCCGGTCGACCGGATTGGGCCATGCTCGTCCTCGTCCTGACCGCTCTCGGCTTCCTCAATGCGTTCGGCATGGTCAGTCCCGTGTACCGGCTCCTCGAGTGGCTCAGTCGCGCGCTTTCCGTGACGAACGAACCGCTGCTCGTCGGCATCGTCTTCGCTGGTGGACTCGCACTGCTCGGAGCACTCGTCGGACTCGCGAGCGCCGTCACTCACCTGCTGGCCGGGAGGCCGGGAGTCCGCTGGATCCTGACACGCTTCGTCTATACCCTCGCGCCCGTCGGCTTCGGCATGTGGGCGGCGCACTACCTCTTCCACTTCTTGACCGGCGCGCTGACCGTCGTGCCTTTGACGCAGAGCTTCGTGCTGGACCTGACTGGCCGGCCCTGGCTCGGGCAACCAGCCTGGCAACTCGCCAGCCTTCTCTCGCTCGATCGAGCCACCGATGTCGTCGTGCTGGTCGTCGCCCTCGGGTTCCTCGGTTCGCTCGCCTGGACGACCCAACTCGGCCGGCGCTATGGGTATCGCTTTGGAGCGATCCTTCCCTGGGTACTCCTACAGGGTGCGCTCTTCTTGCTCGGCGTCTGGTTACTCGGGCAACCGATGGAAATGCGCGGTACACTGCTCGGCTGAGACGGAGACCGCATGCAGAAACTGGCGACAGCGATCGCCCTCACCATCTGGAGCATCCTTCTCGTCACGGCCGACGCAGCCGTGCTCGCCAACGGTGGGCAGGTGCGAGTGGCCAACTACCCGGTCGGCCCGTACGAGGTGACCGTGTTCACGAGTCCGGTCCCCCTCACGACTGGTCTCGTCGACGTCAGCGTCCTCCTCCAGCGCCGGGAGACGAGAGAGATCGTCGACGGAGCGACGATCACGCTCACCGTCATCGCACCTGACGGGACTACGCAGCGCTACCCCGTCACCAGGGAACAGGCGACGAATAGGCTGTATTACGCTGCCGAATTCACCATCGCCGAACCGGGCATCTATCAGTTCCAACTCGAAGTACGTGGACCGGAGGCTGCTGGCGCGCTGGCCTTCGAGGCGACGGTCGAGCGCGCCAGCAGTCCATTTTGGCGCTCCTGGTGGTTCTGGGGGGTGATCGGTCTCGCTGCCGTCATCGTCCTCTGGTGGCTTTTCGGTAGCGACAAGGGGTCTGTACGAAGGAACCCAGCCCCCTCGTCCCAGGCATCGAGGAGGCGGTGATGCTGCGCGTGTTCGGCGCCATCGTGTTGGTCGTCGCTGTCGTCACTGTCGCCGCGGCTGGCGGTACGGCTCTCCACCGCTGGTATGCGTCGTATCGTGCCGAGGTGGCAGCGCTGGAAGGCGATGGCCGCCCGGCCCCGGTGTTCCCCGCCCCCACGCAGGAGCGGAGCATCGTGTACACGCGGTACCCGGCCTCCCGCTCGACTGTCGTTACGCTCCCAGACGCCGCGTGTCCGGCAACCGGCTCAGCGGCAGCCCAGCCATCCGTCGTGGTCGGCCGGGCGCGCTCACTGTCCGCGCAGGGAGATGTACGGATCCTCGTCCTTCGCGTCGATCCGAGCGCCGAGAGCCCCACGAGCCTCGCGCGATCCGCCAAGCACGAGACGCGCGACCTCGACGGCTCGCGGAGCGGTGTCAGCGCAGGCTGGCGCGATCCCTCCCTCCCCCGAGGGGTTTCATGCTCGACGACCAGCGCTGTCGACTTCCCGCTCGTCGACGTCACCGACGACCTCGACCAGGACGAGCCGCATACGCAGCCCGTCAGCGGCGAGGCGCTCGAACCGGCGCGGCTGATGCGCCGACTCGAGCGCCTCGTTCCCTCGTGAGCCAACCATCCAGTCAATCGGAGATCTCGCTCGCGAACTCGTTTTCGGTCTCGGTGAGCGCCTCGTCGATGATCGTCACGATCCGGTCGATCTCTTCTTTGGTCACCACGAGCGGCGGCGCCACGTGCACGATTTCCCAGACCCGGGTCAAGAGCCCCTTCTCGTTCATCCGACGCTCGAGCGCCTTGACGAACGCACTGTTGCGCGGCCACTTCTCCTTGGTCGTCTTGCTCTTGACCAGCTCGATGCCGCACATGAGGCCCAACCCGCGCACGTCACCGACGGTCGGATGACGGAGCAAGCCGCGCAGCTGCTCGAGGAGATAGGCTCCCTTCTCGGCACTCTGTTGGACGAGACCCTCGCGGTCGAAGAGCTCCAGGTTCTTCAAGGCAGCCGCCGCCGCGACAGCATGTCCACCGAAGGTCAAGAGGTGGCCGAGCGGCACCTCCTTTTGCTCCTGAAAGATTTCGAAGACGCTGTCGCGCACGGCGACTGCACCCATCGGCGCATAGCCGGAGGTGATCCCCTTGGCCATCGTCATCAAGTCGGGGACGACCCCGAAATGCTCGGCGGCGAACATCCGACCGGTACGGCCGAAACCGTTGATGACCTCGTCCATGATGAGCAACACGCCGTACTTGTCACAGATCTCACGCAGGCGCTGCCAGTACTTGGGCGAGGGGACATGGACACCATTGGACGTAGAGATCGGTTCTCCGATGACTGCGGCCACTGTCTCCGGGTCCTGGTAGAGGATCTCTTGCTCGACGTAGTTGGCGCACATGAGGTCGCCTTCTTCGCCCTCCAATCCGAAATCGTTGCGATAGCGATTGGGCGAAGGAACGTAGTAGACGCCGTACATGAACGGCCCGAAGAACTTCTCGTTGCGCGATTGCGTCAAGGACATCGCACCGTAGGTCATCCCATGGTAGCTCCCACGCCGAGCGATAATCTTGTAGCGTTTGGGGAAGCCACGCATCGCCTGCACTTGCTTGGCGATTTTGATAGCGCTCTCGACCGCCTCGGAACCGCCCGAACAGAAGAACACCCGGTTCAAGTCGCCTGGCAGCCGCATCGCCAGCTCGTGGGCCAGCCGTACCGTGGGGACAGTCGTGTGGTTCGCCGAGGAGACGTAGGCGACCTTCGCCGCTTGCTCGGCCATCGCTTCCGCGATCTCTCGTCTGCCATGCCCCGCGTTGACGACCCAGAGTCCGGACAGTCCGTCGATGAATTCCCGCCCGTAGACGTCCACGAGCGTACTACCGTACGCACGCTCGAAGACCCGGAACCCGCGCTCCTCAGCGAGCCGGATCCACTCGGCCGAGTGGATCCACACGTGCTTGAGTGCCTCTTGCTCGAAGTCGGGAGCGGTCCGCGGTTCCGGATGGAGATCGACCTGCGGCTGCATATGCTACCCTCCTCGCGATCTGGCGCGATAAGGTGACACTCGCCTCTCGCCGGCTCCTCGCCCGGCGATGGAGACCGGAACATCCGATCCCTGTAGCAACAGTGTCGCATGCCAGACGGATCTCGACAAGGTGTCTTACATGGAGTCCGTGAACGGCATCGTTTCTCGTTCTTGATTCCGAAACACCTGATGACCGACGTCCGCAGACTTTCGGCATCCGCCGCACTCCGCATCCCCGAACGACTGTATCGTGCTCGAGGAACCGACGCCTACGACGTCCGGGATGAGTGGCAACCCCACCGCGGAGTGCTTCCTCCAGGTAGCGCTGCAGCCATCTCTTGCTTCGGCAGCACAATGCTGCTATAGTGAGGAGCTGAAGTCCTCGCTGGACGGCTCGCGCAATGGCGCGCGTGCACTGGAGGAGGTCAAACCATGGCTGCAACGGTGCGGCACCGACATCGAGTGACGACGAACCACTGTAGTTCCCCTGTCCCGAACGCCCCGACAGCACGCGCAGCTGCCATGAGGCGCCGCTGATCACGTC
>JBEPZP010000002.1:0-30712 GCA_041640735.1 Thermomicrobium sp.
CCTTCGGTACCGGGACGGTTCTGACCGAGTTTCGGTTGCAGGACGGCTCGGCGCTCCTGATCGGGACGCAGGTGTGGGTCACACCGAGCGGTCGAGTGATCTGGCGCAACGGCATCGAGCCGGACGAAGTCGTCGCGATGGGTGAGGAGGGTGCGCTCTTCGTCCCCTTCACTGGCCAAGAAGTGTCCATGGACGAACTGCGGTCCGATCCGCAGCTGGAGAGGGCGTGGAAGGTGCTCGCCGAGGGGGGTGAGTGAGCGCGGGGCTCGAGGGCGGTGTCGGGGGACAGCCATGGAGGAAAGGCTCCGCGAAGCCTGTCGCTCAGACGCTCCCGTGCAGCTCCTTGCAGCACGGGAGCTGTACCGTGCTGGGCGTTTTTTCGAGTGTCATGAGGTATTGGAAGAGTTGTGGCGCGAAACTGAAGGACCGCTGCGCGAACTGTACCGAGGCCTCATCCAAGTGGTCGTGGGCATCTACCACCTGCAACGTGGCAACCTGGTGGGGGCGCGCAACCTCCTCGCGCGTGGGCTCGCGCGGGTCGAGCAGTATCCGAGCCCGTGCGTCGGGCTCGACCTCGAACAGTTCTGCGGCGCAGCCCGTCGCCTGCTGGCGTGGATGGAGGGCACCGGTACTGGTGCGCCACCGGGTCTGCCGGTGTGGCGCTGAGTCCCTAACGCGGCGAGAGACGATCCAAACGGATGCGATGGGAAGGAGCGAGCGACGTGCGTGTGGCAGATCGTCCCCAGCGTGTGCTGGTCGTCATGGCTCATCCGGACGATGCCGAATTCATCTGCGCTGGTACCGTCGCGCGGTGGGTGAGCGAGGGAAGCGAAGTCATCTATGTCCTGGTGACGAGTGGGGACAAGGGCAGCAACGATCCGACGATGACCGGCGATCGCTTGGTCGCCGTGCGGGAAGCCGAACAGCTGGAGGCCGCACGTATCCTCGGGGTCGCGCACGTGGAGTTTCTCCGGTATCGTGACGCCGAGGTCGTGGCCGACCTCGGTTTGCGGCGCGACCTCGTGCGCGTGATGCGGCGTTTCAAGCCGGACGCGGTCATATGCCAAGATCCGACGACGCGCTACTTCGCGCAGCAGTACATCCAGCATCCTGACCACATCGCGGTCGGTGAGGCGACCTTGGCCGCGGTGTACCCGAGCGTCCGCGACCGCCTGACGTTCCCCGAACTGCTCGCGGAGGGACTGGAACCGCACATCGTGCGACAGGTCTATTTGGCCGGATCTCGCGACCCGGACGTCTTCGTGGACATCACCCCCTTCTTCGACCGCAAGGTGGCGGCGCTCCGGGCGCACCGCAGCCAACTCGGTGACTGGGACCCCGAACCGGCGCTCCGTTTGTGGGCGCAGGACACGGCTGCCGAGGCGCGGCGAAGAGGCTGGCCGGGGGCCGAGCAGATGCTGCTCGCCGAAGCGTTCAAGTTCTTCGACATCGCGGAGTGACGTCCCCGTCGGTCGCGAGAGTGTGCCGGGTGTCGGTTGAATCCGTTGTCGTCTCGACGCTGGGACTGGCCACGCGGCGGCGGTCTCGGGCGCTGGTCGTGCCGTCGGGGGGACGGAGGCAATTCTGCTGCACGCTTAGGCGTGGCGCTCCTCGCGTGGCTCTGCCCCGATGCCGGATACTGCGTCCTGATGACCGGCAGCCTCGATCGAGGATGCGGTTGTTATACTCCAGCGTCGGCAGCTTGCCGCACCCGGGGAGGGAGCGACGACTCGCGTGAGGAGAATCGTTCTCGGGATCGCGATCAGTTTCTTCTTTTTGCTGCTCGCGCTGCGGGAACAAGACCTGGGTACGCTCGTCGCCGCGTTACGCGGCGCCTCCTACTGGTGGCTCATCCCGGCTGTCGCCGTCTATTTCGTGGGCGTGCTGTTGCGGTCCTATCGGTGGGCACTCCTGCTGGCACCGGTGCGACGGCTTTCCTGGCTGCGGCTCCTTCCCATCGTAGCGATCGGGTACATGGCGAACAATCTGCTCCCGTTCCGCGCCGGAGAAGTCGTGCGCGCCTATGCATTGGGACGTCAATTCGGGACGAGCAAGACAGCGACGCTGGCGACGATCGTCCTGGAGCGCGTGCTGGACGGACTGACCATGCTGACCTTCATCGTCGTCGCTGCGAGCGTCGTCGCGCTGGATGCGGCGCTGCGGCACGTGCTCGTCCTGGCGACGGCGATCTTTCTCCCCGCCACCGGGCTACTGGTGCTCGCTGCACGATCGGAACGGATCGCGGCACGGGTACTGGTGCTCGCGCGCTTCGTGCCCCGACGGATGCGGGGTCGCGTCGAACGGATGGTGCACTCGGGGTTCAGTGGAGTTGCTGTCTTCCGGAGTAGTTCGGCTTCGTTGCAGGTCGCTGTCCTCTCGCTCTGTGCCTGGCTCGCCGAGGCGACTATGTACGCTCTGGTGGCGCAGGCTTTCGCGCTGCCGTTGACGGTACCGCACGTCCTTCTGACCACGGCGGTGGCGAACCTGGCGACCTTGATCCCGTCGTCTCCCGGCTACGTGGGGCCGTTCGAAGCCGCAGTCGTATTGGTGCTCGCGGGGGTGGCTGGCGTGCCGCGAGCGATCGCGCTGTCGTATGCGATCGTGCTCCATGCCGCACTGTACATCCCGATCACGCTCCTCGGGCTCGCCTTTTGGTCCAAGCTGCAGCTCGACTGGGCGGTGCTGCGCCGGGCACGATCGGGGGAGGTCGTTCCATCGTGAGCGCTTGGCAGGCGGCGGTGATGGGCATCGTACAGGGCTTGACGGAGTTCCTGCCCATCAGTAGCTCGGCGCACCTGGTCGTGCTTCCTTGGCTCCTCGGATGGCCCGAGCCGGGCCTTACCTTCAACGTCGCCGTACACCTCGGGACGCTGGTGGCAGTGCTCGTGTACTTTTGGCGGGACATCGTACGGCTCGCTGTCGGTTGGCTCAGCGCTGTGGTGCGCGGAAGGGTGTTCGACACCAGCGAGGCGCGGCTCGGGTGGGCGATTCTCGTCGGTTCGGTACCGGCCGGTGTGGTGGGGTTTTTGGCCAACGATGCGATCGATGCGTTCTTTCACTCCGGTGGTGGGGGACGGACGGCTATCGTCGTGATCGCGACGCTCTTGATCGCGCTCGGACTCGTACTCTGGGTCGCCGAGCACGTCGGGGCACGGTCCCGGAGCTTACAGGAGATCGGCCTGCGGGACGGTGTGGTCATCGGTCTCGCACAGGCCTTCGCGCTGCTGCCTGGCGTCTCGCGCTCGGGCAGTACCATCACCGCTGGGCTCTTCCTCGGCCTGGAGCGAGCCAGTGCTGCCCGCTTCTCGTTCCTCCTCGGTATTCCTGCCATCGCCGGTGCGGGCGTACTCGAAACTGTCGCGCTTCTACGAGAGGGACTCCCGGCACACGAGCAGCTGGTCTTCCTCGTCGGCATCACCAGCGCGGCGGTGACCGGCCTCTTGGCGATCGCGTTCCTCCTTCGTTTTCTGCAGCGCTACAGCACCATGGTATTCGTCGTCTACCGTCTCGCGCTCGGCCTCGCTCTCCTCGTCGTCGCGTTGACGCGTTAGGACGTCCGCCGCGCTCTGGCGGCCGCGGGACGGGTTACCGGTTCTCCCGCGGCGCTGGGCCGGATATCCGGTAACAGCCAACTGGCGATGAAGCCGAGTCCGATGAAGAGCGCTGCGATGACGGCTGTCCGCCGGGCAGCAGCGGTGAAGGCGTCCTCGATCGCGCGGACGAGTGGCTCGCTCCCCGGCTGTGTCCGCAGCTGCACGAGGATCTGACCAGCGGACTGTTTGGTGGCGCGAGCGAGTGCAGTGGCTTGCTCGGCCGGCAGGCCGATCGCCTCTAGATTGGCAGCAGTGCCGGAGGAGAGTCCAGCTGCGAGGATCGTACCGAGCAAGGCGATACCGAGGGCTGCGCCGATCTGCCGCGTCGTGCTCTGCGTGCCCGACGCCTGCCCCGACTGCGCGGTGGGAACCTCAGCCAGTATGACGCTCGTGAGTTGGGCGGTTGCTAGGCCCACTCCGACACCGTAGAGGAACAGGGCGGGAGCGAGCCGCCAGCCGGTCGTCTCAGGCGAGAGGAACGGCACGATCAACAGGAGGCCGACTGCTTCGAGCACCATGCCGATGCGGACGACGAGGCGCGCCCCGAAACGCTGCGCGAGGCTAGCGGCGGCGGGGCCACCGAGAAACGCGCCGATCGCAGTCGCCAGCAGGACGAAACCGGTCTGCAGGGCGGTGTAGCCGAGCACCGCTTGGAGGTAGAGCGGGAGGACGAAGACGATGCCGAATTCCCCCAGGCTGACGATCAGTGCTGCCACGTTCCCCCAGCGGAAGGAGGGATAGCGAAACAGACGCAGATCCAGGAGAACTGGCTGCCCGGCCTGCACTCGGCGGAGTTCGTACCACACGAAGGCCGGCAGAGCGGCGGCAGCGAGTGCGAGGGCGAACGGTACCGGTGAGAATGAGTCCAGCGGCCACTCCCAGGTGCCGACGCGGAACGTCTCGGTCGGCCCCCACCACCCGTAGCGTTCACCTTCGATGAGGCCGAAGACGAGCGCTGCCAAGCCGAGCGCGCTCAGCAGGATGCCACCCGGGTCGAGTCCGCGAGTGGCGTTGGGGTCACGCGTCTCCGGGACGGTGAAGAGCGCCAAGGTGCCGGCCACGATGCCGATGGGGAGGTTGATTCCGAACGCCCAGCGCCACGAGAAGTCAGTGGTGAGCCAACCTCCGGCCAGTGGGCCCAGCGCAGCCATGCCGCCGATGACGGAACCCCAGATCCCGAAGGCGATGGCACGCTCGCGACCTCGAAACATCGCGTTGACGCTGGAGAGGGTGGACGGCAGGATGAACGCGGCACCCACCCCCTGCAAGGCGCGGGCGGCGATTAGCAGCGTGCCCGACGGTGCGATCGCGCAGAGGAGGCTCGCCGCAACGAAGAGACCGAGTCCGAAGAGGTACATCCGCTTGCGACCGAAGAGGTCGCCGAGCCGCCCGACGGTGACGAGTAGAGCGGCGAAGACGAGCGAGTAGACGGTGTTGATCCACTCGGCGTCGGTCAGCTGGATGCCGAGGTCGGCGATGATGCTCGGGATCGCGACGTTGACGATCGTGGCGTCGACGATGATCATAGCCAGGCCGAGCGCCAGCGCGGTCAGGCCGATCCAGCGATGCCGGGTTTGTAGTTCCACGGAGAGCCTCCACGGAATCTATCTAAACTTCGCTCATCAACGAGCCTGCATCAAGTATACATCGTTCCATGCTCAGTCACCGCTGCTCAGTCGCCGCTCCGACGGGCGGATCTCGTCGCTCGTAGCGCCGTCGTCCGGCTCTCTCCTCCATGGGGTGATGTATCGTGCTCCGGCAACGGTAGATCCCACGCCTGATGGTGCGTCCACGATTTTCGGTACGCTGTCGAAGGTGTTATGGGTCAGGAGCGCGTCTCGCCTTGCTACTCTCGGATGCGCTGTCAGACGCTTCACGCGATCGGGCTGCCCAGTTCGGCGTCGCTGTCCGGTTGCAGGAGGACGACGCGACCGTCTGACTGAATGGCGCCGAGCACGAGGACCTCGGAGGGAAATCCAGCGACGCGCCGGACGGGTAGGTTCACCACCGCGACCACGAGCCGTCCGATGAGCTCCTCAGGTCGATACCACGGGCGGATGGCTGCCGACGACCGTTTGATACCCAGCGGCCCGAAGTCGATGGTCAACTTGTAGGACGGCTTGCGTGCCTCGGGGAACGGATCGACTGCGACGATGCGGCCGACGCGCATGTCGACGCGTTGGAACAGTTCCACCTCGACCGTGGGCTTGGCGTCCATCGGATCGTTTTCCTTTCCCTTCGTAGAGGAAGCGTACCATCATGCAGTGAGGGAGCGCGATGCAGGGGGAAGAGGCTCTACATGGAGACGACCGATCCTCAGGACGAAGCGTTCGATGTGTTGACGCCGGACGGCGCACTGGCTGGGTGGACGGTACCGCGCGGTGAAGCGCACCGTCTCGGGCTTTGGCACCCAGCCTTCCACCTCTGGGTCGCATGGTGTGAAGAGGGCAGAATCGCTCTCTTGTTACAACGGCGCAGTCTCACCAAGGACACCATGCCTGGCCGCATCGACGTGAGTGTCGGCGGTCATTTCCGGGCTGGCGAGTACCGGGCAGACTGCCCGGCCGCACCCAGCGTGCTCGCCGCTGTAGGCCGAGAGCTCGAGGAGGAACTCGGAGTCGTGAGCGAACCAGGCGCCGTCCAGTGGTTCGGGACGCGCTGGTCGGTCTGGCAGGCGGGAGGGGTGGTAGATCGTGAGGTCCAGCAGTTGTACCTCTGGCTCGTGCCTCAGCCGCCGAGGACTCTCAGGCCTGACCCGCGCGAGGTGGCTGCCGTGCTGGCGGTACCGGCACAAGCGCTGCGGGCTGTCCTCGCTGGACACGCGGAGCGTGCGCCTGCCACTGTCCTCTGGGAGAGCGGCTCGCTCGTGGAACCGAGCTTCCGTGCCGGTGCGATCAGGCTGGATGACCTCGTGCCGGGGCGGACGCGATACTGGCTCGCGGTGCTCGACTATCTGGAGGGAATCGTGCGCGGCCAGCGTCTCCCGCCGCTCGTGATCCGTGACGATCAGGCGTAATTCCACAGGGGAGCGCCGTGGTGTGTACCCGCCGCATCCTCGACCCAGCGACGACACGCTGGGTCTGAAGGACCGACGTCGCGCGACATTCGCGTCGGCGACAGCGAGCCGCGGCTCAACAGTGGACAGTCGCCTTCCCGACCACCCAACCATGCCGCTCGCCTCCTGCTGAGGACACAGCGACAACGCACGCGCGGAACGCTCGTCGTGCGCCGCAGTCGCTCCGTTCCGCATGCACGAGGCCTGAGAACATGCCAGCGCGGGGAGCGGGCACTCGCCTACTCCCCGCGCTCCCGATCGAGGCGTTCTCAGTCGATGTAGTCGTAGGCGATGAAGGTGAGAAAGTCGATGAACTCGTCGGCGAGGACGAGTCGATCGAGGATTTCGCGCGCCTCCCGCAGGCGACCCGTCGTCTCGCCGCCGAGCTTGGCCAGTTCCTCGTCGCGGATCTGTTCGTAGAGCTCCTTCGTCACTGGTCGCCCGTCGTCGAGTGCGGCGCTGTGGAAGCGCCACTGCCAGAGCTGGGCGCGCGAGATCTCGGCGGTGGCCGTATCTTCCATCAGGTTGAAGATGGCCGCCGCACCTTGACCACGCAACCAGCTGTCCAGATACTGGAGCGCGACGCTGACGTTATTGCGCAGACCAGCCTCGGTGATGCGGCCACCGGGGACGCGGACGTCCAGCAGGTCGCGGGCGGTAACGTGCACGTCCTCGCGTAGGCGGTCCTTTTGGTGCGGCTTCTCTCCGAGCACGCGGTCGAAGACCTCGGTCGCGACCGGAACCAGGTCGGGGTGCGCAACCCACGTACCGTCGAAGCCGTCGTTGGCTTCGCGTTCCTTGTCCTCGCGGACCTTGGCGAGAGCGATTTCGTTGACCTGTGGGGCGCGGCGGCTCGGGATGAAGGCCGCCATGCCGCCGATGGCGTGTGCGCCGCGCCGGTGGCAGGTGCGGACGAGGAGCTCCGTGTAGGCGCGCATGAACGGCACCGTCATCGTGACCTGTGCGCGGTCGGGCAAGAGGAAGTCGCGGTGGCGGCGGAACTTCTTGATGACGCTGAAGATGTAGTCCCAGCGCCCGGCGTTGAGTCCCGCTGCGTGGTCACGCAGGTCCCAGAGGATCTCGTCCATTTCAAAGGCGGCGAGGATCGTCTCGATGAGAACCGTCGCCCGGATCGTCCCGCGCGGGATACCGAGCCGATCTTGGGCATAGTTGAAGACGTCGTTCCAGAGTCGTGCTTCGAGGTGGCTTTCCAACTTGGGCAAGTAGAAGTACGGTCCGGAGCCACGGTTCAGAAGCTCGTGTGCGTTGTGGAAGAAGTACAGGCCGAAGTCGAAGAGGCTCGCCGAGATCGGTTCGCCGTCGACGAGGACGTGCCGTTCGACGAGGTGCCAGCCGCGCGGTCGAACGACGAGCGTGGCGGTTCTTTCCGCCAAGCGGTAGACGCGCCCGTCGGGGCTCTCGAAGCTGATCGTGCGCCGAACCGCATCCCGCAAATTGATCTGCCCTTGGACGACGTTGGCCCAGGTCGGCGAGAGCGCGTCCTCGAAGTCGGCCATGAAGACGCGTGCACCGGAGTTGAGCGCGTTGATCATCATCTTGCGGTCGACCGGACCGGTGATCTCGACGCGTCGATCCTGGAGATCGGGTGGTGCGGGTGCGACCTGCCATTCGCTTTCCCGGATGTGTGCCGTCTCGGGGAGGAAGTCAGGAAACTGCCCGGCATCGATCGCCTGCTGGCGCTCAGCACGTCGCTGCAGGAGTGCGAGCCGACGGGGATTGAACTCGCGGTGGAGGGCGGCCACGAAGTCGAGCGCTGGCTCGGTGAGGATTTCCGCGAACTCTGGAGTCACCGGGCCAACGACGCGCACCTCTTGACCCATAACGGATCCTCCCTCACCTCATGACCACGCGATCCGCTCGCCGCGATTGTAACGGAACTGCGCCGGGAGGGACACCCTCCCGGCGCACGCGGATCAGACGACGGCTTCTTCGGGCAGGTCCTCTTCGAACTGCGTACCGAGTCGCGGAGCGTCGTAGACCTGGCCGAGCAGGTGGTGATAGGGGACGCCGGAGAAGAAGTGATGGCTACGCGTGGGGAAGTCGCTGCCCGGAGCCCATTCGCGCTTTTGGAGGTCGATGTAGGCCTGCTCCTGACGAGCCGCTAGGTCCTGTAGGAGTTCGCTGAAGCCGAGCCCCATCGCGTGTTGGGCTGCGAGGGTGATGAAGATGAAGCGCACGCCCATCTCACCCAGCTCGCGGAAGCTGATCGGGTTGGGGTCCGTGAACCACTTGAAGGACGAGGACCAGTTGAAGGCGAAACGGGCGTCCGGGAAGCGCTTGCGGACTTCCTCGACGAACGTTTCCAGCGGCCCGCGCTCGGAGGTCGGGAACTCGCACCAGACGAGGTCAGGCACACCGCTGTCCAGGTAGCGGAGGGCTCGCTCGATCGCCAAGGGGAGCCCACGCTTCGACTCCGGAGCGTCGACAGCCGAGACGCCATCGGTCCGGGCGATGATGACGAAGTCCGGGTTGCCGAGGTCATCGGCGACCGCCCGCATCATCTTCAGCTTCCCGACCATCTCCTGGGCCGGAATGAGCGCCTTGCCGGCGATATGCCCGCAGCGCTTGGGCATCACTTGATCCTCGATGTGCGCGCCGGCCACACCCGCGGTGACGTACAGCTCGGTGGTGCGTTGCACGTTGAAAATGTTGCCGTAGCCGGTGTCCATGTCGGCGACGACGGGCGGGATGTGCAGGTACTTCGGGGGAATCCCCTTTTCCGGATCACCGACCGCCATCGTCAGTTGGAACTTGCGGAGCGCCGAGACGATGCGCCGGGCAGCATCGGCGATTTCGGCGCTGGAGTAGAGGTCCATATCGGTCGTTCCGAGGTGACCGATCGCGAAGGAGTAGCCGCTGAAGTAGACGGCGGGGAATCCGTAGTACATCACGAGTTCGGCGCCGTGCGGGTCGAAGATACCCGGAGCGAACACGTAGGGGAGATCCTGCAACAGTTGGCGGAGACGCGTGCTCGGATGGACCCAGCGGGACGCTGGAACCTTGAAGCCTGGCGGAAGCAAGGGCGTCTCGCGCAGTTCTTCAGGGTCGACCGGCGGCGAAGGCAGCGACCACATGACTTCTCCCTCCGTTCGTGCGTAACCGCTCTCCTGACACGCCGTGCGCACGTTCCTCTGTCCGATTCCCGGGGCACGAGAGAGCTCGTGCTGCGGGTGATCGAAACGACTTTGATAGGTAAAGGTTATGGAAACAGTGTTCAGTTCAACTTGTTACCAGCGGACCGGTGAGGCGTTTCTGGGAGAACGTGTTGCGGAGCGGCGGGCGTCGGAGTCTCGGCCTGTCCACGGTTTCCCTCCTGCTCGGACTCGTGCGGAGCGGGCGGCCGCCTGCTGCTTCACAGCTTATCGATATGGGCATATAATGCGCAATAGCACTTTGTGATATGTGGCATAGGGGGTACCTATATGGATGTGAGTTTACGCCAGCTCCAGGTCTTCCGCGCTGTCGCTCGCCACCGGAGTTTCTCGCGGGCTGCCGAGGAACTCGTGATCAGCCAACCGGCCGTCTCGGCCCAGGTCAAGGCGCTGGAGCAGGTGCTCAACGTCACGCTGTTTCAACGCTCGGGTCGCGGTGTCGAGCTGACCGAGGCCGGACGGCAGTTGTTGCCGTACGCCGAGCGGATGCTCGACCTTCTCGAGGAAGCGCTGACTGCGGTGCACGAGCTGCGGGCTGCCCAGCGCGGGCGTGTCCGGGTGGCGGCGAGCACCACAGCCGGTATCTACGTGGTGCCGAAGGCACTCGGTGCCTTCCACCGCGCCTATCCGGGTGTGGAGCTCTCGCTCGACGTCTTGAACCGCTACGCCGTCCACCAGCGCTTGCTCGCCGGTGACGCTGATCTGGCCATCATGGGGCTGATCGATGATCCCCAAGACCTGGAGATCGCCGAGTTCCTCCCCAACGAGCTGGTAGTGATCGCTTCGCCCCGGCACCCCTTGGCACGGCGTCAACAGATCTCCCTGGAGGAAATCGCCCGCGAACCGTTCCTCGTGCGTGAGATCGGTTCGGGAACGCGTAGCGACACCGAACGCATTTTCGCAGAGGCTGGCCTATCGCTCCGCGTGGCGATGGAACTGCGCAGTAACGGCGCCATCAAGCAGGCTGTGGCCGCTGACCTCGGCGTGGCGATCATGCCGCGCGACGCCATCGGACTCGAACTCGAAACGGGACGACTGGTGGTGCTGGATGTCCGCGGCTTTCCCATCCGGCGTTGGTGGTCACTGGTGCGCCGCGCTGGCCGGCGACCGTCCCCGGCAGCCGATGCCCTCTGGCACTTCCTCCTGCAGTACCGCCTGCAGCCTCACTGAGGCAGGTCGAGACCGGGCAGTGGTGGATACTCGATACCGAGGAGGTCCATGAGGAGTGTGGCGTTGCGCGGTCCTTGGTTGCCGTAGTTGGTGTTGAAGAAGATGTGGACTGCTTCTGCCTCTTGGCCAGCCCGCTGGATCTTGGGAACCCATTCCTGGAGTTCCTCGGGGCGGTACTCCCAGTTGAACCGTTCACCGGTCTTTCCCGTGAAGCGGTACCACGTCTCGGCGTTGCGTCCGTGGAAACGGATGACTGCGAGTCGTGGGTTGGTGACAGCGTACACCGGCGGGACACAGCCTACTCCGACCTGCGGTTCGTCGACCATCGTGTAGGCGAGACCTGCCTCGCGGAGCAGCGCGAGCGTGTCCTCCCGATGTCGTGCATCCAGCCAGTCGCGGCGGCGGAACTCCACCGACAGCATCAGGCCGGGGAAGAGTTCCGGTAAGAGCCGAAGGTACTCGCGGTGCTCTTCGGTGTTGCGGTACGACGGGGGAAACTGGAAGGTGATGGCACCCAGTTTCCCGGACTCGACCAGCGGTTCGAGGGCATCGAGGAAGCGTTTGGCGATGTCCGCGTCGGGCACCGGTGCCTCCCCACCGGGTTGTTCTGGAGTCGCGGTCAGTTGGCGCGGTGGCTTGACGTCGAAGACGAAGCCCGGTGGTGTGCGCTCGACCCAACCCTGCACGACGCGGCGCGATGGGATGGCATAGTAGGTGGAATTGACTTCGACGATCGGGAAGTAGCGCGCGTAGAAGCGGAGTCGCTCCCGGGCCTCGAGACCCGGCGGATAGAACCCTTCATGATCCGTCCACGACGACGTGCCGACGAGGATCCGTCCCATAGGAACTCCCCTCGGACTGATCGTAACACGTGGCGTCGGGGTGGTACGATTCTCTCGTGTCGTACGACGATCGAAGGCTCGTCTCGGTACAGGGGAAGGGGGAGCGATGCCGCTACTGTCACCGGCTGATCAAGAGTATCTGCGTGGTGTCTTCGCCGAGCGATTGCGTGACCCAGTGACGATCGAGCTCTTCACGCAACGGGTCACACAGATCCGTATTCCTGGGTACGAGTGCGCGACCTGCCGGGAAACCAACCAGCTGCTGGAAGAAGTCGCGGCGCTGTCCGAGAAGATCACGCTCCAGATGTACGACCTCCTGCAGGACGCCGAACGTGCGCGTCAAGCAGGGGTCGAGGAGATCCCAGCCATCATTCTCCGCGGTCACAACAAGGGGACCGTACGTTTCGTCGGTGTCCCGGCTGGCTACGAGTTCGCCACGCTCATCGAGGACATCATCGACGTCTCACGCGGCACCACCGAACTCTCACCGCTCAGCCGCGAGACCCTGGCCAAGCTGGCGCAACCGGTGCACATCAAGGTGTTCGTCACTCCTACTTGACCGTATTGTCCGAGTGTCGCCAGGTTGGCGCACATGATGGCGATCGAGAGCGAAAAGGTGACCGCCGATGTGGTCGAGGTGAGCGAGTTCCCGCATCTCGCCCAGCGGTACCGTGTGTTCGCCGTACCCAAGGTAGTCATCAACGACACCCTCGAGTTCGAGGGGGCACGACCGGAGGCAGCGTTCGTCGCCATGGTGGAGTCGGTCGCTGGAACCCAGCCCCCCACCGGGGAGGAAGGAGCTGCACCGTCGAGCGGCGCGTGAGCGACCGCACCGTCGCGAACCCGGTTCGCGACGTCGTCGTCGTCGGGGCTGGGCCGAACGGCCTCGCTGCTGCACTGGCGCTCGCGCGCGGGGGGCGTAAGGTCACCGTCCTCGAGCGCGCTCCGGTGCCGGGGGGTGGCCTACGCTCCCAAGCGAGTATCTTGCCCGGTTGCCTGCACGACCACTGTGCGACCGTCTTTCCGCTCGCCCTCGCCTCGCCGTTCTTCCGGCAACTCGGCATCGTGCGGGATGTGGAGTGGATCCATTCGCCCGCTGTGCTCGCGCACCCTCAGCCCGATGGTCCCGCCGTCCTGCTCTGGCGCGATCTGCACCGCACGGCCGAGGAACTCGGCCCGGATGGATCGCGATACCTCTCCCTGTTCAGCCCGCTGGTGGCACAGGCGCAGTCCCTTCTCGCGACGCTGCTCGGACCGGCACCGGGTCTGGTGCGGTATCCGGGTTCTGCATTCGCCGTCCGCGTGTTCCTGCACTTCGCGGTGAACGCTGTCCGTTCCAGCGCCGCGCTCTGCCGGTCGTTCGCTACCGCACGTGCCCGCGTGCTCCTGGCTGGGCTCGCGGCGCACAGCACGCTGCCGCTGGAACAGGCACCGTCGGCTGCCTTTGCGTTGGTGCTCGGCCTCTGTGCCCACCGCGACGGTTGGCCGGTCGTCGCCGGTGGGGCCGCTCGGCTAGCGCAGTGGCTCGTGGCGCGGCTCGAAGAGTGTGGCGGTGCGGTGGAAGTGGCTAGCGATGTGGAACGACTCGACCAGCTGCCGCCCGCGCGTGCCATCGTCCTCGATCTGCTCCCGGCGGAGTCGGACATACTGGTCGGTGCACGCTGGCCAGGGTGGTACCGCCGCCAACTCGCTGCGTTTCGACCTGGGCCCGGGGTGTTCAAGGTGGACTGGCTCGTCCGTTCCGGCGTTCCCTGGAACGACCAGCGGTGCCGGTTGGCGACAACGGTACACGTCGGCGGCACATTCGAGGAGATCGCTGCCTCGGAGCGCGCAGTCGCGCGGGGCCAACTGGCCGACCGGCCGTTCGTCATCCTCGTGCAACCGAGCCTCTTCGATCCTGCGCGCTCACTCGACGGGATAGAAGTGGTCTGGGGGTACTGTCATGTACCGTACGGCTGGCGCGGTGACGCCACCGTCGCCATCGAGGCGCAGATCGAGCGGTTCGCGCCTGGTTTTCGCGAACACATCGTCGCCCGGCGCGTGTGGCGCCCCGCTGACCTCGCCAGATCCAACCCAAACCTGCGCGGCGGTGACCTGACGGGAGGCTGGCCGCTCCTCCGTCAGCTCTTCACTCGGCCGAGTGCCTGGCCTTGGCCGCCGTACCGCACGCCCGATCCGGGCATCTTTCTGTGCTCCGCAGCGACGCCTCCAGGTGGAGGTGTGCATGGTATGTGCGGGTATTGGGCGGCGCGCGCTGTCGAACGCTGGTTGCGCACGCTCGACAGGCGATGAGGTGAGTGCAAGGTGAGGCAGAGAGACTGAGCACTGTGAGAGCAGAGCGCCCGTACGGAGCGTTCATCGCGTGACGATGCGAAAAGACCAGACGAGTTGACGCAGAAGCAGCTGCGCCGTAGACTCCAAGTGCAAGACCTTCGGGGCAGGGTGAGGCGCGAAGCGCCAATTCCCGACCGGCGGTACAGCCCGCGAGCGGCCACTGGCCGCAGGATCCGGTGAGGCGTAAGAGCGCCAATTCCGGAGCCGACGGTATAGTCCGGATGGGAGAAGGTCGTTGCTCCGGCCGCAAGGCCGGTGCTCGAGCGACTTCGACCGAACCTGAACCCGGGGGCTTTGCCACCCGGGTTTCTCGTTTGTGGGGCGTCGTCGTAGCATGAGCGAGCGCGCTGCACAGAGCCACATCGATCGAGGCTGGATGCGACGCGCCATCGAGCTGGCGCAACGAGCGTGTGGCCGCGTAGCGCCGAATCCGGCAGTGGGGGCCGTCCTCGTCCGCGACGGACACGTCGTCGGCGAGGGGTGCACGAAACCTCCCGGCGGGCCGCATGCCGAGATCGTCGCCCTCGTGGCAGCGGGTGAGCGGGCGCGCGGGGCGACGCTCTACGTGACGCTCGAGCCGTGCGTCCATTACGGTCGGACACCCCCGTGCGTCGATGCCATCCTGCGCGCCGGCATCCGGCGAGTCGTGGTCGCTCTCCGCGATCCCTATCACGAAGTAGATGGCCGCGGGATCGCCGCGCTGCGCGCGGCTGGTCTCGAAGTCGAGCTCGGGCTGGAAGCGGAGGCGGCGGCCGAGGTCGTCGCTGGGTATCTCAAGCGCTTGCGCACCGGCCTGCCCGAAGTGACGGTGAAGTACGCGATGACGCTCGATGGCCGCATGGCGACGCGCACCGGGCACTCGCGCTGGATCACCGGGGAGGAAGCTCGCCGGTACGTGCACCAGCTCCGCGATCGGCACGACGCGATCCTCGTCGGTGTCGGAACCGTCTTGCAGGACGACCCGGAACTGACCACCCGGCTCCCAGCCGAGGACTGTGGTGACGGCGGTCCACACCACCCGGTGCGTGTGGTACTCGACAGCCAGGCGCGCACACCGCCCCATGCCCGGCTGCTGTCGCCAGCGCTGCCTGGTCGCACGCTCATCGTGACGACGCCCGCGGCACCGGCGCAACGGATCGCTGCGTTGGCAGCGGCGGGTGCCGAGGTCGTCACGGTGCCAGCGCAGTGCGGTCGGGTCGATATCCGAGCAGCGCTGCAGGCCCTCGGTGCGCGCGGGATCAACAGCGTGCTGGTCGAGGGTGGTGGACGGGTGCTGGGATCGTTGTTCGATGCAGGGCTCGTCGACCGGGTCGTCGCCTTCGTGGCGCCGGTGCTGGTCGGCGGTGTCGAAGCTCCGATCCCGATGGCAGGACGCGGCGTCGAGACGATGGAAGAGGCAGTCCGCCTCGCCACGGTGCGGGTGCGCCAGTTGGGTTCGGACGTCGTGGTCGAAGGACGGGTTCGTCCGATCGAGTTACCGGAGTGACCGATGTTCACGGGCATCATCGAGGAGATCGGCCGAGTTCGTGCCTACCGACCGTTACCAGGCGGCGGTGCTCGCCTCCGCATCGGTTGTCGTACCGTGCTGGAGGGGACGAAGGTCGGGGACAGTATCGCGGTCGATGGCGTCTGTTTGACGGTGACGGAACTGGCGAGCGACAGCTTCGAGGTGGAACTCCAACCGGTGACGCTGCGCCGCACCGCGTTAGGAACGGTGCGACCGGGTGACGGTGTGAACCTCGAGCGCGCGCTGCCTGTCGGCGGGCGGTTCGGTGGGCACTATGTCCAAGGCCACGTCGATGCAGTCGGACAGGTGCTTGCACAGTATCCGGACGGGCCGGCATTGATCGTGCGTATCGCGGCTCCGCCGGAGGTGATGCGGTACGTCGTCGATCGAGGCTTCATCGCCGTCGATGGAGCGAGTTTGACCGTGCAGCGTCGCTTCGAGAACGCCTTCGAGGTCTCTCTCGTCGCCTATACGCAGGCGCACATCACCCTGCCGAGGAAGAAGCCAGGGACGACGGTCAACCTCGAGGTGGATATCATCGCGAAGTATGTCGAGCAATTCATTCGGCTCGGTGCGACGAGCGGCTTGACGGCCGAGACGCTCGAGCGTGCCGGGTTCGCACCGGAGTTTGGAGGATGAGCGTGCAGCGGTTCGAGCGGGTCGAGCGAGCGATCGAAGCCTTCCGCAACGGGCAGTTCGTCATCATCGTCGACGATGCGGATCGGGAAAACGAGGGTGACCTCGCGATCGCCGCGCAGTTCTGTACGCCGGAGGCGGTCAACTTCATGGCGCGGGAGGCGCGCGGGTTGATCTGTGTCCCGATGGCTGCCGAGTGGGCTGATCGCCTCGGCCTCCCGCCGATGGTTCCGGCCGCTGGGAACAGTTCCCGGTTCGGCACCGCCTTCACTGTCTCGGTCGAGGCCAAGGAAGGTGTTTCCACGGGTATTTCGGCGTTCGATCGTTCCTTGACGATCCGGAAGCTCGCTGACCCGAACGCGACGCTGGACGACTTCGCGATGCCCGGGCATGTTTTTCCGCTCCGGGCTCGGCCCGGCGGTGTGCTCGAACGGGACGGACAGACGGAGGCCTCGGTCGACCTGGCACGACTGGCTGGACTCTATCCCGTCGCCGTCGTCTGCGAAATCATGAGCGCCGATGGGACGATGGCGCGTTTGCCCGAGCTGGAGCGGTTCTCGGCGACCCATGGTATCCCGCTCGTGCACGTCGCCGATCTCATCGCCTACCGACTGGCCCGCGAGCGGGGCATAGCCCGCTGCGTGGCGGAGACGACACTGCCGACTGGCGTGGGGACGTTCCGTCTCCGCGCGTACCAGCGGCTCAGCGGTGATGAGATCGACCTCGCGCTCGTCATGGGTGCGGTGAGCGGCGCGGAGCCTGTGTTGGTGCGCCTGCACTCGGAGTGTCTCACCGGCGATGTCTTCGGTTCACAGCGGTGCGACTGCGGACCGCAGCTGGAGACCGCGATGGCGCGGATCGCCGCCGAAGGGCGCGGTGTGATCGTGTACTTGCGACAAGAAGGGCGCGGGATCGGTCTCCTCAACAAACTACGCGCCTATCACTTGCAGGATCAAGGGCTCGACACGGTGGAGGCGAACCTCAAGCTCGGTTTCCCGGCCGATCTGCGTGATTACCGCGAGGCAGCGATCATCCTGCGCGACCTCGGGATCGAACGGATCAGGCTGCTCACGAACAATCCCCGAAAGGTGGCGGCGCTCGAGGAGCTCGGTTTCGCGGTCGTCGAGCGTGTGCCGATCGAGTTGCCGCCGACCGAGCACAACCACCGGTACTTGCGGACGAAACGGGACAAGCTCGGACATCTCGTCCTCCTGCAGGAGTTGACGACGGTCACGAGCGAGCCCGAGTGAGGAGGGTGAACCGATGCAGGTCGACGGCCAACCGGTGCGGACGATCGTGGCGACGTTGAGCGGGCGGGGACGCCGTTTCGCCATCGTCGTCAGCCGCTTCAACGAGCTCATCTCCAGCCAGTTGCTGCGCGGTGCTATCGATGGTCTCGTGCGTCACGAGGTCGATCCACGAGCGATCGACGTGGTGTGGGTGCCGGGATCGTTCGAGATTCCGTTGACGGCGAAGCGCTTAGCTCAAACGAACCGGTACGACGCCGTCATCTGCTTGGGAGCGGTCATCCGGGGTGCGACACCGCATTTCGACTACGTGGCTGGCGAGGCAGCCAAAGGTATCGCGAACGCGGCCCTCGAGACCGGCGTCCCGATCGTCTTCGGCGTGCTGACGACCGATACGATCGAGCAGGCGGTCGAGCGCGCTGGGACCAAGATGGGGAACAAGGGGTTCGAGGCTGCGATGACAGCCCTCGAGATGGCCAACCTGATGACGGAGCTGGAGCGCCTCACCGTCTCATCGCTCGAGGCGTGAGCGCTGCCTCGTTACGGAGACTCCCGCTTCTCGCCGGAGTGCTCCCGCGCGACGTGCGGCACCGGTCCTGGTCGCTGGTGCCGCACGTCGATGTTCCTACCGTCCTCCCAGGTGCAACGGCGGCTATCGGGCAGAGGTGCCGGCTCTTGCGCCCGGCGCGCCGTTCGTCCATGCTGATCGCGCAGGCGTTTGTGGGCAGCGGGGGCGGTGTCGATGCTGCGGGCGCGGATTACTCGGCTCCTCAGTGTGCTCTTGCTCCTCGTGGTCCCTCTCGCTCGTGCCGCCCCGGCGACTGCCGCTCCGGCAGTCGCCGCGCGTCACTGGGTCATCGTCGACGCGCGGGATGGGCGGGTGCTCGCCGAACGGGCTGCGCGGGAACCGGTCGCGATCGCGAGCCTGACGAAGGTGATGACGGCGCTGGTGGCCTTAGAACGCGGGGACCTCGACGAGCCGGTGACCATCGTTCCAGAGGACCTGATCGGCGAATCCTCGGCTGGTCTCCAGGCCGGGCAGGTGGTGACGCTCCGGACCTTGCTCTACGGCTTGATGCTGCGGAGCGGGAACGACGCAGCGATGGCGATCGCGCGCGCCGTCGGCGGGAGCCCGCACCGTGAGGACCCGGTAGCGCGGGCTCGCTTCGTCGGTTGGATGAACGAGCGGGCCGCGACTCTAGGACTGAGTGCCACTCGTTTCCGCAACCCGCACGGGCTGGACGAACCGGGGCACGTCAGCAGCGCGCTGGACCTCGCTCGGCTGACCAGGGTAGCTCTCGCTGATCCGCGTTTCGTCGCGATGTTCGGTGCGGCGGACTATCGCGGCGAAGGATTCGAGTGGCGGAACACGAACCGTCTGCCGGAACGGTATCCCGGAGTGATCGGCGGCAAGACTGGCTGGACCGATGAGGCTGGGCTCTGCTTGATCGAAGTCGCGGAGCGTGCCGGGCACCGGTTGATCGTCGTGTTGACCGGTTCCACGTTCGAGGCCTGGTACGAGGATGCCGCCAAGCTCCTCGACTACGGATGGACACTGGTCGATCCGCTCGATGGTCCTGAAGACGCTGAGCGCCTGTTCGCCTGGTGGTGGCACCGCACAGAGGATCCGATCGCGCGTGGCTTCGTCCAACGGAGCTGGTTGTGGGGTCCAGCGCTCGGTCCCGTGGAGTGGGAGCCCTATCGGGATTCTCCGGGTGGGAGGCGGCTGGTTCGGTACTTCGAGAAGGGGAGGATGGCGCTGACCGATCCGACGGCTCCGGTGGATGCCCGCTGGCGTGTGACGGGAGGAAGACTCGCCTGGGAGCTCCTCACCGGTCAGCAGCAGGTCGGGGACACTGCGTTCCTGACGCGTCGACCGGCTGCGCTCGCCGTGGCTGGGGATCCGGGAAATCCGATGACCTATGCGGTACTGGGCAGGACACTGGGGCGCCCAGCCGGAACACCGGGTGCGGTGGTGGTGGAACGGCTGCTGCCCGACGGCAGCGTCGTGCAGGATCCCGTGCTGGAGCGTTACGCCGTGCGGTACGGCCAGCCCTTTCCGGAGACGGGACGCGGAATCGCTTCGGTATTTGCCGATTGGGTGCAGCAGCGTGGTCCGGTGTGGGCTGGGGACCGCTTGCGCGAGGAACCGCTGTTCGCTCCGTGGGTCGCGCTGCTCGGGTACCCGGTGACCGAACCGTATTGGGTGCGGGTCCCCGTCGGTGGCGTCGCACGCGATGTGCTGGTGCAGTGCTTCGAGCGGCGCTGTCTGACCTACACACCTGACAACCCGCCGAGCTGGCAGGTCGAGATGAGCAACATCGGGCTGCAGTACCGCGCCTGGATCGCGACAGCTCATGCGGGCGCGGTGCGTGCTCCCTGGCGGCTGTCGTGAGTGAGCGACTCCGCGTCCATGTGGTGGAGTACTGGGATGCTGCACGGCGTTTTTCGTCGGCAGCCCGCCGGTTCCTCGTGGTACTGGCGACGCTCGGGATCGCCTACGGAGTCTTTTCGACCCTCTTCCCACTCTATTTGGTGGCGTTGGGGTACGACGAGCGCTTCCTCGGCTCGCTCGTGGCTGCCGGTACGCTGACCGGTGCGGTCGCAGCGCTCCCGGCCGGCGTGGCCTTCGACCGTTACGGCGGTCGCACGGTGCTCTTCGCTGGTCTCTCGGTGGCCGGAATCGGCATCGCCATCGAATGTTTCGCCACGGAAGCCTGGTTATTGCTGGTGGGGAGTGTCCTGGCTGCGCTCGGGGTCACGCTCGCGATGGTCGCGCAGGCTCCGCTCCTCGCGGCGGTGTCGACCGAACGGGAGCGGACGTATCTCTACGGTGTCGCAGCTGCGCTGGGGGTGCTCGCGAGCGTGTTCGGCACTCTTTACGCCGGCATGGCCCCAGCGTGGATCGCCCACCAGGTCCACGACGACGTCCTGCGTTACCGGATCACGCTCGTCTCGGGGTGTGCGCCAGCGCTCCTCGCCGTGTGGCTGGCCTGGAGGATGGTCGTCCCACGACCGGCCAGGAGTGAACGAGCTCTCGAGCTTCTCGGTGCCTGTCTAGCGCACTCGGCCGTCCGGCGCTTGCTGTGGACCGGCATGTTGCTGGCCTCCGGTGGTGGACTCGTTCTGCCGCTGCTCAATGTCTTCCTGAACCAGCAGTTCGCGGTGGGCAGTCGCGAGGTCGCGCTCGTGCGCACCGCAGGGACGGTAGCCACCGTCGCGGGTGCGTTGGCAGCGCCGGTCTTGGCTGCGCGTCTGGGGCTCCTGCTCGGAGTCGTCGTCGGGCGAGCCATGTCAGCTCCTTGGCTACTCGCGACTGCACTGGCGCCGAATTGGTGGCTGGCGGGCGCTGCGTACGCGGCGCGGACGTTCTGTGTCTATTGCTCGGATCCGTTGCACACGGACTTTTCGATGCGGGTCGTGCCGCCTGGCCTGCGCGCGACGACCAACAGTTTGACCTTCCTCGCCTGGAATCTCGCGCTGGCACTTACGGGTTGGCTCGGGGGCCAGATCGCTTGGCGGTTCGGCTACACGACATTGTTCTCATTGGGGGCGCTGCTCACGTTGATCGCGGCGGCCTGTTTCGCGCTCGCATTTCGCGCGGCCAGGGTGCCGCGTCGCTCAGGCGCGGAATGAGCCGAGCCAGACAGCGCGGTTGTCGTTCTGACCGAGCGGCCAAAAGCGTTCGACGAGGGAGCCGTTGCCGACCTCGAGAGCGTACTGGCGCAGAACCGCTTCCGCGTCGCCGAGTGCTCTGAACACGAAGGGTATCTGACTGCGGTACTGCGTGATCGCCTCGATGCGGCGACGGAAGAGTTCTTCCGAGAGCACGACGCACCACGGGGGCCCGGGCGGTTCGCGTTCGAGCATAGCGAGCGTCGCGCGACCGCTCTCGCTGGCTGCGTACGGCTGATCCTCGTAGGCCCAGACAACGACACCACGCTGAGCCAAGCGGAGACCGACCTCCCGCGCGAGTTGATGATCGACGTGGTTGCCGATCGCTAGTGGCGTGAAGACGACGCAGGGGCTGGGTAGGGCCTGCAGGCGGTGGGTAACCTCGGCGACGAGCTGATCGAGGAGCGGAAGGTCCTCCGGGTGGATACTGCCGAAGAGGTCGTCGTCGGAGGTGTAGCGTGCGTCGCGGTAGATCGCGTCGGGGACGTCGAGCCAGCTGGCGGTCGCTCCCAGCAGAGCTGCAGCCGCACGCTCTTCGGTTCGGCGGAGCGCGATGACCGAGCCATGATCGAGGAGCCCTCTCCAGGTATGTTGTTGCCTGGCGAACGGCGACAACGAGCCCGAGGGCTCACCGCCGAAGAGCGTCAGGATTTCCGTGCGGATGCCCAGCGAACTGCACAGCGCGACGGTGCCGCCGCAGGAGAGCGCTACGTCGTCGTAGTGCGGCGCGATGAAAAGCGCACTGGCTGGTGGGTCAGGAGTAGCGAACCCGTGCATCGCCCACTCGCCGAGTGATACGCAGCTGGTCCAGATACTCCAAGAGCGCTTGCGCGTACTTTCGACTGGTGCCGAGCGCATCGCGCACTTGAGCGAGTGTGACGCTCCCGTTCGTATCGATCAAGGCGAGCACCCGTTCCTTGATCGTTTCCCAGGCTGCCGGAGCGAAGACGACGTCGTCCGTAATCCGGACGACGCGTCCGAGATCGGCTAACGCTTGCACGAGTTCTGGGTCGAGCCCGAACTCGGATGGAGCAGGCGGGGTGAAGGGTTCTCGCTCCAGCGCGATCTCGTAGGCTCGCGCCCGTTCTTCCTGCTCCGGCGACAGCCGGATACGGTGCCCAGGAGTGCGCAGTACGTCGCCGTCCTCCACGATCGTCCCGGCGGACGCGAGCCTCCTCACGAGGAGGTCGAACGCGCGTTGCGGCAACCCGAGACGGTGGCGTGCCATTTCCCGAGGCAAGCCGCGGCGTAACGGGTAGCGCTCCTGGTACTCCCGGAGCGCATCGATAAGGAGGCTCTCCAACCGTTCGAGCGTCGCCCGTCTCGCGAAGACGGCGTGCGGGCTGACCGTGTCGCTCGTCGTGTCGAGCGCGACGACCTCGCCCGCGGCGACGAGCTGATCCAGAGCATGCGCGACGGTCGCCTCGTCCATGTTCGAGCGGCGAACGAGTTCCGGCCATTCCAGCACGGCGTTGGCGAGAAGCTGCAGCAGGATCACCCGCGCGTCCCCGGAGGCGAGTGCCTCGAGTGCGCGGATCACCTCGGTACGGAACCGGCGATGTCGCCGGGGGTGGGGATCGACGACGATTCCACCGGCCAGTGTGGCACTGGGGGACGGCCTGCGGAGGATGAAGTGATCACCGCGGACAGCGACGATCGGTCGCTGCAAGCGGAGCTGGACCCAGCCGCTCTGGCCCGGATCGAGTCGCTCGGCGTCGAGCAACGTGACGCGGGCGAGCGACTCGCTGGTCCCGATGAAGAAATCGACTTCGTCGTTCTGCTCCAAGGGAGCCGGCGCATCCCGCACCATGCGAACTTTCACGTCGAGGAGCTGCGTCGGTTCGAGCCAACCTGGTACGGTCAAGACGTCGCCGCGCTCGATGTCCTCGACCTCGACACCACTCAGGTTCACGGCGGTGCGCGAACCGGGCAGAGCGCGCTCGACTTTGGTGCGGTGACTCTGCAGGCCGCGGATACGAGCTCGCAGGCGACGGGGAAGAATCTCGACCTCTTGTCCGACTTCGAGGACCCCGTCGCGCAAGGTTCCGGTCACGATGGTTCCGAACCCGGGGAGCGTGAACACGCGGTCGATCGCCAAGCGTGGTTTCCCTCGCCCCGCATGGGGTGGCACGCTCGCCAGGAGATCGTCGAGGGCAGCGACGAGGTCGTGCAGGCCTTCCCCGGTTACGGCAG
The DNA here is from genome assembly GCA_041640735.1 of Thermomicrobium sp. GTDB lineage: Bacteria > Chloroflexota > Chloroflexia > Thermomicrobiales > Thermomicrobiaceae > Thermomicrobium. Next base: position 23,426 of record JBEPZP010000002.1, read on the forward strand.
AAACAGGTATGATCCTGCTGCCTTCCAACGTCGTACCGCGGAGCAAGTCCTCGACTTCGACGGTGACCAGTTCGAGCCAATCGCTGTCGACCAAGTCGCGCTTCGTCACCACGACGATCCCGTGGCGGATCTCGAGGAGGTCGAGGATAGCCAGGTGCTCGCGCGTCTGGGGCATCGGGCCCTCGTCGGCTGCGACGATCAGGAGGGCGGCATCGAAGCCACCGACACCGGCGAGCATGTTCTTGATGAACCGTTCGTGGCCGGGGACATCGACGATGCTCAGGCGCCGGCCGCCCGGCAGCGTCATCCAGGCGAAGCCGAGGTCGATCGTCATTTCGCGCTCTTTTTCTTCGCGGAGGCGGTCGGGATCGATGCCGGTCAAGGCTTTGACGAGCGTCGACTTGCCATGGTCGACGTGCCCGGCGGTGCCGATAACGAAGGTCTGTTGGCTCATGCCGTGGACGTACCCTCCTGTCCTCTCCTGCGGACAAGTGTAATCGTTCGGTTACGAAATGGACGACGGTCGGAGGGTAGGATGAGCGACGTCGTGAGGATCGCGCGGACATTCCGGAGTTCAGCCTTCGCAGCCGATGCGCAGCCGGTCGCTCGGGTCCCACCGGGAACGGTCGTCGAGTTCGAAACGACGGACGAGCCGTATGCGCAACTGGCTGCTGGTCGACCTCTCGAGCATGCGGCTCTGGAGCAGTTCAACCAGGTGACGGGTCCGCTCGCGATCGAAGGTGTCGAACCAGGGGATACCGTACGCATCGATATCCTCGATATCAGTGTCGAGCGGGCCTGGCTCGTCTTTCTCCGCACGTTCGGACCGCTCGGGCGTACGTTACCCGCGACCTTCGCCGAGCAGCTCGAGCTCGATGGAGGCCAGCTCGTCATCTCGCCCCGACTGCGACTACCGTTGCAACCGAGTATCGGTTGCATCGGCCTCGCGCCCCCGCGCGGCCGTGCCTCGACCTTTCGGCCGGTCTTCCCGTGGGGCGGCAATATGGATCTGCCCGAACTCGCTCCGGGAAGCATGCTGCTGTTACCGGCACAGCGCCCTGGTGGCTTGCTGTGGATCGGTGACGTCCATGCCGCGGTAGGAGCGGGCGAGCCGGTCCACGTCGGCATCGAGGCGGCTGCTCGCGTCCGGGTGCGGGTGTCGCGCGTCTCGGGCCTGCGCTGCCGGGCGCCGCGCGTTCGCACCGCCAGTGAGGTGTTGTTCGTCGGCCTCGGGCAAACGGTCGCGGCAGCACAGCAGGATGCGTTGGAACAGGCCCTTCTGGCGCTGCGCGAGGAATGCGGTCTCACACCGAAGGAGGCCTACGCCGTAGCCTGCGCGATGCTCTCGTTTCGCTTCGGTGGCCCAGCGGGACCACTGGTGTTGGCCTCACTCCCCGCGGCACTCTTGGATCAGCTCTCCGGGACCGCGACGCCGAGTTGAGCTGCCAGGTCCGTCGCCGTGGTGACCGGGCGCTGGCAGACGAACTGTCGGCAGACGTAGGCGGTCGGTTGCCCGTCGAGCATGCTACGCTCGGCCAACAACGGGATCACGGCTGGAGCAGTGTCGTCGTCTGGGTGACGCAAGGCCACGACGCGGTTGGGCAGGTAGTTGCTGTAGACCACGCGGAGGAGCGAGCGGGTGCGTGGATCCTGCGGGTCGCCGACGAGCGCGATCTCGAACGGCTGCCCGAGGACGAAGTCCATCGCGACGAGCAGTTGCCCGCAGGCGATCGGATGCTCGACAGCCAAGCGTGCGTACCGTTCCAAGACCTGCCTCGCCCGTTCGAGGTAGCGCACCTCTCCGAGCAAGGTCCCGAGACGGAGGAGCGCTTCGACGGCTGAACCGTTCCCACTCGGGGTGCCTTGGTCGACGAACGTTTTGGGGCGGACGATCAGTCGTTCGCCGTCGACCGGCGTGTCGAAAAAGTCGCCCGCCTCGGAATCAAGGAAGCGTTCCAGGATGCGCTCGATCAGCTGCCGTGCCCAGGCGACCCAGCGAACGTCGAACGTGGCTTCGTAGAGCGAGAGTAGTCCGTTGGCGAGATGCGCGTAGTCCTCGAGGAAACCCGGGATGCGCGCCTCGTCGTCTTCCCACACGTGCCGGAGCGTCGTGCCGTCCCAAAGGTGGTCGTGGATAAACTGTGCCGCCTCGACGGCTGGAGCGATGTATTCCGGGCGATCGAGCGTGGTCGCAACGTCGGCGAGCGCTCGGATGGTGAGGCCGTTCCAGGCGACGATGACTTTGTCGTCGCGGGCGGGTGCTGGCCGCCGCGTGCGTGCCTCCACCAAGAGCGCTCGCGCGCGACGTATGCGCTCTTCGAGTTCGTCGAGCGAGAGGCCGAACTCTGCGGCGATCGTCGCTGGATCGTCCGGGACGTGGAGGATCGACTTCCCCTCGAAGTTGCCCTCGGGCGTGACGCCGAAATAGCGGCAGACCAGCGGAGCGTCCTCAGGGCCGACGACCGATGCGATCTCCTCGTCGGTCCACAAGTAGAACGCTCCTTCCCCGCCCTCGCTGTCGGCGTCCTGCGCCGAACAGAAGCCGCCGTGCGGGGCGCGCATGTCACGTACGAGGTATGCGACCGTCTCTTCGGCTATCTGTCGGCAGAGCGGTGCCCCGGAGGCGACGTAGGCGAGAGCGTAGAGCCGTGCGAGCAAGGCATTGTCGTAGAGCATCTTCTCGAAGTGCGGGATGAGCCAAGCAGCATCGACGGCGTACCGGTGGAACCCGCCGCCGATCTGGTTGTAGATGCCGCCACGGGCCATCGCGGTGAGCGACTGGAGCACCATCTCCAGCGCACGAGGCGCGCCTGCCCGCCGGAAGGTGCGGAGGAGGAACTCGAGTTGCAGTGGTGAGGGGAATTTGGGTGCGTCACCGAACCCGCCGTGCACGCGGTCGTAGTGAGGAACCAGGTTGCGTGCCGCCTCGTCCAGGAGTTGCTCGCTCAAGCTGTGCGGTTGCAGCGGTGGGCGCGTCTGTTGGCGCAGGTACTGGACGAGGTCTTCCGCGGCGCGTTCGACTTCGTCACGCCGCTCCCGGAAGGCTTGCGCGACCGCGACGAGCACGCGTGGCCAGGCAGGGAGTTGCCCCCGGTCTTCGGGAGGGAAGTAGGTGCCGCCGTAGAAGGGTTTCCCTTCGGGGGTGAGAAACACGTTCAGTGGCCACCCTCCGGATCCGGTCATGGCCTGAAGGGCATTCATGTAGAGTTCGTCGAGGTCGGGGCGCTCCTCGCGGTCCACCTTGACGTTGACGAAGAGTTCGTTCTGCAGCTCGGCGATCTCCGGGTTCTCGAAGCACTCGTGCTCCATCACATGGCACCAGTGGCAGGACGAGTACCCGATGCTGAGGAGGATCGGCTTGTCCTGCTCGCGGGCGACACGGAACGCTTCCTCACCCCATGGATACCAATCGACAGGGTTGTCGGCGTGCTGGCGGAGATAGAGACTCTTCTCATTGGCGAGGCGGTTCGGCATGGGAGTCCTCGCTTTCGCAGGTGTCGTTTCGACACACAACACAGCCGGACGTTCCGGTTCGTCCAAGGATACCGAACCGCGTGCTCCCTGGCAGAGAAGCACGGGTGGGCACGGTCGCCTGTATCTGCGTCGGTGCGGCGCCACAGTACTCCGACTCGCTCGGGGGCGACCGGCGGAGTTGACGCGCTCACCCGCAGCGTGATAGCCTCGGCACATGTGCGGTCCTCGAGTGCGAGACCGTGCAGGGGAAAGGGGGTGATGCCCGGAATGAGTAGTCACGAACGTCCGGGCGTCACCGTGGAGGTGGTCGGCTAGCCGACCCCCACGCGGGGGCGCCCACGCGAACCACGGAACCGGCCTCATGAGGCCGGTTCCGTGTTTTTCGGTATGCTTGCCCGTGTGGCGTCGCGACGGAACGAGCCGAGAAAGGAGCGGCACGCGATGTCGAGCGAAGAGACGTATATCAGGCGGATCGAGGAATATCGCAAGCGCCGGGACGAGTTCTTCCGGAACAATCCGAACTCTCCGCTCCTGCCGGAGCAACGCGAACGCTTCAAAGGGTTGCGCTATTACCCGGTGAACCCGGCGTATCGATTCGTCGTCGAGCTCGACCGTGAGGGAATCAGCCAAGAGCGGGTCGTGCTCGGCACCACGACTGGCGAACCGAAGGAGTTCATCGTCGCGGGGCGGGCGCACCTGGAGATCGAGGGGAAACCAGTGACGCTGACCGTCTACCGTGAAGTCGGACGCGGTCGTTACTTCTTGCCGTTCCGCGATGCGACGGCGGGGACAGAGACCTACAGCGTCGGACGGTATCTGGATCCGCAAGAGACGCCGGACGGCAAGCTGGTCATCGATTTCAATATGGCCTACAACCCGTATTGTGCGTACAACGATCGCTGGACCTGTCCGATCCCGCCCCGGGAGAACATCGTCGACGTGCCGATCCGGGCAGGGGAAATGGCTTATCCCGATTACGTCTCGGTTACTGAGCAGGAAAAGCCCTCGGGGCCTCTTCCGCTGATCGGGGGGTGACGTGGCGCTGGAGGTCGTCGCGACGAGCCAGGCTGTGTCGCAGCTCGCCGGAAGTGTCGTGCTACCGGTCGTGCCGGACTGCCGCGCCGACGAAGCAATCTCGTCCTCCGAAGCGGAGTTGACGCCTTGGCTAGCGCGTGCGGCGCGTGCCGCTGGCGTGACAGGGCGTAACGGTCAGGTAGCCACGGTGCACGCGCCGGATACCTGGCAGGCAGAGCGCGTCGTTCTCGTCGGACTGGGGCCGGCAGCGCAGCGGACACTGAACGATCTGCGGCGCGCAGCGGCGCTCGCGGCCAAAGCAGCAGGCGAGGCCGGCGGGCGCACACTGGTGTGGCCGGTGGTTCGGGTGCCGAACACGTCGACGGTAGCGACCGTACAGGCGATCGTCGAGGGTGTTGCGCTGGCGAGTTACCGGTTTCACCGGTATCGGAGCAACGACGCCGCGGCCCGCATCGAGCGGTTACTGATCCTCGGGACGGGCGACGCGGTGGAGGAGGGTATCCGGCGGGGGCGTTTGACGAGCGAAGCGGTGACCTTCGCTCGTGACTTCACCAACGAGCCAGCGAACGTGCTCGATCCTGAACACCTGAGCGGCGTGGCCTGGGAGGTCGCTCAGGAACTCGGACTCGCTTGCTCGGTTTACGATCGGGCATCTCTCGAAGAGCTGGGTGCTGGCGCGATTTTGGCGGTCGGGCAGGGGAGTCGTCGCGAGCCGCGCCTCATTCACCTCGTCTACCACCCGAACGGGCAGTGCGTCGGACGGATCGCCTTGGTCGGGAAGGCGGTCACCTTCGACTCGGGCGGGCTCAGCCTGAAGCCAGCCGAGGGTATGGAGCGGATGAAGGGCGACATGGCGGGTGGTGCCGCGGTACTGAGCGTCCTGCGCGCCCTGCCTGCACTCGGCCTTCCGCTCGAAGTGCACGGGATCGTTGCGGCTGCCGAGAACATGCCGGACGGCGGGGCTTTCCGACCTGGTGACATCCTGCGGACGTTGAGCGGCAAGACGGTCGAGGTCATCAGCACGGACGCCGAGGGGCGTTTGCTCCTGGCCGATGCCTTGGCCTTTGCCGTGCAGCAAGACGCACACCTTTTATTGGATATCGCCACCTTGACCGGCGCCTGTGCGGTCGCGCTCGGTCGCGGTGGCAGCGGGCTCTTTGCCAGCGATGAGGCTGCACGCGAGCTGTTCCTGCGCGCGGCAGAGGAGGCTGGGGAACGCGTCTGGCCGCTCCCGCTCTGGGACGAGTATCGCGAGTTGCTGCGGAGCGAGCACGCTGACCTCAAGAACTCAGCTGGACGGTGGGGTGCGGCGATCAATGCAGCACTCTTCTTGCGCGAGTTCACGGGGGGGCGGCCGTGGCTACACCTGGACATCGCCGGTCCGGCCTGGTCGGAGCAGGGCGGCCCCTTCGGACCGCCAGGAGCGAGTGGACACGCTGTGCGCACGGTGCTGCGGTTCCTCGAACTCTGGGCTGAGCGACGTGCCGATCCCGACGAGGGCGATCGACGATGAGCCGAACCTTCGCTCACCGGTTCCAGGTTTCGACGGCTGGTCACGACCAGATGGTCGATGTGACTCCGCAGGTGCGTGCGGCGATCGATGCGAGCAGGATCCGGAACGGCATCGTCTGCGTCTTCGTCGCCCACTCGACCGCAGCCGTTTCGGTCTCCGAGTACGAGCCCGGTCTGGTCGAGGATATCCGGATCGCTGCCGAGCGGATCGCTCCGGCACGGTCGGACTATGCGCACAATCGGTTGAACGCCGACGACAACGCGCACAGTCACTTGCGGGCCGTGGTGGTCGGTCCCTCGGTGACGATCCCGCTCGTAGACGGAGCATTGACGCTCGGTACGTGGCAGCGGATCGTCCTGATCGATTTCGATACGCACGCGCGGACGCGCACGGTGTGGGTGCAAGTACTCGGTGAGTGAGCATCTGCGGGAGGCGATCGCTCGTTTGCTCTCCGCACTGCGAGCTGAGCGGGGTTGGACACTGCGCGAGCTCGCCGAGCGTAGCGGGCTTTCCGTCGCGTACGTCAGCGAGCTCGAACACGCGCGCAAGGTGCCGACACTGGAGGTGCTCGAGCAGCTGGCTAAGGCTTACGATCTTTCTCTCGCAGCCTTCCTGCGTATGCTCGCGGAGCACCTCGAGCCTGAACCGAGCGGAGGCGACGAACGGTGCACCGATGCGAGTGACCTCGACGAGGAGGAACGAGCGGAGATCGAGCGCTTCATCGCCTACCTGCGGTGGCGACGGGGTCACGGAGGCGAATCGGTCGAGAGGTCGAGAGGGGGTGGACGGTGACGACGTGGGAGCGTGAGGCGGTGCTCGTCAGCACTGCGTGGTTGGCGGACCACCTCGGTGATCCGACCTTGCGCGTGCTGGACTGCCGGTACTACTTCGACGGGCGTGACGGGTATGCCGAGTACCGCAAAGGCCACATTCCGACTGCACGGTACTGTGACTGGACGAGGGTGACCGTCGACCCGAACGATCCGATCGCCTATCGCCTAGCACCCCCGGACTTCGTCGCGACACGCTTGGGTGAACTCGGCGTCGGAGACGAGCACCTCATCGTGGGGTACGATGACGAAGGCGGCCACTTCGTCGCACGCTTGTGGTTGGCGCTGGCAAGGTACGGTCGTGCCGATCGCCTCCGCATCCTCGATGGAGGATGGACACGGTGGGTACAGGAAGGACGACCGGTCTCGTCCGACGAACCGGTGTGGCCAGAGGCGCGGTTCACGCTGCCGGGCCCTGACCCCGACTCGAGTCTC
>JBEPZP010000003.1:0-29736 GCA_041640735.1 Thermomicrobium sp.
GATCGGTTCCTCGAACAGGTTCGGCTCCGTCACGAGCGCTGCGATCGGCGCCTGGGCGAGCGTCTCGACGAGCTCGTCGACATCGGCCATTCCGCCCGCTTCGATCTCGCGGAGGATCCGGCCGCTCAGAATGATGAGCTCGTCGCCGCGCAGTGGAGGGAGATGCGGGGGCACGGCGCGGACACTGACTGCCCAGGAGACAGCGCGGTCGAGGACCGCGTCGTCGCTCGTGCCCGGAGGCGGAGCGAGCTTGAACCGTCGATCCCAGCGACAGAGGTCGCGGAGGAGCACTTCAGCCATCGGTCACCTCGGCATCGTTGCCGGAACGAAGTATTGCCGGCGCCGTTGCCGGCACACGCGGTGGAGTGTAGCAGGCGAGCTCGCGTGACGTCTGTGCGGTGAGCGAAGGCTTCCCGGTCGCTGCATGGTGTTGGCGTACGGAGCACGCGAGAACCACCGATAGTCCCCGCGTACTGCCGATCAACTCCAGCGATCAGCGCGCGTGTCTCGACGGACTCGACCGGCGCGGGGACTCCCGCTGAGGCTCCGGAGGGCGTACCGCGGGTGGCTCGGGAAAGCGACCCGACTATCGGACGATAGGTGGAGCGCCGAGCTCCTCGTCGCCGCCGCGCCGCGGCCTCGCTGTGTGGTGGAACAGTGATCGCCTAGGCTGCGCTGCGGGTCAGTCGCTCGCGCGCCCGTTCGATGCCGGCGTGTAGGCAGTCGGTGAGCCATCGTACCAGCCGGCGACGGAGCTCTTGCCCGCTCGCCGGGGCGAACAGCAGCCCCAGCAGGAGCCCCCAGGTGAAAAACTTCACTGCCGTGCGTAACCGTCCCAGCATGGCCTCAACTCTCGACTCGTTCTTCCCCGACGCTCTGCGTCGGCGCCTGCTCGGCAGGGTTCGGTATCCCGGCGAGGCGCGACTCGATCGACTGCCGAACAGTGGCGAGTTGGGAGCGGAGCGCTGCCGCCGCGTGCTCGCTGCGGGTTCTGGCTTGGTGGAGTAACGCGTTAGCGCGCTCGGGCAGTTCCGACGGAGCCGTTCGGCGCTGTTCCGTCACCAGCCAGGCGGCGAGCGCACCGAGAACGGTTCCCGTGACGAGTCCTCCCAGGAAACTTCCGATCGTCCCTCGGCGCATCGGAGTTCTCCTTCCCCGGAAGCACCCGGTACTGGCTGCCCCTCGCGATCTGCGTATCCGGAGTGTAATCCGTCGAGTCGCTCGCGGCAACCCAGTGACCGTCCGGATCGGTACATGGCGGAGTCGCGTATCCCGCACGTCGCTCGCTTGGCGCTACATGCCGGAGACGGGCACACTCGACACCCGGTGTGGGCGTCCAGCGCGCTCCCAGTCCCGGGGAGCGCGCTGGACCCTTGACTGCGGTGAGTTTAGTACTTAATATATCGGACGAGACTGCGCGACCAAGCGCCATTCGCGGCGACGTGCTGGGGAGGAGAAGGCGGTGGACCACCTGCGAGTGACCCGACGGCGCGTACTCAGTGGCAGTCTTTTCGCCCTTGGAAGTCTTCTCGCCGCGTGTTCCGGAAACCGGTCGACCGCACCTGAAGGCGGGAACACTGCGACGAGCAGTGCGACGGAGGCGACGAGTCAGTCGGGTGTACCCACACAGACGCCTGCGACGACTCCAGCGGTTCGTCTCGGCATGCTGGTCGCCCTGTCGGGTCCGTTCGCCTCGCTCGGCGAGAACCTGGTGCGCGGGCTGGAACTTGCCCTCGAAGAAGTCGGCTCTCAGGTCGCGGGTCGCGAGTTGGTCGTCCGCGTGGAGGATACAGCTGGTAACCCGGATCACGCGTTGACGAAAGCCCGGCAACTCGTCGAGCGTGAACGCGTGCACCTCCTCGCTGGTGTGACCTTGAGTAGCGAGGCTGGAGCGCTGCGCGACTACGTCGTTTCCTCTGGCGTACCCCTGATCGTCAGTAACGCCGGTTTACCCGGCCTCACACGCGATCCGAAGCTGCGCAGTCCGCTCATCTTTCGCGTTTCCTTCGCTAACGGGCAGCACGAGGCACCCTTCGGCCGTTACGCCTACGAGAAGCTGGGTTACCGCCGCGTGGTTCTCACCGGACTCGACTATTCAGCAGGGCATGACAAGGTCGGTGCGTTCGGCCGGCATTTCGCGGCAGCAGGGGGAACTGTGGTGGGCGAGGTGTACGCGCCGGTCGACACGGCCGATTATGGACCGTACCTGCAGCGCATCGCTCAGTTCGATGCTGACGGGGTCTTCGCCTTCTACTCGGGGGTCGATGCGGTGCGCTTCGTCCAGCAGTATGCCGAGTTCGGTCTCGCGGAACGGCTGCCGCTGTTCGGTTCCGGCGATACTGTCGACGAGAGTCACTTGCAGGAACAAGGGCCAGCTGCACTCGGCTACGTGAGCTCGTCGCATTACGCCGTCCTCTATGACTCGCCGGAGAACCAGGAGCTCGTCCGTCGCTGCCGCGAGCGCTACGGCGTCGTCGCGAACCAGTTCGTCTACCAGGGCTACCTGACCGGTCGAGTCATCGCCGAGGCGCTGGTCGCTGTCGACGGCGCGATCGAGGAGACGGCCCGGTTTCTCGAGGCGCTACGGGCCGTGCGCTTCGTAGGCCCGACCGGCCTCTTCCGGTTCCATCCCGAGTCGCAAGGGGCGGTCATCACCGTCTTCGTCCGGCGGGTGGAGCGGCTGGCTAGCGGCGAACTGGGGAACGTGGTCCTCGACCGCATCCCCGACGTGGACGACGTTTCGTTTTGAGGGACGGGAGAGCTGAACCACCCCGAGCGGAACGCGAGGGGTCTGGTGGACGCGTCGCTGGCTCCCTCGCTCTCGGCTGTTCTGTCTGTGCGAACGGAATACCGGGATCGGCTGCGTAGCATGGTATGATCGGCTCGGTTGTCGAGTCGAAAGGTGGGGCGATGGATCTCCACGAATTCCAAGCTGCAGAAATCTTCGCGCGATATGGGATTCCGGTCAACCGCGGCATTCTGGCGCGGACACCGGAGGAGGCCGGCGCGGCAGCTCGGGAACTCGGCGGGCGGGTCGTCGTCAAGGCGCAGGTACACGCTGGTGGGCGCGGGAAGGCGGGTGGCATCCGGTTGGCCGACGATCCACACCAAGCCGAGACCCTCGCCCGGCAGATCCTCGGTATGGAGATCCGCGGCCGGACCGTTCGCAAAGTGCTCGTCGCGCCAGCGGTGGCGTTCGAGCGCGAGTACTACCTCGGTGTGGTGCTCGACCGCGATACCCGGCGCGTGGTGGTGATGGCCAGTAGCGCTGGTGGCGTCGATATCGAGGAGGTCGCGCGCGAACGGCCGGAAGCGATCGTGCGGGAGCATGCCGATCCGTTCCTCGGGTTCCTCGAGTACCGAGCGCGTCGGCTGGCATTTCGTCTCGGCATCGAAGCCGACCTCGTGCGCGGTTTCGCGGCGATCGCGCGCCAGCTCTACCAGGCCTATGTTGACTGCGACGCCTCGCTCGCCGAGATCAATCCGCTCGTCCTGACGCACGAGCGCACGTGGCTCGCCCTCGACACGAAGATGGTGCTCGACGACAACGGGCTCGCACGTCACCCTGATCTGGCTCAATTGCGCGATCCGGAGGAGGAAGATCCGCTCGAGCGTGAGGCACGCTTGGCCGGGATCAGTTTCGTGCGCCTGGAGGGTACGGTCGGGTGCATCGTCAATGGCGCTGGCCTGGCCATGGCGACGATGGATGCGATCAAGCTGTACGGCGGGGAGCCTGCCAACTTCCTGGATATCGGTGGTGGTGCCTCGGCACAACGGGTCGCTGCGGCGCTGCGAATCGTCGTCGCTGACCCCAACGTGCGAGCGATCCTCGTGAACATTTTCGGTGGGATCACGCGCGGGGACGTCGTCGCGCAGGGACTCCTCGAAGCACTCCGGGAAGTCCAGGTGCGTGTGCCCATCGTGATTCGCCTCGTCGGTACCCGGCAAGAGGAGGGGCGGCGTCTCCTCGAAGAGGCCGGATTTACGGTCGTCGACACGATGGAAGAGGCCGCCCAGCGGGCGGTGGCGGCCGCGCAGAGCCAGTAGGTCAGGGGGAACGATGGCGATCCTGATCGACGAGTCGACGCGGTTGCTGGTACAGGGGATCACCGGGCGAGAAGGCTCGTTTCATACTCAGCAGATGATCGAATACGGGACGACGGTCGTCGCTGGCGTCACGCCCGGTGCGGGTGGACGCCAGGTGCACGGTGTGCCGGTGTTCGACACCGTCGCCGATGCCGTCGCGGCGACGCGTCCCAACGTGTCGTTCGTCGCCGTACCTGCTCCGTTCGCGCCGGACGCGATCTTGGAGGCGGCCGAGGCGGGCATTCCGCTCATCGTCTGCATCACCGAAGGTATCCCAGTGCTCGACATGGTGCGAGTCTACCACGCAGTGCGTGCCCGCGGCGTGCGACTCATCGGGCCGAACTGCCCCGGCCTCATCTCGCCAGGTAAGGCCAAGGTCGGGATCATGCCGGGGTTCATCCATAGCCCCGGACCGGTCGGCATCGTCTCCCGCAGCGGCACCCTCACGTACGAAGTCGTCTGGGCGCTGACGCGAGCTGGGATCGGTCAGTCCTCGGCAGTCGGCATCGGGGGCGACCCGGTCATCGGGACGTCGTTCGTCGAGGTGCTCGAGCTGTTCCAGAATGACCCCGAGACGCGAGCGATCGTGCTCATCGGAGAGATCGGTGGGGCCGACGAGGAGGCTGCTGCCGAGTGCATCCGACGCCACGTCACGAAGCCTGTCGTCGGCTTCATCGCCGGGCGCACCGCTCCACCGGGGCGACGCATGGGACATGCCGGGGCCATCATCACAGGAGGACGCGGCACGGCCGCGGAGAAGATCGCCGCACTCGAAGCCGCTGGGGTGCCGGTCGCAGAACGACCGGCGCAGGTCGCGGACCTCGTCCGCCAGGTGCTCGAGCGAGGCTGACGCGAGGAGGCAGGATGCCGGTCGAACTCGTCCCGCACCAAAGCTTGATCGTGCTCGGGCGGCTCGCGGGCAGCCGGGGGTACTTGTGGGGAACCGGCGGGAACTTGAGCATTCGCCGGAGCGAGTCGCATTTCCTCATCACCATGCGCGGGACGGCGCTGGATCAACTCGATTCGCAGGATTTCGTCCTCGCACCGCTGCAGGGTGGACCCAGAGAACCCCCCGAAGCCTCGACGGAGATCCAGTTGCATCGCCGGATCTACCAGGCACGTGCGGATGTGCGTTGTGTCATCCACCTCTCGCCGCCCTACACGACGCTCGTCGCCTGTACCGATCTCGAGCTGCCGACCGATCTCGTGCCGGAAACAGCGCTCTACCTCGGAGAGATCGCCCGGGTGCCGTACATCCTGCCGGGAACCGACGAGCTTGCGCAGGCGGTCGCGAGCGCGCTCGGTGAGGAACGTTCAGTCGTCCTCATGGAGAATCACGGTGTCGTCGCGGTGGGTGAGACGCCGCTCGAGGCGTTCCGGCGCATCGAGGTGCTGGAGTTCCTGTGCCGCATGGTCGTGACTGCTCGCAGCGCCGGACTGACGTTGCGCGGTATCGGGGCCGATGCTGTCGCTGCACTCCGCCGGTCGTACGGCGTCAAGCCGCGGCGGTGAACCGTCAGTCGAACAGGACTGATGGAAGAGGCGAGGTCATTGCGGAGCTGCGGTTTCCGCTGGTCCCGTCACGACCTGCCCCGGCGCAGCGGGGGCACGAGCACCGCGCCGGCGCTGCACCCGATCGATCGCTACCGAGGTACCCAGTACACCCATCCCAACGAGGGCGACCGCGATTCCCCATGTCAGCCAGGCTGGCCGGTACGTGAGCAGGACGGTATGGCGTCCCGCCGGGATCCAGAGCGCTTGATAGATCCCGTTGGCGGCGACGAGCGACGTTGGCTGACCCTCGAGTTCAGCCCGCCAGCCGGGATCGTGCGAGACGGCGACGACGAGATAGGCCGGAGCGCTCGCCTCGACCGCGAGGCGCAGCCGGTTCGGCCCCTCCCACGTCGCCGTGGCGGTGCCCGTCGCTGTCGGATCGGCTGGGGGTAACGGGCCGTCTAGGTAGAGTTCCGCTCGCGGATCGAAAGCGTCACTGCACAAGCGCGCGAGAACGTCCTCGGTCTCCGCCACCGACGCGCTCCCGCGAAGCCAGGCCCGCGGGAGCGCGTCGGCGTTTTCCCACACGACGAGGCCACTTTCGGACTCAAGACGTTTCGTGAAGTGCGGGCTGAAGGTGCCGTCGTCGGTGCGCGTGAGCAGGTAGCGGACGTTGAGGAGATCGAGGAGCGGGCGCTCCGGTGCGCTGCGGGCACAGTCGAGTACTCGCGCGTACGCAGCTGGCTGCATCGGGTCGAAGAGCCCGCCCGCATCCTCGAGGTCGTGCACTGCTGCAGCGCTCGGTTGCCAGAGGATCGTGAGTGCGAGAAGACGCCACGGCCCCTCTTCCTGCGTCGCCCGGTACAAGAAGTCGACGACCTCGGGGTGGCGGAAGTGGACGACGAGATCGACGGGCGTGGGATTGAACGTGCTCGTTGCGCTGAAGAGGTCCAAGAGCACGAGGCCGATTCCGGCGAGACCGAGGGATTCCCGCGGCAGGCTCGTGCGCAGCGCCCGGAGCCACGCGGCGGCGAGTGCGAGCCATACAACGAGCAGGAGGAACCCGTCGACCGCCCGGACGGCCGGTTCGGGCGGCGTCGTGCTCATGACCACGGCGAGGAGAAACAGGGGGACGACCAGGAAGAGGATCACTCCAACGGCTACGAGGAGCCAGCGAGCCAGGGGGCTCAGGCTCCGGAGGAGAAGCTGCCCTGGGCGCAGGGCGGTAGCCAGGCCGAGGGCGGCAAGGAGGGCGAGCGCGAGGTCGACGAAGAGGAGCGAACGCGCGGGGGCACGGAGGAGATCGGCGAACGGGAAGAACCGGTACACCCAGCCGTGGATAGGCGTCGCGGGCCCCAGTGCGTGGAGGAGGGCGAGGAGCCCGATCGCAGCCAACGCCCAGCGGAGCGGTTCTCGGCTGCCGAGCAACGCGAGCGCGGTGAGCACGAGCGTGACGACCCCAGCGTAGGGCCAGACCTCACCGCTCGCCCACGGCCCCCACCAGTTCGTGGGGTTATCGCCGAACACGCGCGGCAACACGAAGTTGACGAGCGCGAGCGGCTGCATGGCGAACTCGCTCGCTGCTTCGTAGCTCAGTCCACCGGAGCGGACGGAGCGCCGAGCGAGTTCGAGCGAGGGCAGGAGCACCGGCGCCGCGAGGGCGAAGCCGCTGCCGATGCCTACAGCGGCACGGAACGCGTCGCCGAGGAGCGGGAGAACGGCTGACCGGAGCGCCGGGAGCGAGCGCGCCTGCAGTGCTGCCCACATCCGCTGCCGTTCCTCCCACCGCGCTCGCCACAGGTTGGCCAGCCACCACAGGAGGGCGCCGGTCATGCCGTAGAGGACCGTCTGCTGGTGCCCGCCGGTCGCCAAGAGCCATGTGGCGAGTGCGATGGGGACAGTCCAGAGCCAGCGCCGCGTCTCGAGCGCGCGGGCGAGCGCGAGCCAGAGCCAGGGGATCCACACGGCAGCGGCGAGCATCGAGTAGTGCCCGAGGTGCGCTACCAGGAACCCGCTATATGGGAACACGATGCCAGCGACGAGTGCGGGGAGCGGACTGAGCCGCAGGCTGCTGCGTGCCAGGGCATAGGCTCCTAGGCTCGCGATGAGGTAATGGACGAGCACGAGACGTTCCAGCGCCGCATAGCTGAACGGTCGGGCTGCGAGGTACATGATCCAGTTCAGTGGATAGAGGATACCGGCTTGATAGTTGGCCCAGTGGGGGAGACCGCTAAAAAGGGCCGGGTTCCACAGCGGAACCGCGCCTTCCTGAACCACTCGGGCAGCGAAGGCGTGCAGCGGAAAGAAGAACGAATTGAGGTCACCACCACCACGAGGCACGGCGGCGCTGGTCAAGAGCGGTCGCCAGAAGAAGAGGACCCAGGCGAGGAGGAGTGCGCCCACCGATGTCGCCTCCGGTGCGAACCGGTGTCGCCGCCACCAGAGGACGAGGAGCACGGATACCCAGGACAGCCCCAGCAGAAGGACGAACCATGGGGAGAGGAGGCCAGTCGTCCGCGGTGTCAGGTCGACGCCCACGCTCGTCCGTCCCCCGACGCCTCACACGTTGAACAGGATGTGGACGATGTCGCCGTCTTCCACGACGTAGTTGCGCCCTTCGAGCCGGAGCGCTCCCAGTTTGCGGGCTTCGGCCAGCCCGCCAGCACGGACGAGGTCATCGTAGTGGACGACTTCGGCGCGGATGAATCCCTGCGCCAGGTCGCTGTGGATCGCTCCAGCTGCCTCGACGGCAGTCGCGCCGCGCCGGATTGTCCAGGCTCGTACCTCGTCCGGTCCCACGGTAAAGAACGAGATGAGCCCGAGCAAGCGGTACGAAGTGCGAATCACTCGGTTGCGCGCTGGTTCCTCGATACCGAGTTCTCGCATGAAGACCTCGGCGTCCTCCGGCGCCAGCTGTGCCAATTCCGCCTCGAGCTTTCCTGGGAGTGCTTCGACAGCGACCCCCGGACCGCTCGCCGGTTCGCTGGCCGCAGCCAACAAGTCCTCGACCTGGTGGAGGCGGTCGTCGCCCACGTTGAGCAGGATCAACAGCGGCTTTTGCGTGAGGAACCCGAAGCCACGGAGCAGCTTTTCCTCGTCCGGATCCAGTTCGACTGCCCGGATCGGTATTCCGTCGCTGAGTGCCCGGTGCAGCCGCTCGAGCACGGCTCCCTCCCGCTTGTGTGTCTCCCGCTCGGCACCGCGGAGTTTGGGGATCATCGCTCGGATGCGCTGCAGGCGTTTGTCGACCATCGCCAGGTCGACGAAGAGAAGTTCCATATCCAGCGTCGCGATGTCGCGGAGTGGGTCGGCCGACCCCTCCGGGTGAGGGACGGCCGGATCGTCGAACGCGCGTACCACGTGGACGAGTGCACTCGCCTGCTGTAGATATCCCAGCAGCCTTCCGCCCAAGCCGCGCTCGTGGATGCCCTTGGCGAGTCCCGCTACGTCCCAATACTGGATTTCGGCCGGGACGGTTCGGCGCGGTTGGAACATCCGTGTGAGGACGTCCAAGCGGGGGTCTGGCACCATCACGGTGGCGAGGTTCGGTTCGTCTTCGGCTGCGCTGAAGGTGCCGGTCGCAGCCTGTGCTCCAGTGAGTGCGTTGAAAACAGTCGTCTTGCCGCTCTGCGGTAGTCCGATCAGTACGAGTTGAATCGGCATCTGGCCCCCTCCACTGCCTGTACCGGGCCCTGTTCTACCACGCTGTGGTACTCAGGTCTGGAGTAGTGGATCGGGCACTCCAGCTTCGGCGAAGGCCTGCGCCCGCAGGCGGCAGGAATCGCATTGCTGGCAAGGGCGTTTACCACCGCGATAGCATGACCAGGTCAGTGAATAGTCGACGCCCAGCCGCAATCCGAGCCGAACGATACCCGACTTGGGAACGTCGAGGAACGGTGCGAGGACAGGGATGCGACGGCCGGTTTCGACGAAGCGCCGTGAGGCGAGGTCGGCTGCCTGCTGGTAGGCGGCCAGGAACTCTCCCCGGCAGTCCGGGTAGCCGCTGTAGTCGACCTGGCTGACCGCGATGGCGACAGCATCGGCCTCGATCGCCTCGGCGTAGGCGTGCGCGATGGAGAGGAAGACGAGGTTGCGCACTGGGACGTAGGTCGACGGGATGCCTCTCGTCTCTCCGCTGGGGATGTCGCCGGCACCGACCAGCGAGGAACCGCCCCACTGGGCGAGATCGACGGTCACGAGGCGATGCTCGACGACGTTGAGTCGCTGGGCGACGGCGCGGGCAGCAGCGAGTTCGCGTTCGTGCCGCTGGCCGTAGCGGAACGAGAGCGCATACAGTTGGAACCCGTACGCGTCGAGCAGATACGCCAGCGTGGTACTGTCCAGCCCTCCGGAGAGGAGGACGACTGCGCGATAGACTCTCCCTTGCGTCATTCGTAATGCTCCTTCCGTTTCTCCCTGGTCGAGTATGCTCGCGGACGAAGGAGGGGTGGGGGCAGCGATGCAGCAGTGGGTGGGGCGTACGGCGGTCTGGGCGCTCGCTGCGCTGGCGCACCGCTGGTGGGCGCGGGCGCCCGCTGGCTCTTTCCGGAAGGCGTGGAGCGACGGACTCTCGCATGCCGCATTGGGCCTCGCGACGACCCTACCGGCGAGCGCACGGGCACCGGCACCCGGTCGAGTGCTCGCGGGCGCGCTCATCGGTGCCCTCGCGATCGACCTCGATCACGTCGTCGCAGCTCGCTCGTTCCGCCTCCACACCTGCATGACGATGCCGCGGCGGCCGGCGACACACTCGCTCGTCGTCGCCAGCATCCTGACGCTGCTCGCCCTGCGGGCAGACCGGTGGTTCGGGATCGGTTTCGGACTCGGACTCACCTCGCACCTCGTGCGTGACCTCGTCACTGGAGGCGTTCCCCTTCTCCACCCACAACGGGTGGTCGAACTCCCAGGGCAGTGGGCGGTACTTTTCAGCATCGGGCTGAGTCTCGGTGGGGAACGGTTAGCCCGTACCCTACTGAACGGAGCATCGGTTCATGAAGGCATGGTAGGATAGGCCGGGGAAAGGGGAGCGTATGGGGCTCATCCGCACGATCCATGCCATGCTCGGCGAATCGCTGGCGGTCGTGTATCTGCTGATCGCGGTCGGCAGCTTTCTCCTGCGCAAGCGTGACGGCTTACCGATGTGGGTGGTCGGCATCGCGCATCTCCTGATCGCTGTGCAGGTCGTCCTCGGCACCATCCTGTTCGTCCGTGCCCCGCAGGTCATCAGCATCTGGCATCCGATCACCGGGTATCTGGCGCTCGCCGCGCTGGGACTGACGGTCGTTTTCCGCAAGCGGCTGGGTCGTGCCAACAGCCAAGCGCTCGGTGCGCTCGTCGTCGCGCTGCTGGTCGTCGTGAACGTCCTGATCGCTCGCCTCGGTTGAGCGCTCGCCCGCCCGCTGGTTCTGCCGCTCAGAGTTCGCTGATCAATGGCAGGATGAGCGGACGGAACTTCGCTCGCCGGTAGAGCTGCCGCCCGAGGACGCTCTTCGTTCGACTGACCAGGTAGCCGTGGCTGAAGCCGCCCTTTTGCTTGGCGAGGAAGCGTTTGAATTCCTCGGTCACTTTGGCGAGGATTTCCGGGCTCACCTTGCCGTTCAGCCCCTCTGCTGTCACCTCCGGCCCAGCGATCAACTTCCCGGTCTCCCGGTCGATCACGAAGGCGGCGATGATCACGCCGCTGGAAGCGACCTCGTCCCGGCGACGGAGGATGGGATGCGTCGGAGTGACGAAGTCGACGAGAACCGGGCCGCAGTCGACCGTCCCCTCACG
The DNA here is from genome assembly GCA_041640735.1 of Thermomicrobium sp. GTDB lineage: Bacteria > Chloroflexota > Chloroflexia > Thermomicrobiales > Thermomicrobiaceae > Thermomicrobium. The sequence goes on from JBEPZP010000003.1 coordinate 11,353, forward strand.
GCGGACGTCCTCGCGGCTGAAGCTGAGCACCGAGCCGAGTTCAGGAATCACGATCCGTTCCGGTAGGTAGCCCATCTCGAGCGCGAGCTCCCGGTAGAGAGCGAGATGCCGGTACTCGCCGTGCACCGGCACGCAAAAGCGTGGGCGGAGCAGGCGCAGCATGTGCTTGAGCTCGTCACGACTGGCATGCCCCGAGACGTGCACCGTCGGTTCGATGTCCGGGTAGATGACCTTGATGCCCATGCGAAAGAGCTGGTCGATCGTTTCGCTGACCGTCTGTTCGTTGCCAGGGATCGGTGTCGCCGAGAAGATGACGAGATCGCCGGGAGTCAAGCGGATGTGGGGATGGTCGTTGCTCGCGATGCGGGCCAAGGCAGCCGTGGCTTCGCCTTGGCTCCCAGTCGTCAGCAGCATCGCCTGCTTGCGGGGTAACGTCATGGCGATCTCGACCGGTACTAGGACACCGTCCGGTGGCTTGAGGTAGCCCAGTTCCTGTGCGATGCGCGTGCTCTGCTCCATGCTGCGCCCTGAGATCGCGACTTTGCGACCGTGCCGGTGCGCCGCGCGGATCGCCTGATCGATGCGCGTGATATTGGAGGCGAACGTCGTCAAGATGACACGACCCTCGGCAGTCCCGATGATGCGGTCGAGGGTTTCGCTCACGACCGCCTCGGACGGTGTCCGCCCCGGTCGCTCGACGCGCACGGCGTCGGAGAGCAGCACCAGGACGCCTTCGCGGCCGAGTTGCTTGAGCCGCGCTTCGTCCGTCTTGGGCCCGAGTGGAGGGGTCGGATCGAACTTGTAGTCGCCAGTGTGGACGACCCAGCCGAGCGGCGTCTTGAGCGCGATGGCGTAGCTCCCGGGAATGCTGTGGGTGACGGGAATGAACTCGACCTCGAAGTGCTGGCCGAGACGGTAACGTTTGCCCGGTTGGACGACACGGAAATCGGCCAGCTTCGGGTCGCTGAAGTCTTCGACCTTGGCGCGGGCGTACGCGATAGCCAGCTCCGAGCCATAGATAGGCACCGGTGCGATACTCTTCATCTCGTTGAGGATGAAGGGGATGCCCCCGATGTGGTCTTCGTGTCCGTGTGTCAGGAGGATGGCGCGCAGTTTGGAGAGACGTTGCTTGATATAACCGATGTCGGGGATAATCAGGTCGACTCCGCGGAGATCTTCTTCAGGGAACTTGGCGCCGGCGTCGATGACGAGCATCTCGTTGCGATATTCGTAGACCGTCATGCTCTTCCCGATCTCGCCGACGCCGCCGAGCGGGATGATTCGAAGACGTGGTTTGGCCATGTACTGTTCCTCCACAGTGTTCGCGGCGCTCGAAGAGGTCGCCGCACGATCGCATCAATCATAGCGCAGTCCGGGATGACACCGAGCGACGATATGAGCGTGGGGGTGGGAGTATGTTTCGTGATCGGTTCGAGGCCGGACGACGGCTGGCCGAACGCCTGGGGGATCTGGTTGGTCAACCAGCGATCGTTCTGGCTCTACCGCGCGGGGGCGTGCTCGTCGGTTACGAGATCGCACGAGCGCTGCGTCTGCCCTTGGACGTCATATTGACCCGCAAGATCGGCGCACCGTTCAATCCCGAATATGCCATCGGCGTCGTGGCGGAGAACGGCTTCGTCTCGGTCAACGAGGAAGAGCTCGCTCTCGGGGTGGCCGATAGAGAATACATCGAGCGGGTCGTGCCGAAACTCTTGGCCGAACTGGAGCGGCGCCGCCAGCTGTATCGCGAGGGGCGGCCGCTCCCCGACCTCACTGGCAAGATCGCCATCCTGGTCGATGACGGAGTCGCTACAGGGTTCACGATGCTGGGGGCGATCGCTGCCGTGCGCGAACAGCATCCGGAACGGATCGTGGTCGCGCTCCCGGTCGCACCACCGGTGACGGTCGAGCGTCTCCGTCGCGAAGTCGATCGCGTCGAAGTGTTACTGACCCCCGAGCCGCTGGACGGCGTCGGCGCGTGGTACCAGGACTTCCACCAAGCGACCGATGAGGAAGTGCTCGATCTCTTGCGGCGGGCACGCGAGGCGTTGGCAGCGGGGGAGAACGGGACAGTAGGGTAATGAGCCGGCCTCTCGCGCACGCGGGCGTCCTCGTTTGACTCTCGTTCGTCCAGGCCCTATCATCGGCCGCGGAGGAGCCGGCGATGCCGCCGACGCACTTGCTGTACCTCGAGGATAGCTACCTCCGCGAGTTCGATGCAGTGGTCGGAGACGCGACGGCCGATCACGGCGTCATCCTCGACCGGACGGCCTTCTACCCGGGTGGCGGCGGTCAACCGCACGATACGGGTGAGCTGGTCGCGTCGGACGGGCGGCTGTGGCGTGTGGTGACGGTTCGGCGCGGCTCAGTCCCGGACGAGGTCGTCCACGTGCTGGATGCCCCACCGCCGCCCGTAGGGACGCCCCTGCGCGGGCGAGTGGACTGGGAGCGTCGGTATCGGCTCATGCGGTTCCACACCGCACTGCACGTGCTGTCCGCCGTCGTCTATCGCGAATACGGGGCACTCGTGACCGGAGCGCACCTCGACGTCGACAAAGCGCGCATGGATTTCGAGCTGGAGGATCTTGCGCCCGAGCGTGTGGCGCGGATCGAGGCGTTGACGAACGAGATGATCGCGCGAGCCTTGCTGGTGCGTTGGTGGACGATGCCCCGCGAGGAAGCGGAGCGGATCCCCGACCTGATCCGCACCAAGGTCAACCTCCTGCCGCCGTCGATCCGGCACGTACGCGTCGTCGAAATCGTCGGGTTGGACCTGCAAGCAGACGGCGGTACCCACGTGCGTAACACGCGGGAAATCGGCGGCATCCGCATCGTCGGGACGCGCTCGAAGGGCCGCAGCAACAAGCGTCTGGAAATCGTGCTCGTCGATCCCCCGGTACGTGACGAACGATCGGAGGCACCGTGAGGCTGAACTGGGATCGCGTGCTCGCTCGACGGGTAGCGGCGTTCCGTGCATGTACGCGGACGGATTTCTCGCAACTACCTTGTCCACCAGGGACGATCCACTTCACTGGTGGTGCACCACCACTCGAGTGTCTGCCCGTCGAGCCCATCAGTCGAGCCCTCGTGCGCGCGTGGAACGAGGAACCCACTGGACTCTGGTACGCCGAGACCGAGGGGTACGAGGGGTTGCGTATCGCGATCGCGGAGCGCCTCGGCCAGCGCGGCGCGCACGTACACCCAGACCAGATCCTGATCACGCAGGGCGCCCAGCAGGCGATCGACCTCGTGGCGCGGCTCCTCTTGGAACCGGGTGACCGCGTCATCGTCGAAGGGCCGACGTACTTCGGGGCCTTGCAAGTCTTCGAGCCCTACGCCGTCCAGATCGAGGCGGTGCCGCTCGACGGTGACGGCGTGGTAGTGGAACAGCTCGAGGAAGCGTTCCGGCGCGAACCGCGCCCCAAGTTGTTCTATACAGTGCCCACGTTCCAGAATCCGGCTGGTGTGACCATGTCGGCTGAGCGGCGGCGGGCAGTGGTCGAGCTGGCTGCCCGCTACGGGGTTCCTGTCGTGGAGGACGACCCGTACGGCGAGTTGTGGTACGACGTGCCACCTCCACCGCCCTTGCGTGCGTACTGGGACGAGGTCCTGTTCCTGGGTACCTTCTCCAAGACACTCGCGCCTGGCTTGCGGGTGGGTTGGCTCGTCGCACCAGCTCGGTTGATGAAGCCACTCATCGACGCGAAAGAGGCGGCCGATATCCAGTCCGATCGTCTCCTGCAGCGAGCGCTGGCTGCCTGCATCACGAGCCCCTGGTACGAGGAGCATCTCCGCACCGCACGAGCGGTGTATGCCGAGCGGTGTCGGCTCCTGGTGGAGGTGCTCACTCGCGAGCTCGGCGATTTCGCGCAGTGGTCCGTTCCCCGGGGAGGGTTCTTCCTCTGGGTGACGCTCGCAAGCGATACTGACACCGCGGCCTTGCTTCCGGCCTGTGCTGAAGCTGGCGTGACCTACGTCCCGGGCGCGGAGTTCTACCCGGAGCACCGGCCGAGCTCGAGCTTCCGTCTCGGGTTCACCACGCTGACGCGGGAGGAGCTGGTCGAGGGAGCGCAACGCCTCGGGCGGGTGCTCCGCACACTCCTGGCGGGAGTGACCCCTCGCTGAAGCGCGAGGACTGAGCGGGTACGGGCCAGCCCGTTCACCAGACGCGACAGATGAGCCCCTTGAGGTACTCCCCCTCCGGGAAGCTGAGGCGTACGGGGTGATCGGGGGGCTGTCCGAGCCGTTCCAGGATCTGTACCTCGCGGCCGGTGTCTTCGGCAGCGGCGAAGACGATCTTTTGGAAGAGATCGGGCGAGACGAGTCCCGAGCACGAAAATGTTACCAGGATGCCGCCGGGTTCGATGAGGTGGAAGGCTTGTAGATTGATGTCCTTGTAACCGCGGGCGGCTCGCTCGAGGTGGGCCTGGGAGAACGCGAACTTCGGTGGATCGAGGATGACGGCGTCGAAGCGGCGTCCCTCGGCCCGGAAGCGGCGAAGGACGCGGAAGGCATCGCCTTCGACCTGCTCGTACGTGTGCTCCGGAAAACCGTTGCGGGCGAGATTGGCCGCGGCCTCCGCCAATGCCTCAGCCGAGGTATCGAGGTTCACGACGTGTGCGGCGCCAGCGGCGAGCGCGTACACGGCGAAGGCTCCGGTGTAGGAAAAGGCATTGAGCACCCGTGCGCCGGCGAGGTAGCTCGCTGCACGCCGGCGGTTCTCGCGCTGGTCGAGATAGAACCCGGTTTTGTGACCACGGCGGATATCGACGGCGAAGCAGTGCCCGTATTCGCGGATCTCCAACCGTTCCGGTGGAGCTGTGCCCCACAGCACGCCGTCATGCTGGGACGGGAGGCCTTCCTTCTCGCGGATGTCCGGGTCGGAACGCTCGTAGATGCCGCGCGGGGACAACCGCTCGGCCAACAGCGCGACGAGCGATGCCTTGCGGCGCTCGATGCCGAGTGTGAGCGACTGCACGACGAGGAAGTCGCCGTAGCGGTCGACGACGAGTCCAGGAATCCAGTCGCTCTCCGCGAAGACGAGGCGATAGGCATCGGTGTACTCGGCGAGTTGCAACCGTTCGCGCGCAGCCAGCGCCCGCTCGAGCCGTCCGGCCCAGAAGGTCTCGTCGATCGTCTCGTCGCGGTTCCAGGTGAGTACGCGCACGGTGATCTGCGAGCGGCGGTTCAGGTAGCCGCGAGCGAGCCATTCCCGCTCGGCGCTCCACACGTCCACGATATCGCCGTCGTCGACCGGCCCCTCGATGCGCGCGATGGCGCCGGAGAAGATCCACGGGTGATGGCGGCGTACTGGCCGGTCGTGTCCTGGCTTGAGGATGACGCGCGGGAGGGTCACGCTCGGTTCCTCGTGTGGGGCGTCTGGAGGGGCCCCGGCTGCAGCGACAAGCTCGCGAGCTGATACGTGCGCCACAGGTGTGCGCCGGCTCGACCGTAGAACGGTGCGAGTTCGGTCCAATCGATGACCACCCAGCGGACACCGCGCTCGTGGAGCCATCGGAGCGCACCGAGCACCATGGCCAGCCCGAGACCGCGCTTCCGTTCGGCTGCGGCGACGCCGAGCGGGCCGAGCCCGCCAGCTGGACCCTCGAGCGCAGCGATCCAAAAGAGACTCGGTCCGGGTGGCCACTCGCCCGGACGATGGGTGGCGGTGAAGCCGATCAATCGATCGTCCTCCCAGAGACCCAGGATCGTCGCCCCGGCGTCGTAGGCAGTCGCGACGTCGACTTCCCATGCGCCCGGAAACTCTTTTGCGAGAAAGGCCAGCATCGCGTCCCGTGGCGCCGGTTCGAGTCGGACGCCTGGTGGAAAGGTGGGCTGGGGCAGGGGCAGCGAGAGATCGACCAGGAGGTCGTGGAACACCTCGCGTGGCACCGCGCCGGCCTGCCGCAGGAACCGCCACGTTGCCAGTGGAGCATCGGCCGGCACGCCGGGCACAAGATGACCCGGCCCACCGCCGAACACGACCGTGTGGAATCCACGCTCGCGCAGCGTCGCCAGCGCTGTCTCGAGCAACGCACGGCCGTGGCCGCGACCACGAAACGCTCGCCCGACGACGAAGAGCGTCGCGAAGGCCACCCCCGTCGGAAGCCACGGAAGTGCCGGTAGCCGTACCAGGAGCGCACCGGTCGGGTGTCCACCCTCGATCGCTACCCATCCGGCGAGAGGAACGTCAGGGAGGGTGTGTGTCCGGACGACGAGGAGCTCGCTCGTGAGCGGGTAGCGCGCACCGAACTCTTCGTTCCACAACCCAGTAACCGCTGGGGCGTCACGATCCTCGTACGGTCGAATCTCCATGTGCGCTGCCTCCTTCGGAAAGGTGGCGAGGGGATCAGGCGAAGGCAGCCGGCCAGCGCTGCGCGAGGTCCAAGAGTGGACCGGAGACGAGACCGAGGACTACGGTCGCGACGGTCATCAGTACCAGGCCGAACCCCAGCAACGGCGTACGCACTGGCTGCCAGGTTCCGCTCGGCTCCTCAAAGTACATGCGGGTCACCACACGGAGGTAGAAGAAGGCGGAGACCGCACTCATCACCACGATCGCGACCGCGAGCCACAGCTGCCCTGCCTCGATGAGCGCCAGGATCACATAGTACTTTGCGTAGAAGCCGAGCAACGGCGGCATGCCCATGAGCGAAAGCATGAAGACCGCCATCATGAGCGCGGCCAGCGGCGCCCGGCTGGCGAGTCCAGCGATGTCGTCGAGCGTCGTCCCCAGGCCACGTTCTTGCAACCAAGCGACGATACCGAAGGCGCCGATGTTCATGAACGTGTACGCGAAGAGATAGAAGAGCACGCTGCCCACGCTGCGATCGCCGAGCTGGCCGGTGGTGAAGGCGGCCAGACCGGCGAGCATGTACCCGGTGTGCCCGATGGCCGAGTACCCGAGCATCCGCTTGAGGTCGCGCTGTGCGATCGCTACCACATTCCCGTACACCATGGTGACCAGCGCCAGAAGAGCGAGCAGCCCTGTCCAGTGCGCGCTCAACGGCTGGAGTCCCTGGACGAGAATGCGGGCCATCGCAGCGAAGCCAGCGACCTTGGGGACGACCGACATGTACGCGGAGACGGGCGTCGGTGCTCCTTGGTAGGCATCCGGTGTCCACATATGGAAGGGGACGGCGGCGATCTTGAAGCCGAGACCGACTGCGAGCAGGAGCAAGGCCAGGAGGAGGGCCGGATCCAGCGGCTGTCCAGGGGTCACGACGTTGGCGAGTGTCCGGCCGATGTCGCTGAGCTCGATGCTGCCGGTCAACCCGTAGACCCAGGCCATGCCGTAGATGAGGATGGCGCTCGCGAAGGCGCCGAGCAAAAAGTATTTGAGTGCGCCCTCGAGGCTGGTGATGCGGCGACGGGCGAAGGCGGTCAGGGCGTACACTGCCACTGCGCTCATCTCGATCCCGAGCAAGAGGACGATAAAGTCACCGGCGGCACCGACGATCATCGTGCCGAGGACGGAGAAGAGGAGCAGCGAGAGATATTCGGCCTGGCCGATGCCGCCAGGTTCCAACCCCGATTCGGTGTACCCTGCCGAGACGAGGACCGAGAGGATACCGGCGACGAGAGCGACCGCGGCGATCACGAGAGCGAACCAGTCCGCCCGATAGCTCGAGCCGAAGGTCGTCGCACCGCTCGCCCAGTCGATCGTGGCGAGCGAGCCGAGCGCGAGTGCCTGCCCGAGGACGGCGATGCCGAGCATGAGACGGGCCGAGGGACGCGAAAGGATCGCGTCCAGCGCGAGCAAGAGCACGATGGTACCGAGCACGATCAACGGCGGGACGAGTAGCGACCAGTCGGGTGCGACGAGCCGCAACGGCATCGACGATCCTCCTCACCGTCAGGTGCGCACGACAGCAGCCAGCACGGCTTGCAGCGAGAGTTCGATGAGACGGAGGACGGGCAACGGGTAGACTCCGACCCACAACGTCAAGAGCGCGAGCGGGATGAGCGTCGCTGCCTCGCGCCAGTTGACGTCCGGGAACGTGCGGGGATCGACTGGCGCATGTCCGGTATCGCCGCCTCCAGCGATCGGCGGTACGCCGTGCGCTGTGGCCAGCCTGAGCTCGGGGTCGTCCGGGTCGGGTGGTTCGCCGGGGGCACGGACGAGGGCGACACGCTGGAAGACACGTAGCATGTACCAAGCAGCGAGGATCACGACGACCGTCCCGAGGACGCCGGCCCAGCGATAGGCTCGGAAGCCACCCAGGAGCGCGAGGAATTCGCCGACGAAGCCGCTGAGACCGGGCAACCCGAGCGAGGCGAAGGCGAAGAAACCGAAGAATGCCGCGAAGACGGGCATGTTGCGTGCCAAGCCGCCGAATGCAGCGAGGTCACGCGTGTGCGCTCGTTCGTACAAAATGCCGACGATCAGGAACAAGGCGCTCGTCACGAAGCCGTGGCTGAGCATGACGACCATGGCACCGCTGAGCCCCGGTTGATTGAGCGCGAAGATCCCGAGCGTCACGAACCCCATGTGGCTCACCGACGAGTAGGCGATGAGCTTCTTGAAGTCCTGTTGGACGAGGGCCATGAGCGCGCCGTAGAGGATCGCGATGACGGACAGGACGACGATCGCGGGCGCCCAAGTCTGGCTCGCGTCCGGGAATAGGGGCAGATTGAAGCGGAGGAACCCATACCCGCCCATCTTGAGCAACACGCCGGCCAGGATCACCGATCCCGCCGTCGGCGCTTCGACGTGCGCGTCCGGGAGCCAGGTGTGGAACGGCCACATCGGCACCTTGATCGCGAACGCGAGGAAGAAAGCGAGGAACGTCCAGAACTGGAAGGTCGGGCTATACGTCCCCTCCATCAGCTGGAGCACGTCGAGTGTACGGATACCTGTCTGCTGGAAATACTCCTGATAGAGCGCGACGATGCCGACGAGCATGAACAGACTGCCTGCGAGAGTGTATAGGAAGAACTTCACGGCTGCGTACACGCGGTTCGCGCTGCCCCACACTCCGATGATGAGCGCCATCGGGATCAAGACGATCTCCCAAAAGATGTAGAAGAGCACCAAGTCGAGGCTGACGAAGACGCCTACCATGCCGGTCGCCAGGAGCAAGAGCGCGATGTAGTACTCGCGCACGCGGTGGCGGATCGGCTCCCAGGAGGCGATGACGGCGATGACGGTCAGCAGGGTCGTCAAAGCGACCAAGGGGGCGCTGATGCCGTCGACCCCGAGCCGATAGGCGACACCGAGTTCCGGCAACCATTCGAACGTCTCGGTGAACTGCATCCCCGGTCGATCGGGGTCGAACGCAAGCAGCATGGCGACCGAGAGCAGGAGGGAGACACTGCTGGCAGCGAGAGCGGTCCAGCGGGCAGCACGCGGGGGCACGTTCGGCCAGAAAAACAGCACGAGCGCCCCGAGGAGCGGGCTGAAGGTGATCAGACTCAGGATCGGTAGCTGCTCCACCGCTTTCCCCTCCACCCTCTGCTCAGCGGAACAACGTGCTACCGACGACGAGCGAGACCCCGATGAGCACCACAGTCGCCAGGGCGATCACCAGTGCGTAGTTGGCAACCAGTCCGGTCTGGAGTCGTCGCCAGAACTGGGCGAGCATCGCGACCGCGCGGGCCGAGCCGTTAACGGCCCCATCGATGACACCCACGTCGATCGTCCGCCACAGCCAGCGTGCGAAGGCATCGAGTGGCTGAACGATGACGCGTTGGTAGATGGAGTCGAAGTACCAACCGTTGGCTGCCAGGCGATAGGCCCAGCCGAGCCGGGCGGCGACCGCAGCTGGCGACACCGTCCCCCGCACGTAGGCGGCGTAGGCGAGCCAGAGCCCGCCGAGCGCGACGAGCGTCGACAGCGCGGCGATCGTCACGGTGAGGGCGAGCGAGACCTTATGGTGCGCGATCCCCTTGAATGCGGGTTCGAGTGCGTGGTGGATCCAACCGTTCTCGGGCGGAACGCCGACGAAGCCAGCCGAGACTGCACCGACCGCCAGGACGACGAGCGGCACGGACATCGTGGCCGGCGGATCGTGCGGATGGAGCGTCTTGGTGTCGAAGCGCGGCTCGCCATGGAAGGTGAGGAACACAGCTCGGAACATGTAGAGCGAGGTGAAGAAGGCGGCTGCCAGCCCGATGAGGGTGAGGAGCGGTGCTCCACCCACCCAGGCACCCACCAGGATCTCGTCCTTGCTCCAAAAGCCCGCCAGCGGCACGATCCCAGCGTTAGCGGCTGCACCGCTGAGGAACGTCCAATAGGTGAGCGGCATCCAGCGCTTCAGCCCGCCCATCCGGCGCATGTCCAGTTCGTCGTGCATGGCGTGCATAACGGACCCGGAACCGAGGAAGAGCAGGGCCTTGAAGAAAGCATGGGTGAACAGGTGGAAGATGGCGGGGATCCATGCTCCCACGCCCAGTGCCATGGCCATGTACCCGAGTTGACTCACCGTGGAGTAGGCGACGACGCGCTTGATGTCGAACTGCGTCGTCGCGATCGTGGCGGCGACGAACGCGGTCAGTGCGCCGACGAGTGCGACCACCCACATCGCGGTCGGCGAGGCGAGGAAGATGGGGTGCGCGCGAGCGACCATGAAGATGCCCGCGGTGACCATCGTCGCAGCGTGGATGAGGGCCGATACCGGGGTCGGCCCTTCCATCGCATCGGGGAGCCAGACGAAGAGCGGTAGCTGCGCTGACTTGCCGATCGCCCCGGTAAAGAGCAGGAGCGCGATCGCCGTGACCGTACCAGGCGAGAGCTCGGGTACGGCGTGGAACACGGCTTGGTAGTCCAACGTGCCGAGCGTCACGAAGATGAGCATCACCCCGAGCGCGAAGCCGAAGTCGCCGATGCGGTTGACCACGAAGGCCTTCTTGGCAGCTTCAGCTGCTGACCGCCGGCGGAACCAGAAGCCGATGAGGAGGTACGAGCAGAGACCGACCGCTTCCCAGAAGACAAAGAGGACGAGGAAGTTATTAGCGAGGACCAGCATCACCATCGAGAAAACGAAGAGCGGCAGCCAGGCGAAGAAGCGGTAGTAGGCAGGGTCGTGGTGCATGTACCCGATCGAGTAGACGTGCACGAGGAAGCTGATGCCGGTCACGACGAGCAGCATGATCGCCGTCAACTCGTCGACGACGAGTTCGACCGGCACGTGGAAGTCGCCAGCGCTGATCCACGTGTAGAGCGGCTGCCGTAGCGTTTCGTGCCGGCCGAGCACGGCGACGGCTGCAGCGACACTGGCGAGAAACGAGATGCCCACGGCAGGCACAGCGAGCCAGTGCGCGCGCTGGCGGATCCACCACTTCCCGAGCAGGAAGTTGATCGTCGCTGCGAGCAGCGGTGCGAGCGGAATGACGATCAGCCAAGCGACGGTTCGCTCCATCGTCCCTCCCCGATCACTCGCGGAGCTGCCGGAGTTCGTCGATGTCGACTGTGTCGGCTCGCCGCGTCAAGGCCATGACGATACCGAGACCGACGACCGCTTCCGCGGCAGCGATAGCGATGACGAAGAGCGCGAAGACCTGCCCGGTGAGCTGGTGGAGCTCGTAGGCGAAGCCGATCAAGCTCACGTTCACCGCGTTCAGCATGAGCTCGATGCACATGAAGATCACGAGGACGTTGCGGCGGGTCAGGACCCCGACCATCCCGATGATGAAGAGAGCAGCGCTGAGAAGCAGAAAGTGTGTCGCCGAAAGCTCGCTCATCGCGTCCTCCACTCGCCCCAGGCCGGCTGTTCGGTGAACTCGTCAGCCGAACGCGCCAGCACGATCGGTCGCCCGCCGCCGGCCGGCTTGAACCGTCCGTCGCCAGCGCCCGGCAGCGCTGGTGGGAGTTCCGGCTGGTCGACGCCGCGTGGGTGCGCCAGCGAAATGGTCAACACGCGGCGCGCTGCTGCCAGCCGCTCGCTGACAGCCTCCGGTCGCGCCAGCGCGATGGCACCGATCGTCGCTGCCAGGAGGAGCAGGGCGGTGAGCTGGATCGCCAGCATGTAGTCGGAATAGAGGACTTGTCCGAGCGCGCGCGTATTGCCGCCGACGGCAGCCACCGCCTGGTCCGTCCACGGCCCCGGCGCACCGGCCAGTTGGCGAGCGAGAATCGCTGCCGATACCTCAGCGAGCAGTGCGAGCCCGAGGACGAGGCCGGTCACCACCCGCAAGGGGCGTCGCCCGTGGAACTCGGGGAGGTCGTCGGGATGGACCAACATGGTGACGAAGACGATGAGCACGATCACCGCACCAGCGTAGACGATGACCTGGACGACGGCGAGGAACTCGGCACGAGCGATGAGGTAGATAGCCGCTACGTTGATGAAGGAGACGACGAGGCCGATCGCGCTGTGAATCGGATTCCGCGCGACGACGACCCCGAGCGCACCGAGAAGACTCACGAACGCTAAGAGCCAAAACACCGCAACCTGCGCCGACATAGACGGCGTGCTCCCTCACTCAGAGTGCGCCGATCCCCCACAAACGGACGAGTCCGGTGATCGCGATGTTGAGGAGTGCCAGCGGCAAGAGCACCTTCCAGGCGAGCCCCATGAGCTGGTCGTAGCGAAAGCGTGGAAGGGTGGCCCGCAACCAGACGTAGAAGAACAGGAAGAAGAGTGCCTTCAGTACCAGCCACCAGACACCGTCGGCGAACGGTCCATCGATACCGCCCAGGAAGAGGGTCGCAGCGAGAAGTGAAATGACGATCATGTTGATGTATTCAGCAAGGAAGTAGAACGAGAACCGGAAGCCGGAGTACTCGGTGAAGTAGCCGGCGACCAGCTCCGTTTCGGCTTCCGGCAAGTCGAACGGTGCGCGATTGGTCTCGGCGACGGCAGCGATGAGAAAGAGAGCGAACGCGATAGGCTGCGAAAGGATGTACCAGTTCGGGAGCGTGAGCGGGCCGATGACCAGCGAGCGCTGCTGCTCGCGCATGATGTCCAGCAGGCTGAGCGAGCCGGAGAGGATCAGAACGCCCACCAGAGAGAGCCCCAGAACGAGCTCGTAGCTGATGACCTGCGCGGTCGAACGGAGCGCGCCGAGCAGCGAGTAGCGGTTCCCGGAGGCGTACCCGCCGAGGATGATGCCGTAGACCCCGACCGAACCGAGCGCGAGGACGTAGAGCACTGCCACGTTGATATCGGCCACCAAGAGCGGGATCTCGAGGCCGAAGAGGGAGACGGAGTCGCCGAACGGGATGACCACTGCACCGAGCGGCGCCAACGCGAACGAGAGGACCGGAGCGACGAGGAACACGAGCCGATCGGCGTTGGCGGGTACGATGTCTTCCTTGGCCAGGAGCTTGATCCCGTCGGCGATCGGCTGGAGCAGCCCGAAGGGACCGGTACGGTTCGGTCCGATCCGGTGCTGCATCCGGGCCAGGACACGCCGCTCGAACCACGTCATGTACGCCATGAGACCGAGCAAGATGTTGAGGAGCACGAAGCCGAAGAGATAACTCACGAGCAAACGCTGCCAGTCCATCGCCTGCGCAACCCCACCTCGCCGCGTACGCCTACCGATCGACCGAGCCGAGCACGATGTCGATCGTCCCGATCAAGGCGACGATATCTGCCAGCATCGCGCCTTGCGCCATGTAGGGGAGCGACTGGAGGTTGACGAAGTCGGGTGTCCGGATGCGTACGCGATAGGGAATCGGACTCCCGTCGCTCACGATGTAATAGCCCAGCTCGCCCTTCGAGTGCTCGACGGCGTGGTACACCTCTCCCTTCGGCGGGCTGAAGCCCTTGATGACCCAGATGAAATGCCGCTGCATGTCCTCAGCCGTCGTCATGACGTTCTTGTGTGGCGGAATGACGTACTGTGACTCGTAGGCCATGAGCGGACCGTCCGTCGGCACCTGCTCGAGGCACTGCTCGATGATGCGGATCGACTGCCGCATCTCCTCCATCCGCACCAGATAGCGATCGTAGACGTCACCGTGGGTGCCGAGCGGCACCTCGAACTCGACGCGGTCGTACAGGAGATACGGCATCGCCTTGCGCACGTCGTAGTTGACGCCGGAACCTCGCAGACAGGCCCCGGTCAAGCCGTAGTTGATCGCGACCTCGGGTTCGATGACGCCGACGCCCTTGGTCCGCCCCAGCCAGATCGGATTTTCGGTGAGCAAGTCCTTGTACTGGCGAATCGCTTGTGGGAAGTAGCGGCAGAACGAGCGCACCATCTCCGGAAGATCGGGCGGGATCTCGCGCGAGAATCCTCCGATCTCCATCATGTTCGTCGTCAGCCGTGCGCCGCAGAACTTTTCGAAGATGTCCAGGATGAGCTCGCGATCGCGGAAAGTGTAGAGCGACACGGAGAGTGCACCGATATCCAGCGCGTGCGTCCCGAGCCAGACGAGGTGCGAAGCGATCCGCGTCAACTCGGCCATGATCATGCGCCAGTATTGGGCGCGCTCCGGCGCTTGGATGCCGCAGAGCTTTTCGACTGCCAGGACGTACCCGAGGTTGTTCGATGGCGCGGCCACGTAATCGGTACGATCAGTCCAGGGGACGAACTGCGCGTAACGGTGCGATTCCCCCAGCTTCTCCACGCCGCGATGGAGGTAGCCGATCACGGGGTCGCAGGCGATGACCGTTTCTCCTTCGAGCGTCAAGCGGACGCGCAGCACGCCGTGCGTACTGGGATGCTGCGGTCCCATGTTCAGCACGAGCTCGCGGCGTGTCGGCGTGAGCTGACGGACCTCGCTCAGGATGACCGGAGTCGGCTGCGAGAAATCGATCATGGCCCTGGCCTCCGCAACGTACCGCGGACGCGCGGCGCAGGCGAGTCGAAGCCGGGTTGCACGTAGTCGCGATAACCGCGAAGCGGGTAGTCCTTGCGCAAGGGGTGTCCTTCGTCCCAGTCCTCCGGCAGGAGGATCCGGCGCAGGTCCGGATGGCCTTCGAAGACGATGCCGAACATGTCGTAGCACTCGCGCTCGAGCCAGTTGGCACCGGCGAAGATCGGCACGAGCGACGGTACGGTTTCCCCGTCCTCGACGCCGCATTTGACGCGTAGACGTTGACGCCGCGGGATGGAATAGAGCTGGACGACGACGTCGAAACGAGGGCGCTCGCGTAGATAGAGCATGTCGACGGCGGTGATATCGGTCAGGTGGTTGTAGCGCAGTTCCGGATGCGTACGGAGGAAATCGACGACTTCCCGGAGCGCCTGACGGGCAACGCGGATCGTGACTTCGTCGCGGAACACTACGACCTCTCGAAAGGCGTCCGGAAAACGCTCGCGGACGAGCCGCACGGCAGGGTGCTGCTCCGGGTCGGTCGGTCCCCAGTACCCGGTTGTGTCCCAGGGACTGCTCTCGCTCGTCGCTGGCTGCAGACGCGTGTCGCTCACGCTCTTCCCCCTACGACCGTGGACCTAAGGCAGACCGCGCAGCCTCGCGTTGTTCCTGTCGATAGGCTTCGGCTGCCTCCAGGCCGTAACGCTCCTTCAGCCGTTCGTACCGGATCACCCGGTTCTGCAGCTCCAGCACGCCGTAGTAGAGCGCTTCCGGCACCGGCGGACAACCGGGTACGTAGATATCGACGGGGATCACTTGGTCGACCCCTTGGACGACCGCATAGGTGTCGAAGGGCCCACCGACGTTGGCGCAGCTGCCCATGCTGATGACCCACTTGGGATCCGCCATCTGGTCGTAGAGCTGCCGGACGACCGGTGCCATCTTCTTGGTCACCGTGCCCGCCACGATCATCAAGTCAGCCTGGCGCGGCGAGGCACGGTAGAGCATGCCGAAACGTTCGGCCAAGTCAAAGCGGGGCATCGCTGAGCTGATCATCTCGATGGCGCAGCAGGCCAAGCCGAACTGTAACCACCAGAGACTCGACCGCCGCGCCCAGCTGAAGACCCAATCGACCGTTGTCGTGATGATGTTGGGCTGGCTGTGCGTCTGGCTCACACCCATTCGAGGGCTCCTTTCCGCCATTCGTAGAGGAGCCCGACGAGCAGAATGCCGACGAACAGTGCTGCTTGGACGAACCCGTAGAGCGCCAAAGCATCGAAGGCGACCGCCCACGGATACAGGAAGATCGCTTCGACGTCGAAGACGACGAAGAGGAGCGCGACGAGGTAAAAGCGCGGCGTGAACCGACCGCGCGGCGGGTTCACGTCGGGGACACCTGACTCGTACGGTTGCAACTTGGCAGGGTTCGGCTTGCGCGGGCGCACGAAATGACCGAGCAGGATGAGGACTGCTCCCATCACCGTGCTGGTCAGGACGAGCAGTCCGATCACCGCATAGTCGATGAGCGACACGGACGCACCTCGCTCTCGCGGGCCACTCTCACCCAGCTCGTGAAGGATAGCACGATCTCATCGCCCGAGCAGCACCCTCTATGGTGACCCAACCGGCGGAGGCTGGCCCGGCAGCGCCGGCGCGTTCCCGGACGGTTGTGGTTGCGGTGTGCCCGTAGGCTCTTCCGGTGTCGGGGTCGATCCTGCTTCTCCGGGTGGTGGCGCCTCCCCCTCGGGTGCCTCCTGCTCGATCTCGATCCGCGGCGCTATGCCCACCATGGCGGCATAGGCGCGCAGCGAACTCCAACCACGATCGGTCATGCCGCGTGGGGTCGAGAGTGCTGCCCGGAGCTCCCGCAGTTCGTATTCCGAGACCTGGTCGCAGCGCAAGCGTGGCGGACCGTCGCGCACGCTCACCTCGGTGACGGTGCGGGCTCCTGGAATCGGTCGTTTGCCAGTCGCAGCGCACACCTGGACCTCGACGACTCCCGGCGGTCGCGAGAACTCGATCGGCAGCGGTTGACCGTCGGGACCGAGCAAGCTCTGCGCGAGGCGCTCGTCCTGGTGGACCTTGACCATGAAGTCGTGCCAGATCAGTGCAGCGCTCGAGATACCGTCAAGTCCACGACTCGGGCTGTTATCGGTATTGCCGACCCAAACGCCGACGACGACGTCAGTGGTGTACCCGACTGTCCAGAGGTCGCGCGCGTCTTCGGAGGTGCCGGTCTTGGCGGCGACGGGGCGGTTGTTCAACTCGGGAAGGACGAGGGGATTGTTGCGCCCGAAGATGAGCGTCCGTGCCTGGTTGTCGGACAGGATGTGGGTGATGAGGTAGGCGTACTCGGCGCGGACGACTTGCGGTGCTTCCGCGAGCACCGTGGCGCGATCGAGCTGGTAGATCCGGTTGTTGCCGGGCGCGATGATCTCGAGGACGGGGTTATACGGGACGTATTTCCCATTGTTGGCGATCGTCGCGTAGGCGTTCGTCAGCTCGAGCAGAGACACCTCGCCACCACCGAGTGTGATCGAGAGGCCGTAGAAGCTCGGATCGCGCCAGAAGCCGGTCTTGATGCCGAGCCGATGGGCCATGTCGATCATCGCCGGTACACCGACGACCTCGATCGCCTGCAGGGCCGGGATATTGAGCGAGTTGCCGAGCGCCTCGCGCACGGTGATAGCGCCGAAGTGCTGCCGGGTCGCGTTCCGCGGCGCATATCGGCCGAAGCCAGGAATGTTCCACTCCTTGGCGTAATCGAACACGACGGTTCCCGGGTACCAGCCGGCCTTTTCGAAGGCAGTGAGGTAGGTGATGGGCTTGATCGCCGAGCCGGGCTGCCGCTCGGCGATGGCGACGTTGAACTGACCGTCGATCGCGTCGTTGTAAAAGTCTGCGCTCCCGACCATCGCGATGATCTCACCGCTCCACGGCAACATCGCGACGAGCGCACCGTTGTTGACGCGGTACGGTGCCAGTTGCTCGATGCGGCGCTTCACGATCTCTTCGGCCGCTTGTTGGATGGAGAGGTCGAGGGTCGTCCGCACCATGAGGCCACCACGATAGACCGCCGCTGGACCGTACTTCCGCTCGAGGTAGTCGATCACGAAGTTGACGAAGTGCGGCGCGTGGTTGTGGCGGCCCTCGCGGCTCTGGGGATAGAGCGGCTCGGCGAAGGCCGCGTCCGCCTCCTCGCGCGTGATCATCCCAAGCTCGACCATCCGGTCGAGGACGTAACGCTGGCGTTGCTTGGCGAGCTCGAAGTTCTTCGTCGGGTCGTACACGCTCGGTGCCTGCGGGAGGCCGGCGAGCATCGACGCCTCAGCCAGCGTGAGTTCCCACGCGAACTTGTTGAAGTACGCTTGTGCCGCCGCGTCGATCCCGTAGGCCCTGTTCCCGTAGTAGACGTTGTTGAGGTACATCATCAAGATCTCTTGCTTCGAATAGTGCTGCGTGAAGCGCACGGCCATGATCGCCTCGCGGATCTTGCGACGGAGCGTTCGTTCGGTGCCGATCGCTTCCGGGTAGAGGTTGCGGACCAACTGCTGCGTGATCGTCGAGGCGCCACTCGTCGCTTCCCCGGTGAGGTTGAAGACGAGGCTGCGCAGAATAGCCCGCGGCTCGACGCCCGGATTCGACCAGAAGGTCGCATCCTCAGCTGCGATCGTCGC
>JBEPZP010000004.1:0-27564 GCA_041640735.1 Thermomicrobium sp.
TCTGCCGGACGGTCTCCCCGGATATGAGACGTTCTACGTCAGTCCGCAGATCGAGGAGGTCACCGGCTTTACGCCCGAGGAGTGGCGCCAGCCGGGAATCTGGGCGCGACAGCTCCACCCAGCCGACCGGGACTGGGTGCTCGAGCGCTTTTGGCACCACGAGGAGACCGGTGAGCCGCTCCGCTTGGAGTACCGCTTCCTGCGCAAGGACGGTGAGGTGGTCTGGCTGTGGCACGAGGTGCGAGCGATCCGCGGGCCGGACGGCAAGATCGAGGCGCGGCAAGCCGTGCTCATGGACGTGACAGACCGCAAACGGGCCGAGGAGGCCCTGCGGTCTGCTGAGGAACGCTTCCGCATGCTCGTCGAGCAGATCCCAGCCGCCTTGGTGATCCTCGACCCGCATGCCGAATGGTTGCCGGATGGACTCCCCGGCTACCAAACCATTTACGCGAGCCCGCGCGTCCTCGACTTGACCGGATACACGCCGGAGGAGTGGGCACAGCTCGGCATCCTGGCCCGCTCGACGCACCCGGACGACCGCCCAGCGCTCGTGGACACGTTGACCCGCGTCGAGCGGACCGGTGAACCGGCCAACCTCGAATTTCGTCTCGTCCGCAAGGACGGCCAACTGGCCTGGCTCCGCATGGACATCTGGACGATCCGCACGGCGGAGGGAAGCGTGCTGTACTGGCACGTCCTCCTGCTCAATATCACCAGCGAAAAGGAGACCGAGCGGGCGCTCCGCGAGGCAGAGGAGCGATACCGGACGCTGGTGGAGCAACTTCCGGCTGTCGTCTACGTGGAGGGTGTGACACCAGTGCGGTACCCCAACGGCCGGTTGGATCGACCGCTGCTCTACGTCAGCCCGCAGATTCGCGAGCTGACGGGTTACTCCGCGGAGGAGCACCAACGGGACCGCTCGCTATGGGTCCGGGCCATCCATCCGGACGACTACCAGCGGGTGCGGCGGGAGACGCGCGAGGCATGGGCGACGGGGCGCTTCCACAGCGAGTTCCGGATCGTCCGCGCGGACGGTACTGTCCGCTGGCTGGAGAGCACGGCCCGCCTCATCCGCGACGCCGACGGGAAACCGCTCGCCTGGCAGGGCGTGATGCTGGACGTGACCGAGCGCAAGCGGATCGAGGAAGAGCTCCGCATCGCGGAGGAACGCTACCGCTCGCTCGTCGAAGAGATCCCGGCTGCCGTGCTGGTCACAGCTGCGGAACCGATCGTATTGGACGACGGTACGCTTCACTATTCGGTCACCTACGTCAGCCAGCGCATCGAAGAGGTGACCGGTTTCACGGCCGAGGAGTTCGTGAGCGAGCCGGGTCTCTGGTTCGCCCGCATCCATCCCGACGACCGGCAGTACGTCTATGCCGAAGCGCGCCGGACCGACGAGAGCGGCGAGCGATTCCACGTGGTCTTCCGGTGGCAACACAAGGACGGCCGCTGGCTCTGGCTGGAGAACCGGGCGATGATGGTGCGGGACGCGCGCGGGCAGCCGCTCTTCTGGCACGGCATCCTCCTCGACGTGACCGACCGCAAACGGTCCGAACAGCTCTTGGTGACGCAGACGACGCTGCTCCGTGCGATCGCCGAGGGTGCCCCGTTGAGCGAGGTACTCGAGCTCCTGTGCCGCTCAGTGGAAGACCAGGTACCGGGGCTGCGGTGCTCGGTCTTGCTGCTCGGTGCAGATGGTCGCCTGCATCACGGGGCAGCCCCGAGCCTTCCGCCGGAGGCGTTGCGGGCGATCGAAGGACTCCCGGTCGGTCCGCAGGCAGGGAGCTGCGGGACGGCTGCGTACCGGAATCAACCGGTCTACGTGGTCGATACGCGAACGGACCCGCTCTGGGCTAACTTTCAGAATTTCGTCGATCGTTTCGGCTTCCGCGCGTGCTGGTCGACACCGATCCGCGATGCCAATGGCCGGGTTATGGGGACGGTCGCGCTCTACGCAACGGAGCCGCGCAGCCCGTCCCCGGACGAGGAACACCTGTTGGAACTGGCGACACAGCTCGCGGCCATCGCACTGGACCGCTGGCGGGAGACAGAGGAGCTCCGTCACCGCGCCTTCCACGACCCGTTGACCGGCCTGCCGAACCGCCTGCTCTTTCTCGATCGTCTCGAGCACGCTCTCGCCCGCGCGGAGCGGGACGGCGGGCTCGCGGTACTGTTCGTCGACCTGGACGACTTCAAGCGGATCAACGATACCTGGGGGCACGGGGCCGGCGACCTCGTCCTACAGGAGGTCGCGCGCCGTCTCGCCCGGAGCGTGCGCGCGGCCGATACCGTGGCCCGCTTCGCCGGAGACGAGTTCACCGTCCTCCTGGAAGGGATATCTGGTGCCGAGGAGGTGTGGCGCATCGCCGAGCGGATCCTGGCGGCCTTCGTCGAGCCGATCGACTTCGAGGTCGCAGCGGGGCGGTTGAGTGTCTCGGTGGGTGCGGCAGTGAACGTCGGTGCACCGGTGACCGATAGTGGCTCGCTGCTCCTGGCCGCTGACCAGGCGCTCTACCAGGCGAAGCGCAGCGGCAAGGCGCGCGTGGCGCTGGTCGTGCTCGGTGGGACCGGATAGGAGCGGTGAAGGAAGTGGGCGCCTGGGCACGAGCGCTGTGCTGCTCGTCCGGTGCTCGTATCCGGGACAGGCGCTGGCAGGCGAGTGGACGGTCGCGGGAGTCGGGAACTCCGTTCGTCCAGCTGGACGACGAAGGACAGGAGCCGGAGAGGGAGCGTACGGTCTCCAACGAACTGGCACTGGTCGCACCCGCTGCCCCCAGGTGAGTGGCTCCGGCGGTAGGCGCCCGTCGCGTGGAGCAGGCTCGCTGCGAGCACTGCCGGCCAGTTCCTCACCACCGCTCAGCGTGGCGCAGTCTGTCGCGCACGCGGCGGTCCAGGCGAGGGCGAACGCTCGTCGGACACGGGGACGAGTATCATCATCGGTGCTGTGGAAGGGTGGAGCGGTGGCCGGACACACGGTCCGTCTCGTAACCGTCCAGCGGATCGCCGATCGGGACTTGTGGGTGGTCCCGGCGACGTTCCGCGACCTCTGGGCGCTCGCCCGCTTGCAGCGGACGTGCTTCGAGCCTCGGCAAGCGTACAGCGTGTTCGCGTTCCTCGTGCTCTGGGCCTGGCCGGGAGTGCGTGTGCTGACGGCCCGTATCGGGGACGAGTTGGTCGGTAGCGTCGTCGGCGATCGGCGCGGCCGTCACGCGCGCGTGCTCAATCTGTGCGTCAGTCCGGCCTGGCGACGGCACGGTATCGGGACCGTGCTGCTCGCTGCGCTCGAGCGCGAGCTCGATGCCGATCTCTACACCTTGATGGTCGAAGACAAGAACGTGCCTGCCATAGCGCTCTACCGGCGCTTCGGCTACGTGCCGGTGGCAGAGATCCGGCACTACTACGGACGGAACCGTCACGGTGTCCTCATGCAGAAGCGCCGCGGCGAGCGGCCGTCCTGGCGCGAGTGACCGAGGTCACCAGCACCGGCCGCTCAGACAGATCGAACCGTGACCCGGGTTGTGGAGCATCAAGACGATCCCTGCTCCCCAGACAACGACGAAGAGCAGGGAGAGGACGATCGTTGTCAGGACGATCGCTTTGCCGCGCGGCGTTAGTGGCTCTGGTTGCATGCCGATGAAGCCCATCGTCTTCCCCTTCCGTTCCCGCGGCGCATTGTAGCGCGGAGCACGCGTGCCGTACCAGGTCGCGCAGACAGCGCACCCCGGCTGCGCGAGGAAGGAGCAGTGAGCTCGTGTCGGGCGCGGATGCGGCGGGGGGCAGCCTGCCCCGCTCGAGCTGGGGAGCTGCGTTGCGCCCAGCTGCTCCTCTCCGTCGACCGGGCTGCGGCGCAGCGTCAGCTGGCGCGACCGGCGTGTTCGCCCACGGCACCGGTCGCCTGGCGCCGCTTGTTATCCTTTCTCGACTGAACGTAGCCGGCAGTTCCTGGAGACGGTTATGGAGCGCTCCATGCGATCGAACGAGATCACCCGGATCACTGAGGAGGTCCTCGCCCGTCTCGATCTCCTCAACAGTGCGCGTGAACGGGCTCTCGCCGAAACGAGACAGATCACCCGCTTGAGCGCCAATGCGGTGCGGGCGGTACACCGCGGTGAGTTCGCCGAAGCTGAAGCGCTGCTCGAAGAGGCGCGACGGATCAAGGACGCACTCACGGCGTCCCTGGTCGATTACCCGTCCGTGTACTGGTCGGGTTATGTGCAGGACGCGCACAAGGAGTTCGCCGAGGCGCACCTGACGCTGGCCCTGGTCGCCGGGCGACCGCTCCCGGGGCCGGAGACGCTCCAGGTCGAAGACGCCGTGTACCTCAACGCGCTCGGCGAGGCGTGCGGTGAGTTGCGACGCCATATCCTCGACGTCATCCGTTCGGGTGACCTCGAGCGGGCCGAGGTGGTGCTGACGGTGATGGACGAGATCTACGGGGTACTCATCCAGGTCGATTATCCGGACGCGGTCACGAACGGTCTGCGGCGCACGACCGATATGGTACGGGGCGTGCTGGAACGGACGCGCGGCGACCTGACACTCGCTGTCGAGCATCAGAAATTGAGCGAAGCACTGAACCGCGCCCGGCAAGCCCTCGGGCTCGCCGAGCGCGGTCCGGATCACTAAGCTCACTGCGGGTCAGGCCACGCCGCGGAGGAGCTTTTCGCACTCCTCCTTGTGGCGCGTCTCGTCGGAGATGATCTCCTGCAGGTCGTTGGCCAGGCCGTAGTCGCCGAATTCCTCGGCCTGCTTCATGCGCTCCACGTAGTTCGCGATAGTGCGCTCCTCTGCCTCCAGGATGCGCTGGATCATCTCCCGGTTGGAGCTCGCCTTGGGTACCGGGAGCGGCTCGTCGACCGGTTCGCCACCGAGAGCAGTGATCTTGTTGGCCAGGAAGAGCGCGTGGCGGAGCTCGTCTTGGATCTCCTTCTCGAAGAACTCCGCTAGCTCGATGCGGTCGACGCCGGTCGCGGCCGCCGCGTAGTGGATGTACATGATGATCGCTTGGAACTCGCCTGCCAGATCCCGGTTCAAGCCGTCGATGAGCGTCTTCTTGTCCATCGTCTCCCTCCTTCCCTGATGACCGACGCTTGGAGTATAGCCGATCGTGTGTCAGGTCATGGCCGCGGGAGCACGCTCGGGTTGCCAGCGCAGATCGAGCTCGCGGTTGGCGCGCACGTCGTCCAGCCGCTTGTAGAACGTCTGGTGCGGTGCCTGTCGGACGAACTCGGGGTCGCGCTCGACTTCCTCGGCGATCTGACGCATGGCCTCGACGAACCGGTCGAGCGTCTCGATGCTTTCCGTCTCGGTCGGCTCGATCATGAGCGCTTCGGGGACGATGAGTGGGAACGCGACCGTGGGTGGATGGAGACCGAAGTCGAGCAGTCGCTTGGCGATGTCCATGGCCCGTACGCCGTGCCGCTTCTGGCGGACCGCCGAAAGGACGAACTCGTGCATGCAGGTGCGGTCATAGGGGACCTCGTAGACGTCGCGCAAGCGTGCCAGGAGATAGTTGGCCGCCAGCACAGCGTCCTCGCTGACGCGACGGAGTCCCTCGGCACCGTGCATGCGGATGTATGCCCAGGCACGGACGTGGACGCCGACGTTGCCGTGGAACGAGTGGATCTTGCCGATCGAGCGTGCGGGCCAGTGCCAGTCGTACTCAGGAACTTCGCCCGGTCGCCGTACGACGATCGGCCCCGGGAGGAATTCGGCGAGGTGCGCCTTCACGCCGACCGGGCCGCTGCCTGGCCCGCCGCCGCCGTGCGGAGTCGAGAAGGTCTTGTGCAGGTTGAAGTGCATGATGTCCACGCCGAAGTCGCCGGGCCGGGCGATGCCGAGGAGCGCATTGAAGTTGGCGCCGTCGTTGTAGACGAGGCCACCGACGCTGTGGATGAGGTCGACGATCTCGGTGATGTTCTCGTCCCAGAGGCCGAGCGTGTTGGGATTGGTGATCATGATGGCGGCGGTATCCGGCCCGACGAGCTGGCGCAGTTGTTCGATATCGACGTTGCCGCGGGTGTCCGACTTGACCTCGACGACGCGGAACCCAGCCATGGCGGCAGTGGCTGGGTTGGTTCCGTGGGCCGAGTCCGGGATGATGACGGTGCGACGCTGGTGCTCGCCGCGGGCGTCGAAGTAGGCGCGGGCGATGAGAATGCCGGTGAGCTCGCCGTGGGCGCCGGCTGCCGGTTGCAGCGAGACGGCATCAAACCCGGCGATCTCCGCCAAGAAGGTCTGGAGCTCGTACATGACCCGCATGATACCCTGCACGGTACGCGGGTCCTGCAAGGGGTGGATATGGGCGAAGCCGGGGAAGCGCGCGACGACTTCGTTGATCTTCGGGTTGTACTTCATCGTGCAGGAGCCGAGCGGATAGAAGTCGATGTCGACGGCGTGGTTGAGCTGAGAGAGGCGCGTAAAGTGCCGGACGACGTCGACCTCGCTGACTTCCGGCAAGGGAAGGTCGTCGCGCAGGTGTTCTTCAGGCAGGGCAGCCTCGGGAACGTCGAGTTCGGGCACGCTCGTCCCCGGCCGACCCGGCTTCGACAGCTCGAAGATGAGCGGCTCGACGCGCATGCGGCATTCCTCCTCCGCGAGTGACCAGCCTCGGCGGTAGCCTAGCACGGCCACGCGCGTTCGGCAATCAGGGACACGTCTCCGCGCTGCAGCTCACCATGGTCTGCGAAAGCGTACGAGCGGTAGCCCCGGCGCGGTGCTAGAATCGACGTGAACGACCGGCCCAGGCTGGAGAGGGCGTGTGGCGGAACGGCGCACGATCTACGGTGGGCAAGCGGTTCTCGAAGGCGTGATGATGCGCGGCGTCCGCCACATGGCGACGGCGGTGCGCTTGCCCGACGGGCGGATCGCGGTCTGGGAAAAAGCGCTCGACCCTGATCGCTGGACAGCCCGCCTGCGCGGTGTCCCGTTCGTGCGTGGTGTCCTGGCACTCTGGGAAACGCTCGTGCTGGGCGTGCGCGCGCTCGTCTTTTCGGCGCAGGTGGCTGTACGGTACGACCCCGAGCTCCGCGACCAACGGGAGGAGCGACCGGGTGGGGGCTCGTTCCGAGGGTTGCTGTGGGGGACGGTGGCTCTTTCGCTGGCGCTCTCGGTCGGCTTGTTCTTTCTCCTTCCCCTGGGGCTGGCGAGCGTCCTGGCGCGCTGGATCAGTACCGAGTGGGCGATCCACGCCGTCGAGGGGACGCTGCGGCTCGGGATCTTGCTCGGGTATCTCGCTGTCATCGGCCGTACGCCGGATATCAGGCGTGTCTTCGGGTACCACGGTGCGGAACACAAGACGATCCACGCGTGGGAACAGGGAGCGCCACTCACGGTCGAGGGAGCGCGGCCCTTCAGCGTGTTGCACCCGCGCTGTGGGACGGGCTTCCTCCTCATCGTCGTCGCGCTCTCGGTCGTCGTCTTCGCCTTCCTGGGCTGGCCGTCACTGGTCTGGCGCATCGTCTCGCGCGTGGCGTTGATCCCGGTCCTGGCGGCGCTCGCCTACGAGTTCATCCGGCTGACGGCGCGCTGGTATCGCTATCGGCCGGTGCGCTGGCTGCTCTGGCCGAGTCTTTCGCTGCAACGGCTGACGACGCGAGAGCCCGATGACACGATGTTGGAGACAGCGGTCGTCGCGCTCCATCGCGTGTTGGTCGCGGAAGGGCATCCTGTACCGGCTCCGGCTGTCGGGAGTCAGGTCGTCGCGGTCGACCACCTGGGAGAGGAGCGACCCGAGCGGGTCGCGGTCGGGAGAGAGGTTCGCGAATGAACGCCAGCTCGAAGCTGTGGGGCGGGCGGTTCCAGAAGCCGACGCACGAACTGGTCGACCAGCTCAATGCGTCGTTGCCGTTCGACCGGCGTCTGGCTCGCCACGACATCTTGGGATCGCTCGCGCACGTGACGATGTTGGCTCGCTGCGGGATCGTTCCCCGGGACGATGCGCGCGTGATCGCCCAGGGGCTGCGAGCCGTGTTGCGCGAGATCGAGCAGGAGCGCTTCGAGTTCCGCCTGGCCGACGAAGATATCCACCTCAGCGTGGAACGGCGGTTGCGCGACCTCATCGGTCCCCTCGCTGGAAAGCTGCATACCGCTCGCAGCCGGAACGACCAGGTCGCGCTCGACTTCCGGCTCTGGATGCGCGACACGATCCTGGAGATTAGCGAGGGGTTGGTCGACGCCGCAGCGGCCTTGCTGGAGCTCGCTGAGGCGCACCGCGACGTGGTGATGCCGGGGTACACGCACCTGCAGCGTGCTCAACCGGTGCTCCTCGCCCACCACTTCCACGCCTACGTGACGATGCTCGAGCGCGACCTGGAGCGGTTGCGTGCACTCTACGCGCGCGTCAACCGCTCGCCGCTCGGTTCCGGGGCGCTCGCCGGGGTGCCGTATCCGATCGACCGGGAGTTCGTCGCGGTTCTGCTCGCGATGGACGGCATCCTGGAGAACAGTATCGACGCAGTCTCCGACCGCGACTTCGCACTCGAGTTCCTGGCCGACCTGGCGATCCTGATGGCGCACCTGTCGCGCTTGGCGGAGGAGTTCGTCCTGTGGTCCAGTAGCGAGTTCGGGTTCATCGAGTTCGACGACGCGTTCGCCACCGGTTCCTCGATCATGCCGCAGAAGAAGAACCCGGACGTGGCCGAACTCCTGCGGGGAAAGAGCGGGCGGGTGTTCGGGCACCTGCTCGGTCTCTTGACCGTGTTGAAAGGGCTACCGCTGGCCTACAACAAGGACCTGCAGGAGGACAAGGAAGGTGTGTTCGACGCAGCCGACACCGTCCTACTCCTCTTGCGCGTCCTGCCGCCGATGGTGCGTACCTTGCGAATCGACCGCGACCGGTTGGCGGCGGCTGCGGAGGGGAGTTTCACGCTCGCCACGGACATCGCCGACGCGTTGGTCCGTGCCGGTGTGCCGTTCCGGGAGGCACACGAAGTCGTGGGGCGGCTCGTCGCGTATTGCCTCGCGCACGGCAAGACGTTCGCTGATCTGGCAGCGAGCGAGCTCGCGCAGTTTCATCCACAGCTTGCGGCGATCGATTTACCGCGCACGGCGTGGGACGCTGTGCGGGCGCGCGAGCACCCGGGCGGCACGGGCCCAGCGCACGTGGCGCGGGCACTCGCGGAAAGTCGCAGTCGTCTCGAAGAGGCGCGTGCCTGGATCGCGGCGCAGCGGCAGCGGATCGAGCAGGCCTTCGCGCACCTCCTGAGCGAGGAGGTCCCATGACAAGCGTCGAACCGGGGGCGCGGCCGCCGGAACAGCGGCAGGTCCGGGTCGAGCCCGTTCGCACGGGCGAGGAACTCGAGCTCGTGTACGCGATCCGCAGCGAGGTGTTCGACCGCGAGCAGCATCTGACCACCTGGGTGCGTGACTATCCCGAGGACACGCCGAGCCTCAATGTCCTCGCCTGGATCGACGGCGAAGCGGTCGGTACCGGACGCGTCTCGCTGTGGGGTGACGAAGCGCAGATCGCCTGGGTGGCGGTGCGGAAGCCGTACCGCGGGCAGGGAGTCGGGCGAGCGATCATGGAACACTTGATCCGGTGGGCGCAGGAGCGTGGCGCTCGCGCAGTGACGCTCAATGCCCAGACGCACGCGCTCGAGTTCTACCGCAAGCTCGGTTTTCGCCCTGTCGGTCGACCCTTCTATATGGCGCACATCGAGCATCAACTCATGGAGCGCGACC
Organism: Thermomicrobium sp.; assembly: GCA_041640735.1. GTDB lineage: Bacteria > Chloroflexota > Chloroflexia > Thermomicrobiales > Thermomicrobiaceae > Thermomicrobium. The sequence continues at coordinate 9,685 of JBEPZP010000004.1, forward strand.
TTCGGTCCCCGGTGGAAGGAGGGGCGGCATGACGCCAGTGCGGCAGCCGATTCTGCTGCAGAAGAAGCCGGAGTGGTTCCGCGTGCGGCGCGAGCACGGGCCGAACTACCTCGAGCTCCGCCGCCTGGTGCTCCAGGAAGGCCTGCACACGGTCTGTCAAGAGGCGCGCTGTCCGAACATCTACGAGTGTTGGAACCAACGGACGGCGACGTTCATGATCTTGGGCGACCGCTGCACGCGTGCTTGCCGCTTCTGCAACGTGCGTTGGGGCCGCCCCGGCACGGTCGACTGGGACGAGCCGCGGCGGGTCGCCGAGGCGGTGGAACGCTTGGGGCTCGATTTCGCCGTGATCACCTCGGTCAACCGCGACGACCTGCCCGATGGCGGGGCGAGCATCTTCGCCGCGACGATTCGCGAGATCCGCGCTCGCATTCCGTCATGCGGCATCGAGGTGCTCATCCCCGACTTCCAAGGTGATTGGGAAGCCTTGCGGACGGTCGTCGAAGCCAAGCCGGAGGTGATCGCCCACAACATGGAGACCGTGCCGCGGCTGTTCCGCCGCATCCAACCGTGGGACGACTACGGCCGCAGCTTGGAACTCTTCCGGCAGGTACGCAGCATGGATCCGACGATCGCGTTGAAGTCTGGCCTGATCGTCGGGATGGGTGAGACCTGGGACGAGGTGCTAGCGGTGATGCGCGACCTGCGCGAGGTCGGCGTCGAAATCCTCACCATCGGCCAGTACCTGCCCCCGACGCCTCGGCACTATCCGCTGGACCGCTACTACACGCTCGAAGAGTTCGAGGAGCTGCGGCGCATCGGTGAGGACGAGCTAGGGTACGTCTACGTCGAGTCCGGCCCGCTGGTGCGTTCCTCGTACCATGCCAAGGAGCAGTACGAGCGCTATCGCTCGCGCCGGTTGGAGGATCGGCAGGAGTGAGTGGCGGTGGCAGACGAGCCGGTCGTCGTGCTCCAGCTCGGGTGCATCGACTACCTGGTGGCGTGGGAGCTGCAGCGGCAGCTGGCCGCTGCGCGCCGCGCTGAGGAGATCCCGGACACGGTGCTCCTCCTCGAGCACCCACCGACGTTCACCACCGGGCGGCGCGGTGGTACACATCACCTACGACTTTCCCGCGAGGAACTGGCTGCACGCGGCGTCCCCTACTATGTGACCGACCGTGGCGGTGACGTGACCTATCACGGGCCGGGACAGCTGGTCGCCTACGTGATCCTGCGCCTGGGCGAAGGCCAGCGTCGCGTCCGGCGCTTCGTGGAGCGCTTGGAGTCGACCGTGCTCGACGTGCTGGCGTCGTACGGTGTGACCGGCTGGCTGGACCCGGCTCGGCCCGGCGTGTGGGTCGGAAACGATAAGGTGGCTGCCATCGGCATCGCGATCCACCACGGCGTGACCTACCATGGGATCGCGCTCAACGTGACGACCGATCTCACACCGTTCGAGTGGATCGTGCCGTGCGGCATACCCGACCGCGGGGTGACCTCGCTCGCGCGGCTCCTCGGCCGGCCTGTCGAGCTGGCAGAGGTGACCGAACGCTGGCTGGCGGCCTTCGCTGAGCGGTTCGCGCGTGACCTCTGGTGTGACCCGGAGCCGGTCTCCGCGCCCGAGGCGGTGCTTTCCCGGCTCAGGAGCCGACGGGTGGCAAGAGCCCGATCATGAGCGATTGCTCGATGATGTCGCGCCGCGCCAACGCCTCCGCACCGGCGATCGTCCAGCGGAGCGGGTGGTCGGGGTAGAGCTTTTCGAGCATCTCGCGCACCTGGCGCATGAGATCGAGCGTCTTGTTGAAGGTGAGGACGAGGTCTCCCTCGCTCAGCTCGATCAGCTCGGTGATCTCGGCCATGGTGGCGCCGTTGCACCAGGCGCGCATCGCGCCGTAGAAGCCCTCGTGGTGGCCGGTGGAAAGAGCGAGACCGTTGCGCCGCTCGACCTCGAACACCTCCTGCTCCAAGCTCTCCAGCCGACGGCGCAAGAGGACGAGCTTGGTGGGCAAGGTGAAGTGGTTGGCGAAGCGGGCGTCGCGGTCGAAGGCGAACCAGGAGAACACTTCGGCGACATCGGCCGGGTCGAGCCCTTTGAAGAAGTCGCGGTCGAGCATTTCGCAGATGATGAGACCGTTGGTATCGAAGACATCGGCTAGGGTGTCGGCCTTGTTGGTCGGATAGCCGCGGTGGAGATACCCGAAGTACTCGAGCACGTTGCGGATACCGCGCAGGAGTTCGCGGACGCGTCGCTCCTCGGCGGCGATCTCGCGACCGAGCTGGGCTTCCAGTTCGGCGCGTTCCTGCTCGAGGCGCGCGATCCGTTGCAGGTTGCGTTGGTGCTCCTTGCGGCGATGGCAGGCGTGGCAGGGGTGGCGGAAGCGCTGCTGCGTCAGGTCGTGCACAGCCTGGCGGACGGTGGCCAGTCGTTCCTCGATACGGCGCCGTTCGGGCGCCATGCGGGCCTCGACCTGGCGCCGGTATTCGGCGAGCATGGCGTCGAGATCGGGTAGGCCGAGCCCGTCGACGGCCTGCCATATGGCGGCCAGCGCGTCCTCGCTCACGATGCCCCGCACGTCGCTCACCGGCTCGGGAAGCCGCGCCAGCGCCTCCGGAACCGGGACTGGCTCGATGTCGTGCGGCACGTAATCGATCTGCCGGTACTCCGTCAGGAGTTCAGCTGCGCCGTCGCGGGTCAACACCAGTGCGATGCCACCGTAAGGCAGGCGGTTGAGGAAGACGACCCAACCACGCTCGCGGGTGTGGAGCGGGGTGCCGGGTGCCATCTCGCGGATCAACCGGCGCAAGACGGGACGGGAGGGAACGGCCCAGGGACGCTCGTCGAGATCCGCCTGGAGTTCGGCCAGTTCCTGTTCGAGATGTCGCTCCTGGCTCTTGGCGTGGTTGAGCTGCGCGACGACGTTGCGGTAGTCGTACAGGAGCTCGTCACCGTCCAGGCCGATGAGGCAGCCGCGCGGAATGGTCTCCAGTTGCTGCCCGATGGCCAAGATCTCCTCTTCGAGCAGTCGCACGCGTTGGGCCGCCTGGTATTGCGCCAGGCTCTTCTGGAAGAGCTGGCGGACACGGTCGCCGCGCGGTGGATCCCACAGGTTGAGGACCGTGTTGTAGCGGATCGTGAAGGCCGAGCGCACCGGTTCCAGTTCGCCGGTCGCGACGGCCAGCACTTCCTTGAAGGAGATCCACGGGCTGTACGGGACGACGACGTTCCCGCGTTCGTCCATACCGCGCCGTCCGGCGCGGCCAGCCATTTGCTGGAACTCGTTGGGGGTGAGCAGGCGACGGCGCCGGCCGTCCCACTTCGTCATGCGGCCGATGACGACCGTCCGCGCCGGCATATTGACGCCGAGCGCCAGCGTGTCGGTGGCGAAGACGACCTTCATCAAACCTTGGCTGAAGAGCACTTCCACGAGCTGTTTGAGGATGGGCAAGAGGCCAGCATGGTGGAAGCCGATCCCCTTGCTGGCGAGCTGGACGATCGTCTGCACCTGGCTCAGTGCACGGTCCTCCGGGCGCAAACTGGCCAGGAAGGACTCGATGACCTGGGCGATCCGCTGCCGCGTCGTCCGGTCGCGCACCAGGTTGACGCGCATCAGTGCGAGTCGCGTCGCGTAGTCCTCGCAGTCACGCCGGTTGAAGAGGAAGTAGATGGCGGGGAGCATGTCTTCCGCAGCCAGCGCCTGGACGATCTCCCACGGTGGCGGTTCGGCTTCTTCGGCCTCGCGCCGGCGCTCGGCGGTGAGCCCGCCGCGGCCGAGCATGGCGCGGATTTCGCCTCCGACGTTCGAGTAATCGGCGACCTGCCGCCCGTGGTGGTCGATGACCAAGCGCAGCTTCTTGTCGTAGAAGTACCAGAGCGCCAGAGGCACGGCGCGTTCGGTGTGGACGATGAGCTTGATCGGCCGGTGCGTGCGGCTGATCCAGTCAGCGATCTCCTGCGCGTTGGAGACCGTCGCGGACAGGCAGATCAGCTGGATGTGTTCCGGGCAGAGGATGATCGATTCTTCCCAGGTCGTTCCGCGTTCCGGATCCGCGAGGTAGTGGATCTCGTCGAAGATCACACAGGTGACGCTATCCAGTTCCCACGGCGTCTGGAGCAGCATGTTGCGGAGTACTTCAGTGGTCATGACCACGATGGGCGCGCGCGGGTTTTCGGTGACGTCGCCGGTGAGCAGGCCGACGTTGTCGCCGTAGATCGCGCGGAGATCGCGGAACTTTTGGTTGCTGAGCGCCTTGATCGGCGTCGTGTACATGACGCGGGCGCCGCGGCGGAACGTCTCGTAGACCCCGAACTCGGCGACGACGGTCTTTCCTGTTCCCGTCGGTGCTGCGACCATGACCGATTGTCCTTCCAGGAAGGCGAGCATCGCCTCCAGCTGGAAGGGATCGAAGCGGAAGGGATAGAAGACCGAGAACTGTTCGATGCTTTCCGGCAAAGCGACCGTCTCTGACATGACTCGCGTCCAGATACCCCCGCAACCCTCTGCGATATCTCGACCAGTATAACGAGACAACGTCTCGGGCGCTGCATCTGCTGTGTGTGGGTAGAATCGGCCGGGGGGTCGTGGATGCGCGTCGGAGTCTTGGCATCGTTACTGAGCCGGCAGCCGGGTTACCGGCGAGCGGGTGTCAGCCGCTACATCGAGGCGCTCTTGACGCACGTGCCACGCATCGCCCCTGACCTTGCGCTGGTCGCTTACGCGTCCCGGTCGGTCTGGCAGGCTGCGCGACAGGAGTTCCCCGCTGTGGAGTGGCGTCCCACTCGCTGGCCGACAGAACAGCCGCTGGCCCGCATCCCCTGGGAGCAGAGCGTGGCGCCCTGGGTGACCCTGGAGTGTGACGTCGTCCACGGTCCGGTGAACGTGCTGCCGCTCGCGCTGGCGCGACCGGGAGTGGTGACGGTCCACGACGTGGCCTTTCTGCATTTTCCAGAACATTACCCGGCCGCCAAGCGGTGGTACCTTCAGTTCATGACAGCGTTGAGCGTGCGACGCGCTGCGCGGGTCATCGCCGTCTCGGAGGCGACGCGGCGCGACCTCGTGCTCGCCTATGGCCTGGCGCCGGAAAAGGTCACGGTGGTGCCGAACGGGATCGATCCGACCTGGGGGCGCGTGCCGAGCGAGGAGTTGGCACGGTGGCGCGCCGAGCGCGGGCTACCCGAACGGTTTCTGCTCTACGTGGGCACCATCCAGCCGCGGAAGAACCTGGTGACGCTTCTGGAAGCGCTGGCCCGACTCCCGAGCGAGATCGATTGGCCGCTGTACGTGGTCGGGGCGCGGGGCTGGAAGGACAGTCCGGTGTACCGTGCGCTGGAACGGCTGGGCATCGCACGGCGCGTGGTGTTCGTCGGGTACGCCTCCCCGGAGGAACTCCGCTACTGGTACAGTGCAGCGACGCTCTTCGTCTACCCGTCGCTCTACGAAGGGTTCGGCTTGCCAGTGCTGGAGGCGATGGCGTGCGGCACGCCGGTGATCACTTCCGACCGGTCGGCTCTCCCCGAGGTCGCGGGAGAGGCTGCGCTCTCGGTCGATCCGACCGATGCGACGGCGTTGGCTGCAGCGATCGCCTGCTTGGCGCGAGACGAGCGACGACGGGCAGCGCTCGCACAGGCAGGGCAGGTGCGTGCCGGTGCCTTCCGGTGGGAGCGGACGGCGGCGGAGACGGTGGCGGTGTACGAGGCAGTCGCGCGGCGAGCGGTGCAGCAGCGAGGAGGATGAGGTCGATGACGAGCGGTGGTCGACCGCTGCGTGAAGTAGGCGAAGAGGCGCTCATCGAGCAGATCGCGTGGGTCGTCGCTGACCGGTCTCCGCGTGTCCGTATCGGGATCGGCGACGATGCTGCGGTGTGGCAGCCGCGGCCTGGACACGAGCTGGTGGTCACGACGGACACGCTGATCGAGCGGGTGCACTTCCGGCTGGAGTGGACCGACTGGGCGACGCTCGGCCACAAGGCGCTCGCCGTCAACCTGAGCGACATCGCGGCGATGGGGGCGTTGCCCCGCATCGCTGTCATCGATCTCGCCGTACGCGGGAACGAGCGTGACCGTGACATCGCCGAGTTCTACCGGGGCGTCCGTGCGCTGGCCCGGCGGTTCGGAGTGGCGATCGTCGGTGGCGACACCACGCGTTCGCCGCTGGGTGTCGCCATCTCGGTCACGGTGATCGGGGAGAATCCGCGTGACGGGCGTCCGCTCCTCCGGCGTGATGCCGGACGACCGGGCGACGTGATCGGCGTGACTGGACCGCTCGGTCTCGCGGCGGCCGGCCTGCGGGTGCTCGAGCGCGGCTTGAAGACGCTGGATGGCAACCCGATCATGCAGGAACGGTATCACCGGCCGCAGCCGCGCGTGCGCGAGGCGCTCCTGTTGCGCCGGTGCGGTGTGCGGGCGGCGATGGACATCAGCGATGGCCTGCTGGGCGATCTCCAGAAGCTCTGCCGCGCTAGTGCTGTCTCGGCAGTGGTCGATCTTTTGCGGGTACCGGTACCGAACGCGGTGAAGTGGGCCTTTCCCGACTGGGAAGAGATCGCGCTCCGCGGCGGCGATGACTACGAGCTCCTCTTCACCGCGCCGCCGCACGTCTTCGACCGCGTACGACGTGCCTTCGCACGCGCTGGTCTGCAACCGCCGTGGGCGATCGGTCAGTTGCTCGAGGCGGGGCCGGCTGGGCCGGTCGTTCAGCTCCGGGACGCGACTGGTCGCTGTCGTCCAGCCGAGGCGCGGGGGTACGACCACTTCCGTGCCAGCTGATGCCGTGCGGCCGCGGAGCGTGCTAGCATGCCGGCGAGGCGAGCGAAAGGACGGGTGGCGCCCCATGGCGACGGAGCGACTGGAACTCTGTTTTCTCTCGGCGACGGAACTCCTCGCTCTCTACCGCCGCCGTGCGCTGTCGCCGGTCGAGGTCGTCGACGCGGTGCTGTGGCAGATCGAGCGGCTCGATCCGGTGCTCCGCGCGTTCATCACGGTGACGGCCGAGCAGGCACGACGCGAAGCTCTCGAAGCCGAGTATCGCTACGCGCACGGAGAACAGCGGCCATTGCTCGGTGTTCCCGTCTCGATCAAGGACGTGACGCCGGTCGCTGGCGTGCGCTGGACGAGCGGGTCGCTCCTGTGGAAGGACCGGATCGCCCGCGAAGACACGCCGATCGTCGAGCGGTTGCGCGCGGCGGGGGCGGTCATCATCGGGAAGACGAACACGCCGGAACTCGGGTGGAAGGGCGATTCGGGGAACCGGCTCGTCGGCCCGACACGCAATCCCTGGCAGCTGGACCGGACGGCTGGAGGCTCGAGCGGCGGTGCAGCAGCCGCCGTCGCTGCGGGGATGGGTCCGCTGGCGCAGGGGACCGACGGGGCTGGGTCGGTGCGGATTCCCGCTTCGTTCTGCGGGATCGTGGGCTTCAAGCCGTCGTTCGGGCTCGTCCCCTACTATCCGCCGAGCGCTGTGGAGCTGCTTGCGCACGTCGGCCCGATGACGCGCACTGTCGCTGACGCAGCGCTCCTCCTGAACGTGATGGCCGGTCCGGACCCGCGCGACCGGAACTCGCTCCCCCATACCGGGGTCGATTTCACGCAGCTCGAGGGAGACATCACCGGTAAACGCGTCCTCTGGGTGGGCAGAGTCGGCGACCTCCCGGTCGACCGGGAAGTGGCCGAGCTGACGCGCCAGGCCGTGGCTGCCTTCGAGGAACTCGGCTGTACGGTCGAAGAGGCGCCGGGGCCGCTCGAGGATCCCTACGAGGTGCTGGATATCCTCTGGTCGAGCGCGATGGCCGCTGTGCACCGCGACGACTACGAACGTGTGAAGGAGTCCCTGGATCCGGGTCGTTGCGCGGTGATCGAACGCGGATTCGGGTGGCGCGGGGTCGATGTCGCCTGGGCGCTGGCGGAACGGAGCCGGTTCGCCGATCGGGTGCGCCGGCAGCTGGAGGGGTACGATTACGTCGTGACTCCGACGACGCCGGTGACGGCGTTCGCGGCCGGCGCGGACCACCCTGGTGCGATCGACGGTGTGGCGACGAGTTATCTGAGCTGGACGCCGTTCACCTACCCGTTCAACCTGACGGGACAACCGGCGATCAGCCTCCCCTGCGGGATTACCAGCGCTGGGCTACCGGTCGGACTCCAGATCGTCGGGCGCTGGCGCGACGACCTGGGCGTCCTGCAGGCCGCTGCCGCGTTCGAGCGGATCCGCCCGTGGCGTCACCTCAGGCCGCCAGTGGCAGTCGAAGGAGCGAGTGAATGACGCAGCGTGTACCCGCACTCGATCTCGTGAGCCATAGTCCCGAGCAGACTCGGCAGTTGGCGGCGAAGTTGGCGCAGCACCTGCGCGGTGGCGACGTGCTGTTCCTGCAAGGGTCGCTCGGGTCGGGCAAGACGACGTTCGTCCAGGGGTTGGCACGCGGGCTCGGGGTGCGTGACTATGTGCAGAGCCCGACCTTCATCCTGCTGACGGAACACCGTGGGACATTGCCGGACGGCACACCGGTTCGGCTCTATCACGTCGATCTGTACCGGCTCGAGGAGCAACATGAACTGACGACGTTCGGGTTGGACGACTGCTTGAGCGACCCCGCAGGTATCGTGGTGATCGAGTGGTCCGAGCGCCTGCCCGAGCAGTGGGTCGACGAGTACCTCGTGATCCGGTTGGAGCCGCTGGCTGACACGAAGCGACGCATCGCGTTCTTTCCCGTCGGGGCACGCGCTCGGGAGATCGTCGAGGCGCTGCGAAAGGAGGTCGCCGGTGGAACGAAGCGGCCGGCTGCTCCTGGCGCTTGAGACCGGCGGCGAGCAGGTGGCGCTCGCCTTGTACGATGGACGCGTCGTGAGCGAGTACCTGTTCGACGCTGGTCGCAACCAGACCGCGACCGTGTTGCCGGCGATCCGCGAACTTCTGCGGGTCAACCACCGCTCTCTGCAGGAGCTCGGTGCGGTCGCGGTGACGACGGGGCCGGGGAGCTTCAACGGCCTACGCGTCGGCATGAGCATCGCCAAGGCGTTGTGTTATGCCTTGGACATTCCTCTCATCGGTGTCCTCACGCTCGATGCCCTAGCGTACCCCCACACGGCGCTGGGGCATACGATCCGTGCCTTCGTCCCCGCTGGGCGCGGGCGCGTCGTCTACGCCGACTATCGACGAGCCGGAGCGCACTGGATTCGCGAGTCGACGCTCCGGTCGGTGCGTCTGGAGGAGTTGACGGCTGGGCTCTTGACGCGGACCGTGCTCGCGGGACCGTTACAGCCGGAACAGGAAGCGATAGTGCGAGCCCATCCTGCCGTTGTCCTGCCGTCTCCGGCGTTGCGGCAGCTGCGGCCGGCGTGGGTGGCGGAGATCGGCTTCCGTCGCTGGCAAGCAGGGGATACCGATCCAGTCGCAGCCCTGGAACCGGTCTACGTCCACGGCGGAGGGGCAGAGACTGTCCCTTCGGTACAATTGCCCGAGGGATACGGGGTGCCCTTCGGTCAGGAGTGATCGCGTGGAAGAAGCGGTGCGGCATCACGATACCGAGCCGCGGAGCCAGCTGCGGCGGTATGTCCTCGCACCGATGCACAGCGACGATGTGCCAGAGGTCTCGCAACTGGAGCGGCGTTGCTTCACCAATCCCTGGCCGGAATCGGCGTACTATCGCGAATTGCGCGAACCCGACCGGAACTACTACATCGTCCTGCGCTGGCGAGTGCACGAGGCAGAGTCGGAACCGGAACCGGTCGTGACCGGTGGGCCGCTCGCTCGCTTGTTTCGCCCGGCGCGGCAACGGGCCAACCCGCATCCGCTCGTCGGCTTCGCTGGCATGTGGGTGATCTACGGAGAGGCGCACGTGACGACGATCGCGGTCGCGCCGGAGCATCGGCGACTCGGTCTGGGTGAGGTGTTGTTCCTCACCTTGATCAGCGAGGCGATCCGGCGCGGTGCCGAGTTCGTGACGCTGGAGGTGCGGGCCTCCAACCTGGCCGCGCAGGCGCTGTATGCCAAGTACGGTTTCACGCAGCGTGGCATCCGCCCGCGGTATTACAGCGACAATCTCGAGGACGCCTACATCATGACGTCGCCGCCGCTCCGTGACCCGGCCTATCGCCAGCAGTTGCTGCAGCTACGCGATCGCTTGCTGGAACGCTTGGCGGCAGAGGGTATCGAGATCCTCGAGGAGGCAGCGTGATCATCCTCGGCATCGAGACATCCTGCGACGAGACGGCGGCTGCCGTCGTGCGCGACGGTCGTTTCGTCCTCTCCAACGTCATCCGCTCGCAGGTCGACCTGCACGAGCGGTACGGCGGGGTGGTACCGGAACTGGCTTCCCGCCGGCACGTCACGGCGATCGTCCCGGTTTTGGATCTGGCGTTCGCGGACGCCGGCGTGGGGCCCTCGGCGATCGACGCGATCGCGGTGACCGAGGGGCCTGGACTGGCTGGATCGCTGCTGGTGGGGATCAACGTGGCCAAGACGCTCGCCTTCGTCTGGGACAAGCCGCTGATCCCGGTCAACCACCTCGAGGGACACATCTACGCGAACTGGTTGACGTTGCCGGGCCAAGAAGAAGTGCCGGAGCCGGTCTTTCCCGCAGTCTGCCTGATCGTCTCCGGTGGGCATACCGAACTGGTGCTGATGCGCGGGCACGGCGAGTACGTCTTGCTGGGTCGGACGCTCGACGACGCCGCGGGCGAGGCCTTCGACAAGGCAGCGCGACTGCTCGGGCTCGGTTTTCCCGGTGGGCCAGCGATCCAGCGAGCAGCAGCACAGGGGCGGCCGGGACGCTTTTCGTTGCCCCGTGCGTGGTTGGGCGACAGCTACGACTTCAGTTTCAGCGGGTTGAAGACGGCGCTCCTGCGCTTGCTCGCGCACTACCAGCGTCGCCCGCAGCGCCGGGTCACGGCGCAGGAACCGTTCCCCGAGTACGTCGCCCCAGAATACGGGCCGAACGTTCCGATCGCTGACATCGCCGCCGAGTTTCAGGCGGCGGTGGTGGAGGTCCTGGCGGAGAAGACGGTGCGGGCGGCGCGCGAGTTCGGGGCCCGGATGATCCTCTTGGCCGGTGGTGTCGCTGCCAACGCCGCGCTGCGTCAGCGCTTGTGTGAGCTGAGCCCGGTACCGGTGCGGTACCCGCCGCCGATCCTGTGCACGGACAACGCGGCGATGAACGCTGGCGCTGCCTACTACCTGGCGCAGCGTGGTGTGCGCGCTGACCTCGACCTCGACGTACAAGCACAGTTGCCTCTGGTGACGCGCACCGCGCTCCGCGCGGCGTCCGTTTGAAAGGGAAAGCGACTGACGAATGGCGACGATACGACAGGTTGCGGTGGCGGCCGCGCTCGCCGCCGGGCGGCTGTTGCGGGAGCGGCTCGGGCGGGTGCGCGAGATCCGCTACAAGGGGTCGGTCAACTTGGTGACGGAGGTGGACGTCGCCAGTGAGCAGCTCATCGTGGAGACGATCCGAGCCGCCTTCCCCGACCACGCGTTCTTCGCCGAGGAGACGAGCGAGCGAGCCTCGCTCGATGCACCGGCTCTCTGGGTCATCGATCCCTTGGACGGCACCACCAATTACGCACACGGGTACCCGATCTTTTGCGTCTCGATCGCGTTCCTTCGGCACGGTCGACCGGAACTGGGCGTCGTCTATCAACCGGTGCTGGACGAGCTCTTCATCGCCGAGCGCGGGGTGGGAGCGTTCCTCAACGGGGAACGGATCCGCGTCTCGGAGCACCGAGAGTTGCGGAGCGCGCTCTTGGCGACGGGGTTTCCGTACGACCGCGAGCGACGACGGGAGGCACTGGCCGCCTTCGCGCGCTTCACGCTCTCGGCGCGGGCGGTGCGCCGCGACGGGAGTGCGGCCTTGAATCTCGCCTATGTCGCGGCGGGGCGGTTCGACGGTTTTTGGGAGCAGGAACTCTCCCCATGGGACACGGCCGCGGGCGTCTTGTTGGTGGAGGAAGCGGGCGGCGTGGTGACCGACTATGCCGGGCAGCCCTATCGGTTGGAGCAGGGCACCTGTGTCGCGTCGAACGGGGCGATACACCAGGCCATGCTCGATTTGATCGCCGGACGGGATGACGAGGTGGCGGAGCGATGATGGGCGAGCGAACCGCGCTGGTCACGTCGCGGATCTTCCTCGAGCACGAAACGGGTGACCACCCCGAGCGTCCGGCACGCTTGGAAGCGATCCTTCGGTACGTGGAGCGGACTGGGCGCCTCGACGACCGCCAGGTGATCGAGCCGAACCCGGCCGACGAGGAGACGATCGCGCTCGTCCATGACCGGGCGTACATCGAAGAACTACGCGAGTTCGCGGCCCGCGGTGGCGGTTGGTTGGATGCCGATACCGTCGTGTCGCCGCGTTCCTACGACGTCGCACGCTTGGCGGTGGGGGCGGCGATCGAAGCGGTCGATCTCGTGCTCGGGGGTACGGTTCCACGCGCCTTCGCGCTCGTCCGTCCGCCTGGTCACCACGCCGAACCCGACCGCGGTATGGGGTTCTGCCTGTTCAACAACGTCGCCGTGGCTGCACAGTGGGCGCTGGAGCGACGGGGGATCGGGCGGATCGCGATCATCGACTGGGACGTCCATCACGGGAACGGGACGCAAGCCGCGTTCTATCGGACTGACCGCGTCTTCTTCGTCTCGATCCACCAGTGGCCGCTCTATCCAGGGACCGGGCGCGCGGACGAGATCGGTGAGGGGGCCGGACGCGGCTACACGCTGAATATCCCGTTACCGCCGCGGAGCGACGATCAGGTGTACCTGCGCGCGTTCGACGAGCAGATCGAGCCGCGACTCCGCGCCTACCAGCCGGAACTCATCCTGGTCTCTGCAGGGTACGACGCGCATTACGCCGATCCGCTGGCGGCGATGGCAGTGACCGAGCACGGCTTCGCCGCTCTGGCTGGGCGTGTCCTCGCCTGGGCGAGGGAATGGTGCGGCGGGCGGCTCGTCCTCGTCCTCGAGGGTGGTTACAATCTGAGCGCACTCGCGTCCAGCGTCGCTGCGACAGTGGATGCGCTGGATACGGGGAGCTGGTTCTCCGGGTGAACAGACGAGGGTCATCCGATGAAGATCGTCGTCGTCGACTACGGGGCGGGGAACCTGGCGAGCGTCGTGAACGCGCTCGAGCGGATCGGTGGTCCGGTCGTCGTGAGCCGTGACCCGGCGGCGCTCGAGGACGCCGACGGCGTGATCGTTCCGGGGGTCGGTGCGGCTGCCGATACGATGCGACACCTCACGGCACTCGGTCTCGTGCCCAGCTTACGCGCAACGATTGCGCGCGGGGTGCCTTTCCTGGGGATCTGCATGGGACTCCAGGTGCTCCTCGACGTCAGCGAAGAGGGTGGTGAGCATCGGTGTCTCGGGATCGTCCCCGGGAGGGTACGGCGCTTGCCTCTGGGCGTCACCGTTCCCCACATGGGCTGGAACGAGGTGTGGCTGCGGCGGGAGCATCCGCTCTTCGCAGGTATCCCCGATGGCACGGACTTCTACTTCGTCCACTCGTTCTACGCTGAGCCGGAGGATCCCTCGTGGCTCCTCGGCGAGACGGAGTACGGTGTGCGCTTCGCGAGCGTCCTGGCTCGCGGCAACGTGATGGCGACGCAGTTTCATCCCGAAAAGAGCGGCGTCTGGGGCCTGCGTCTCCTGGCGAACTTCGTGACGATCGTCGAGCGCACTCGGCACGGACGCGCGGTGGAGGCGTGCCCGTGATCGTCATCCCTGCTATCGATCTTCGGGCTGGCCGGTGCGTGCGCCTCGTGCAAGGAGACTTCGCCCGCGAGACCGTTTATGGCGACGATCCCGTCGCTGTCGCACGTCACTGGGCGGAACGTGGCGCGGTGTGGCTCCACGTGGTGGACTTGGACGGAGCTCGTGCCGGTCACCTGGTCCAGCTGGCGCTCATCGCCGACATCGTGCGCGCTGTGCCCGGTGTCGCGGTGCAGGTGGGAGGAGGTGTGCGCTCCCCGGCGGCGATCGAGCAACTGCTCGACGTAGGGGTCGCACGCGTGGTGCTCGGGACGGTCGCGCTGGAGCGGCCGGAACTGGTCGCTGAGGCGATCGCCCGGTTCGGTGCCGAACGGATCGTGGTCGCGATCGACTCGCGCGACGGCTGGGTGGCGACGCGCGGCTGGGAGACGGTGGAGCCGGTCCGGGCGGAGGAGGTCGCGCAGCGGATGGTGACGGAGGGTGTGCGTCGCATCCTGGCGACGGACATCGCGCGGGACGGCACCTTGACGCAGCCGAACCTCGAGCTCATGGCGCGGATGGCAGCGACGGGAGCGCTGGTGATCGCATCGGGCGGCGTGAGTCGTCGCGAGGACCTCGTGGCGCTGGCGGGGATTCCGGGTGTGGAAGCGGCGATCGTCGGCCGAGCGCTGTACGAGGGGCGGTTACGTCTGGAACGCCCAGAGGACTGGATGGTCGTTGGAGGGGCTGGATGAGCGATCCGCGGCTCGACTCGCCCGATTTCATCCAGCAGGCGCGCGAGGAGGAGCGGCGTCGCCGCGAGGAAGCGCGGCAGCAAGCGATGCAGAGCCAGCTCGACGAGCTGCGGCATCGTGTCCGCGAACTGGCGGCACGACTCCTCCGGCTGGAGGAGGAGCTGAAGGCGGCCGAAGCGGACTGGGCAGAGCAGCGGCACGCGCTCGAACAGTACCGTCATGAGACGCAGCAGGCGCAGCAGGCGCGCCAGTTGGAGGAGGCGCGTTTTCGGCAACAGTTGACGGAGCTCGCGCTGCGGGTCGACGAGATGATGCGGCCGATCAGAACGCTCCAGGCGCAGGTGGCCGAACTGCTGGAAGCTGTGCGGCGGCAGCGCGAGGATAACGGGCAGGATACGCGGCGCTACGACGAGTTGCGCGTCTTGATCGAGCACCTCGCGGCGTACATCGAGCGTCTCTCGGCGACTGACCAGTCGCTGCGCGGCGGCCTGGAGGCTGTGACGGCTGAGGTCGAGCGGTTGGCGCGCGAGGTGACGCGGCTGCACGATGCGGTGCGGATCGTGGAGCAAGACGTGCGGCGACGCGTTGCTGAATTGATGCAGGTGATCGAGACGATACAAGTTCAGCTCAAGGAGGGCGTCTCTCGCGATACGCGCCTCGAGGAAGAAGTGGAGCGTGCGCGGGAAGAACTCGCTGCTATCCCGACACGCTTCGACGAGCTCCGCGAAGTGATCCAGCGGGTGACGGCAGAGCTCGAGCGCGTGCGCAGCCACACGAGCGAGCGGGACGATCTGTTGTTGGAGCGAGTCGAGGAACTGCGGCAGCAGTTCGATCAGGCGCTGCGGGATCTGGCAGCGATCGTCGATCAGCGGGCCGAGCGCGTCAACCAGGAGTTCGAGCAACTCGAGACGGTGGATCGGGAGTTGCGCTTCCGGATCGATCTCATCGAAGTCAAGCTCGAGGAGTTGCGCGAGATCGACCGGCAACTGCGCGCGGAGTTCTGGCGCCTCATCGAGCAGCGGGTTCGGTTGCGCTTCGAGCAGGCGCAACAGGAGTTCGAGCAGTTCATGGAGCAGCGGCAGAAGGCGGAGCGCGGCGAAGGTATGGCGAACTGATGCTGAAGCGACGCATCATTCCCTGTCTCGACGTGACAGCCGGGCGCGTGGTCAAGGGTGTCCGCTTTGTCGATCTCCGGGACGCCGGAGACCCCGTCGAATTGGCGGCGCGCTACGACGCGGAGGGGGCGGACGAACTGGTGTTCCTCGACATCACCGCCTCCGCCGAGGGACGGGAGACGATGGTCGAGGTGGTGCGGCGCACCGCCAGGGAAGTGTTCATCCCGCTCACGGTCGGGGGTGGCGTGCGGACGCCGGACGATATGTATCGCCTGCTGCGTGCCGGAGCGGACAAGGTGAGCGTCAACACGGCAGCGGTGCAGAACCCCGAGCTCATCCGGGTGTGTGCGCAACGCTTCGGCAGCCAATGTGTGGTCCTGGCGATCGATGCGCGGCGTCGGCCCGACGGAGGATGGGAGGTCTACACCCACGGCGGGCGCCGACCGACTGGGCTCGACGCGATCGCGTGGGCGCAGCGCGGTGTCGAGCTCGGGGCAGGGGAGATTCTCCTCACCAGCATGGATACGGACGGCACACGAGCGGGGTACGACCTCGAGCTCTTGCGTGCGGTCGTCGAGGCGGTCCCTGTACCGGTGATCGCTTCGGGTGGCGCTGGCACGCTGGAGCACCTCTACCAGGCACTGACGATCGGTGGCGCGCACGCGGTCCTGGCGGCGTCGATCTTCCACTTCGGCCACTATTCGATCGCCGAAGCGAAGCAGTACCTGGCCGAACGCGGAGTGCCGGTGCGGCAGATCGTACAGGCACCGTGACGGGGAAGGGCCGGGTTTTGGCCCTTTCTGTCTGCCGAAGCTGGACGAAACTCCCATCTCGTGCCTTGACAGCCTCGGACCGAGCGTGGTAGCCTGCGGGCGACCGGGTAGTGCACGGCGCTGCCCGACGGGGGACTCGGAGAGCGTGGGGTCGCTCTCTGGGGACGCGGGGTTGGAAAACAGCCTGCAGTCCGTAGTCACTCGGGAAGGGGAGGACTATTGGGGAAGACACGACATCCAGCTCGGCTGGTCGCAGCGTGTCTCGTACTCCTCGTCGCGACGAGTCTCTTGGCTCCAGCAGTTGCCGCGAACAGTCTCCTCAGCGGCACGCTCGCTCAAGTCTCCGGTACGAACGGTGACGGCGTGAATGTGCGCTCGGCTCCGGGACTCCAGGCGTCTCGGGTCGGTGGTCTGCCCGAGGGTGCTCAGGTGCGCGTCCTCGAGGGGCCGCAGAGCGCTGCGGATGGTTCGCAGTGGTACAAGGTACAGGCAGGGGGTCTCGAGGGGTGGGTCATCGCCGAGTACCTCGCTCCGGCCGTTCCGGCGGCTGGTGACACGGTGCAGGTCTCTGGCACCGACGGTCACGGGCTGCGCCTGCGGGCAGCTGCCGGCGTGGACGGCGCGGTGCTGGCGATCATGCCGGAAGGTGGTCGCGCCCAGGTGACCGGTGCGCCGGTGGCGGATGCTGCCGGCACGGAGTGGGTGCCGCTGCGGTACGAAGGGACGGACGGTTTCGCTGCCCGGGCGTACCTCGTGGTCGTGGACGGCGGCGCGAGCGGTGCAGCGAGCCAGCCAGTGGCAGAAGTGCGCCAGGTCGCGAATACGCCGTCGGTTCGGGTCGGTGGCAACGCTCAGGTCGTCAACACCGATGGGCAAGGGGTGAACGTCCGCTACGGAGCGGGGTACGACCAGCCGATTGCGACGGTGGCGCCGGAAGGCGCCGTCATGCGGGTCATCGGTGGCCCGCAGACCGACGGGCAGGGGATCACTTGGTGGCAGGTCGACTATCGGGGTCTCCAAGGCTGGGTGCACGGCGGTTACCTGGCGCCGACCGATCGTGAGCCTGAGGTCGTGCGTGCGACGCCAGCGGAGTCGTCTGCCGGTAGTGGTAGCCAGAGTACGCCTCCGCCGCCGAGCACGGTCGGCGATCAGATCGTCGCGACAGCTATGCAGTACCTCGGGCGACCGTACGTGTGGGGCGGGACGACCCCAGCTGGCTTCGACTGTTCCGGCTTCGTCTACTTCGTGGTGAATCAAGTCCTGGGCGGTGGTTTCCCGCGCAGTCTGCAAGCGCAAGCAGTGAGCGGGGTCTACGTCGATCCTGACCATCTCCAGCCAGGCGATCTAGTCTTCTTCCAGAACACGTACACCTGGGGACTTTCCCATGTCGGCATCTACATCGGGAACGGCCGCTTCATCCACGCCGAGAACTATGCGACCGGCGTGACGATCAGTGACCTGTGGGGTGGCTACTACGGTCCGCGCTACTACACGGCCCGGCGTGTCGGGTCGTGAAGGGCAGGTAATAGCGCGACGGCCGGGCGGGTGCCGGGAGCGGTGCCCGCCC
>JBEPZP010000005.1:0-26566 GCA_041640735.1 Thermomicrobium sp.
CGCCTTGGATGCTGCTCGTAGCTAGTGTAATCGACTCAGCTGAAGTCAACAATGGAATTACTCGCCAAGACGCTCAACTTCAGAAACTGACCAGCGCGGGTAAGCGAAACACGGGTTGCTCTGAAGCTCCAGACGACTCAGCCGAGCCAGCCGTCCTCTGCGTTCCCGGTAACGGACGATCTCGTATCCCGCGACAGCTTGCACGAACGGTAGAGGAAAGACGAACACGAGCGTCGAAACGACAGCGTGAAGCGGGCGTACGCTCGTGACACGATTCACCAGCCGGAGTAGAATACGCCCGGAGGTGGTGGCTCGCGCGGTGCGACGGTGTCCATCGAGATTCGGGGAAGGGGCGTAGAGTGAAGCCTTTGCGTGCAACAGGTTCTCGATGGCGATTCGCGTGGATCGTTCCTCTTTTCCTCGGTCTTACCCTCACGAGCGGCTGCGGTGTCATCGGTGGCAAGATCGCGTCGACGTCCGATCCTGCCGGCGACCAGGCGCGCAAGATCTGGGACCTGTTCGTCACGCCAGTCTGGTGGCTGACCGTCGCCGTCTTCGTCCTCGTGACGGTCTGGACGCTTCTGAATATCGTTCTCTTCCGGCGCAAGCCCGGTGATAACCGCATTCCGCCCCAAGTACACGGCAATACGCGCCTCGAAATCGCCTGGACGCTCATACCCGCTGTGATCCTGGCGGTGATCATGGTTCCCGCGATGCGGCTCATTTTCGAGTTGAATCGTGATCCAGGACCGGACAGCAATGCGCTTCGTGTTCAAGTCATCGGACACCAGTGGTGGTGGGAGTTCCGCTACCCTGAGTACGGCATCGTGACCTCCGGTGACCTCCATCTCATCGTCGATCGACCGGTCGTCCTCACCATCACGTCGCACGACGTGATTCACGCATTCTGGCCACCCCGTCTCGCTGGCAAGGTCGATGCCATCCCCGGTCGCGAGAACATCATGGTCTTCACACCAGAAGAGACCGGCGTGTTCTACGGGCAGTGCGCGGAGTTGTGTGGTGCCCAGCACGCCAACATGCAGTTTCGTGTCGTCGTGCAGACGCAGGAAGAATTCGACGCGTGGGTCGCCAAGCACCGGCTGCCCGCGCCTGAGCCGGCTCCCGGAACGCTCGCTGCGCGCGGCAAGGAGCTCTTCGAAGGCGCGGCCGGGTGCGCTGGCTGTCACTCGGTGGATCCCACCTACGATCCCACCACACCGATTAACAAAATGCTAATGGTCGGTCCCAACCTGGCGTACTTCGGCGAGCGACAACTCGTCGCCGCGATGAAGCCCAACACGCCGGAGAACGTGCACAAATGGATCGCTGAGACGGCGGAGTTCAAGCCGTACTCCAAGATGGCAACGCTGTGGTGGCAGATCCGCGCTGACCAGAATATGCTACTGACCGACGACGAAGTCAACGCGATCGTGGCCTACTTGGAGTCGCTCAAGTGACGACAGAGCGTGGGTCTGCAGCGATGGTGGGAGAGGCAGGGTGATCCAACGACGATCGACCGGGACGAACGGGGCAGAGCGCAGAATGATCGCGGTGGGAGGACACGATGGCTGAAGCAGCGCTCCGACTCGAACAGGCCGGGTACCGACGTTCGGCGTTGATCGAGTGGTTGACGACGGTCGACCACAAGCAGATCGGGATCCTCTACTACTGGACATCGATCGTCTACCTCTTGCTGGCTGGTTTCCTGGCATTACTCATGCGGATCCAGTTGGCCCAGCCGGAGATGAACTTCTTGGGTCCCAAGACGTACAACGAAGTAATGACGATGCACGGGACCATGATGATCTTCGCAGTCGCGATGCCGTTGAATTCGGCGTTCTTCAATCTGGTTGTGCCGCTCATGATCGGTGCCCGCGATGTAGCGTTCCCGCGCCTGAACGCCTTCTCCTACTGGTCCTTCCTCTTCGGATCACTGCTACTGTGGTCGAGCTTCCTCTTCGGTCATGCGCCGGATGCGGGCTGGACCGGTTACGCCAATCTCTCGAGTAGCCGCTTGTACTCCGCCGGGCCTGGACTCGACTTCTGGAATCTCAGTCTCCAGGTTCTCGGTATCAGCTCGATCGCGGGCGCACTCAACTTCTTCGTGACGATCGTCAACATGCGTGCTCCCGGCATGTCGCTCATGCGGATGCCGGTGTACGTCTGGATGGTTCTCGTGGCCGCTGTACTCATCTTGCTCGCCTTTCCCTCGTTGACGGTCGGCCTCTTCCTCATGATGTTCGACCGGTACTTCGGTACGCACTTCTTCAACCCGGTGCATGGTGGTGACCCCGTCATCTGGCAGCACCTGTTCTGGATCTTCGGTCACCCGGAGGTCTACATTCTCGTCCTGCCCCCAATGGGGATCATCTCCGAAGTCCTCCCCACCTTCTCCCGCAAGCCCCTCTTCGGTGCCCCGTTCGTCATCTTCGCTGGTATCGCCATCGCCTTCCTCAGCTTCTTCGTCTGGGCTCACCACATGTTCACCGTCGGTCTGGGTCCGGTGCCCAATGCACTCTTCGCCGCCTCGACTGTACTTATCGGCATCCCGACCGGAGTCAAGGTGTTCAACTGGCTGGCCACCATGTGGGGCGGTTCCATCGACTTCAAGACGCCGATGAAGTTCGCCACCGCTGCCGTCTGGCTCCTCATGCTCGGTGGTGTGACGGGCGTCATGCATGCAACCGTACCCTTGGACTACCAGCAGCACGACTCCTACTTCGTCGTTGCGCACTTCCACTACGTCATCTTCGGCGTCATCGTGATGGCACTGCTCGCTGGTACGTATTACTGGTTCCCCAAGATGTACGGCCGGCTGCTCGACGAGCGGCTCGGGACGCTCCACTTCTGGCTCACCTTCATCGGGATGAACTTGACCTTCTTCCCCATGCACTTCGTCGGCCTCGACGGCATGCCGCGGCGCTACTTCACCTATGCGGCCGAGACCGGCTGGGGCACGTGGAACCAGGTCATCACCATCGGTGCCTTCATTCTCGGATTCTCGCAACTCGTCCTCTTCTTGAACGTCATCAAGACGATGCGCCAGCCGGCGACCGCACCGGCGGACCCGTGGGACGGCCGAACGCTCGAATGGACGATCCCCTCCCCGCCACCGGCCTACAACTTCGCGACGATCCCGACGGTGCGTGGTCGCGATGCGTACTGGATCGAGAAGTACGGTGACGGTCACCACGCAGCCACCGATACCAGCCAGCGACGAGACGTGCGCGTGCAGCAGGACAATCCAGGACACGGCCTGCCGCCTGGTGTCCACTTGCCCAAGCCGTCCTGGTGGCCGATGATCGTCTCGGCTGGCTTGACTGCGATGGCTGCAGGCATGATCATGCACGGTACCGAGACGCTCGGACCGCTCGGGTTCCCGATCGTCGGAGTGGGAGCCTTCATCGTGTTCTTTGGACTGCTCGGTTGGCACTTCGAACCAGCCATCGAGCATGTCGAGCATCAGGAGGTCCATTCGCACTGACGGTAACGGCCCAGGTCGGGAGCACCTTCCTGCCTGGGCCGGTCAGTCAAGCGAGACGGTCGAGTGACAGGGGAGGAAGAACGGAGTGAGTCACGCACACGCGGCAGCCTCACACCCGGTCGGAGAGCACACGACGACCGGTATCTCCCACAACCGGCTGATGATGTGGACGTTCCTGGCGAGCGACTGCATGTTCTTCGGGTCGCTCATCTGGGTCTACTTCGCCTATCGGGGACGCTACTTCGAGCCTCCCTACCCGCGTGATGTCCTCGACATCCCATATACGTCCGTGTCGGCTGCGGTCCTGCTGTTGTCCAGCTTCTCGATCGTGATGGCTCTGACCGCGCTCGAGCGTGCCGACATGAAAGGTTTCCGCGGTTGGCTCCTCGGTACGATTCTCCTGGGCGCGCTCTTCCTCGGCGGTCAGTATTATGAGTTCGTGCATTTCTATCACGAGGGGCTTACGCTGACGTCGAATCTCTTCGGTACAACCTTCTTCGTGCTCACTGGCTTTCACGGCACACACGTCTTTATCGGCGTCGTCTGGTTGCTCGTTCAGTGGCTGCTCTCTTACGTCGGCAAATTCACACCGGCACACGTCGAGCGTTTCTTCGTGACCACGCTCTACTGGCACTTCGTCGACATCGTGTGGATCATCATCTTCATGCTCGTCTACCTGATGCCGTACTGACGGAAGAGCGTTCAGGTTTCGCGAGAGGAGCGAACCGATGCACGAACCGTCCACTGCACACGCTCAGCCCGGGCCAGCAACGTGGGTGCGGATTCTGGTACTTCTAACAATTGCCACCGTTCTCGAGGTACTGGCGTACGTGTTCGAATCGCAGCTCGGTGTATTGACCGCACCAATCCTCCTCGCGTTCGCGATCGTCAAGTTCGTTCTCGTCGTCGCCTACTACATGCACCTGAAGTTCGACAACCGTATCCTGACCGGTATCTTCGTCTGGGGCATGGTGATCGCCGTCAGCATCTTCGCAGCTATGGCAGCGATCTACCATATTTACGGGCAGCCCTTGCTAACGCCCTGACCGCTCCGGAAGGAGACACGCAACAAGACCTCCGGCCACGATTAGCCCGCTTGGCCGGAGGTAACTGTGTGAGGAAGCGCGTGTCCGATCGTCGGTGTATCGAGTCCGTGCGCGAGCGGTGTGAGACCGATCCTTGTATTCGTCAGCGATCGTTCGTTCATAGGGAGGGGTGACAGGACGATGGAAAATACGGCGCTTTACCTCGCCCTCGCGGCGGCACTGTTGACTGTCGCCTATGGGGCATTCTTGATCCGCTGGGTCCTCGCCCAGCCTGCCGGCGACGAGCGGATGCGGGCGATCGCTTCCGCGATCCAAGAAGGTGCTGAAGCATACATGCGCCGTCAGTACACCCTCGTCGCCATCGTCGCGATCGTCGTCGCCCTCATCCTCGGCATCGCGATCGACTGGACGACCGCGATCGGTTTCCTCGTCGGTGCGATCGCTTCCGGTCTGGCCGGCTTCATCGGGATGTCGATCGCAGTGCGAGCGAACGTCCGCACCGCAGAGGCAGCCAAACAGGGACTCGCTCATGCCCTGCGGGTCGCCTTTCGCGGTGGCGCGGTGACGGGGCTGCTCGTGGCCGGTCTAGGTCTGCTCTCTGTCACGGTCTTTTATCTGCTGACTCGTAACGTCACGGCGCTGGTCGGACTCGGTTTCGGCGGGAGCTTGATTTCGGTCTTCGCGCGTATCGGCGGTGGCATTTACACCAAGGCCGCCGACGTGGGTGCCGACCTGGTCGGGAAGGTCGAGGCAGGGATCCCGGAAGACGATCCGCGGAACCCCGCTGTCATCGCCGACAACGTCGGCGACAATGTCGGTGACTGCGCCGGTATGGCTGCTGACCTCTTCGAAACCTACGCTGTGACCGCTATCGCTGCGATGCTCCTCGGTCACCTCGTCTTCGATACCGAGCTGGCCGTCGTCTATCCGCTGGCCTTGGGCGCCGTCTCCCTCTTCTCCTCAATCGTCGGCACCTTCTTCGTCCGGCTGGACAAGAGCGGCTCGATCATGCGCGCTCTCTACAAGGGCGTCGTCGCCTCGATGCTGCTCGCCGCGATCCTCTTCTATCCCGTCACAGCGTGGCTCATGGGCGACAACCCAGTCGTCACCGACGGTCCTATCTCCCTCTTCGGCATAACCTTGTCGCTGTCTGCAACGGCGAAGCTCTGGCTGAGTGCACTCGTCGGCCTCATCGTCACCATCGGGATGGTGGTGTTCACCGAGTACTTCACGTCCGAAAAGTACAGCCCGGTGAAGCGCATCGCCACAGCATCCGAAACCGGGCACGCAACCAACATCATCAGCGGACTCGCCGTTTCCCTGCAGGCCACCTTCCCACCGATCGTGCTCATCGCGGTCGCGATTTATGTCGCCTATAGCTTGACCTACAACCCGGAGGTCGCGCACAGTGGGCTCTACGGCCTCGCCGTCGCCGCGATGGCCATGCTGTCCATGACCGGAATGATCGTCGCTGTCGACTCGTTCGGCCCTATTACCGACAACGCCGGAGGCATCGCGGAAATGGCCGAGTTGCCGGACGAAGTCCGCGCGGTCACCGACCCGCTCGACGCTGTTGGGAACACGACCAAGGCTGTGACGAAGGCATACGCGATCGGTTCGGCCGGTCTCGCCGCTCTCGTGCTCTTCGCCTCCTATTTCCTCGAACTCTCGGAGCAAATCGTTTTCGAACTGGCGAATCCACGCGTGGTGATAGGCATCTTCATCGGTGCAGCCCTGCCCTACTTCTTCGCGAGCTTCCTCATGGAAGCGGTCGGCAAGGCCGGCGGCGCTGTCGTCCAGGAAGTCCGACGGCAGTTCCGCGAGATTCCAGGCCTGCTCGAAGGACAGGCTCGTCCTGAGTACGGCCGCGCGGTAGACATCGTCACACGCGAGGCACTCCGCCAGATGCTGACGCCGGTACTGATCACCGTGCTCGCACCGGTGATCGTGGCCATCTTGCTCGGCAAGGAAGGACTGGGAGGGCTCCTGATCGGCTCGATCGTCACGGGCCTGTTCGTCGCCATCTCGATGACCACCGGCGGTGCCGCGTGGGACAACGCCAAGAAGTTCATCGAGTCGGGCGCGCACGGAGGTAAGGGCAGCTTCGCTCACCAGGCCGCAGTGACCGGCGATACGGTCGGTGACCCGTACAAGGACACCGCCGGTCCAGCGATCAACCCGATGATCAAGGTGGTGAATATCGTCGCCCTGCTCATCGTCAAGGCGTTCGGCTGGGGTTGATCCCGTAGCCATCAGCTCGACCGTTCGGCCGCCACAGCGACTGCCGTGGCGGCCGAACGGCTCTCTGTTCCACCCGGCTGGCTCCAGGGCAACGGTCAGGATGCACCGGGTCGATCAGAGATTCCGGCACGCTCTGTTGTGCTTCGAGAATCGAGCGACCACGACCAGCTCCGTATGCGTTGGTCTCCACCCTATCCCGGTCACAGAGCGACGCTCGGTACTGCGACTGCGGTCGTGCTCGATGGTCGCTGGCGACCTTCGAGACGGCGCAGAGCACGCAGCTGCGACCGTGCAAGCCCTGCTGCGGGATCCGAACATGAGGTACTGAGGGGACGAGTGCCAGCGGTCGCGGGGACACCGCATCACCCAGAGGTGCACGCGCACCAGATCTAGGCATCGTGCCGTGATTCTCCGGTGTCGCCACCGCGGCGGAAGCGGAGCGCGGCTCGGAGCAGTCGCGGGCGCACGCTCTCGCGCCACGCTCGGGTGACCACTCGTAGTTCCTCGCGGCTTACCGGCCGGCGACCGTACTGTTCCCGCGAGTAGAGTTCGGCGATGGCCGTCACCGACCGCCGCGTGCCCGGTATCGTCCGGCCAACTTGCCACGCGAACTCCAGAGGCGTTTGCGCCTCGTGGGGACGGATTCCTGCCAAGCGAGCGAGTTTTCGCAACCGCACGAACAAGCGTGCGATCGGCGAAAGCCCCCAGGTACCCCACGTCCACCATACCATCGCACCAGCGAGAGCCAACGCGAGGACCGCAAGACCCACCAATACCACCCGTGGCAGTGTCCGCTCCTGCGCTTCTCCTGCGCCGATACGCCCGACTGCTCCGGCCCCCTCGCGACCACCCAGCTCGGGAAAGAGCAGACCGAACCGTTCATCATCCGGAAGATTCCAATCGAACGTCGGATCCAATAACAAGAGATCGCTCGCGTTCGCTTCCGTCCCCCGAGTCAACGGCGGACGGGAAGCCGTCGGCTCGAAGGGGATCCATCCGTGACCAGGGAAATACACTTCCACCCAAGCATGCGCGTTACGGTCGCGATACACGAAGCCGCCGAGTCGACTGTCGAACTCACCAGGGTAGTAGCCGACCACCACTCGAGTTGGAATACCCAGGACGCGCAGCAGCACGGCCATGCTCGAGGCGTAGAAGGTGCAATACCCCTCCGGTCGTTCGAAGAGAACAGTGTCCACGGCATCGATACCACCCGGGACAGGTACCGACTCGTTGTACGCGATCCGCTGGCGCACGAACTGTTCGATCGTCACCGCGATGTCGTACACGCTCGTCTTCCCGTCCGCCAACGTGAAGGCGAGTTGTCGCGTTCGTGCCGTCACTGTCTCGGAAAGCTGCGTGTACCGTTCGTACAGGTCACGAGGATACGCGATACCGTAGGCGTTAACGACAGTTTCGAGATGCGCAGGCGAGTCCTGCCCAGCGGAGCCGACTGCCCGTAACTCTTCAGCCGTTGCTCGGCTGACCTCGGTGACCACCTCGTAGCTCAGACCGCGTCTCACTCCTTCCGTCGGATAGACCGCTTCCAGATCCTCATAGTCAGGTAGTTGCCCCCGATAGTGAACCGTGCCCAACCGGCAGGTGCCTCCCTCCCCCGCTTCCCATTCCACCAGCACCTCGAGACCGCGGGCATTCGCCTCGGCAAGAAGCTCCCGCAATCGCTGCAACTCGGGTGAATCGACTAGACCAGACCAGTAGAGCTGGTCACACGCGGGGATCGACGGTTGTAGTGTACCGGGCGTGGCGGTAGGATCTCGGAACTCCAGACCAGCGGCAAGCGCGACCAGCGGACGCAGCTCGAGAGGAATCTCTCCCTCGCTTGCGGCTGCTACCTCGATTGCCCGCCATTCGCGCACGTCGCGCCAGCCGTACAAGACGCGCACAGGAACGTCGAACGCGATCGGATGGCCGGTATACGCCAGGGAAGCGCCCCGAGTCTGCAGAATTTCGATCCGGTACGTAACCTCCTCCCGCTCACCGATGGTCGATCCATCTCGAGGCAATTCCTCGCCGGAAGCGAACTCCAGGAGCGGAACCGGTTCGGACCGGCCGGTCGTCGGCGTGATCGGCGCAGTGTCCGGGGACTCATCAGGAACTGTGCTGGAACGCCAACCCCTGCCTGTATACGTGTCGTACGTTCGCACGGTGAGATAGACGCCGTTTACCCCGTGCAAGAGGAGAACTGGCTCGTCGCTCAGCCGCAATGGCCCGCCGATATCGAATCGGTCGCTGAAGCTCGCAAATCCACCGACGCTGCCACGGCCGACGCCCGGCCCACGCACCGATGGGAACCACTGCGCCAGCGTGTCGCGCACCTCCTGCCATGGCTCAGCCGTCGGACGGAGTGTCGCTGCTGCGCGAGGAGAATGGGTTCCCAGAGGGATGAGCCAGCCCACGACGAGCACGACCACTGCCAGCCAGCTCAGTACCCATAACGACTGCCATACGATACCCGAGGCGTAGGGAACACCGCGCTGCCGCCAGACACGCACCAGCTGCACCTGCGCAGAGCGACCCACGAGCAGCAAATCGAGCCCGATGGTGAGCGTGACGAGGAAGATCGGTACCGTTCGCGAGTAGCCGGCATTGACCAAGACCACCACCGTCGGCAGCAGAGCACTCACCCAAGCGTGGTTGTGGCGTACCAAGAGCCAGGCCGAGATGTAACCGACCAGCAAGTGCAACAACGCGATGAGCAGGAGGAAGTGATAGATATCGTCTCCCCGCTCTCCCTCCCGCACAGCTGTATACCAGCGCACCCAACGCGACCAGAGAAAGGTCAACTTCGCTCGCCAATCCCCGATGTGATCGCTCAGCAACGCTTGCATGAGCCACAGGACCACCCCTGTACCGCTGAGCGCACCGAGCGGATGAGCAGCCCATTCAGGCAATCCGAGCGGCTTGGCGAGGAGATAGGCCAGCAGTATTCCGGCGACGACAGCCCGGGTCGCGATCCCAAGGTCGTCGGACCAATCCGCACGATAGGTCGAATAGCCGGCGAAGAGGCCGAGAAGCACGAGGACGAAGAACGCGAACCAGCCGGACTCTGGTGTCAGGCGGCGCCAGAGGATTGCACCCACCAGTACCCTCCTAGCGTCCGAAACTCGAGAGCGCGGCTGTCGCCGGCATCGCGAGCGCACGGCGGAGGTCGTCACCACGCTTGACGAGGACGAACGGTACCCCCAGGGCCGTCAGTTCGCTGGCGACCATCAGAGAGCTTTCCCCGCCACCGAACGTGCTCGGCTCGATGACGACGGAGAGGATGCGGACCGACCGCGCGACCAGTTCCGAGGCAGCCTGCACCCACGCCTCGTCGGTAGAGGGAGTGATCACGATCACCGCGCACTGGCGGGCAAAATGCGCCTGCTCGCCCAGCAAGATCGACTGTAACGGCTCGTTCGCCTCGGCGCGAAAATCGGCGAGAAACTCCAGTATCTTGACCAACTGGCGCGGCCCACGATCGGTCGGTAACACCAGCGGACGAACCGCCTGCGTCATCAGCCCGACCGCTCGACCCTGATCGAGAAAGTAGCGCGCTAAGGATGCTGCGATCGTGACCGCATACTCCTCGGTCGAGTCGAGCAGGATCTCGAGCTCGCCGTGCGCTTCCGGCCCGAGTTGGGTCGAAGCCCACACGTGATGCCGCCGCTCGCCATCCAGTATTAACCACACGTCCGTACTCGGGTCGAGCTCGAACTCCTTGACCATCAGTTGTCCAGTGCGAGCCGAGGCTGTCCAGGCGATCCGGTTGAAGCTATCACCTGGCTGATAGTGCCGGATACCGGCGACATTCGGTGTCACGTATGGCGTACGCCTCTGCAGTCGCGTACCACCAGGAAGCTCACCGGCGTGGAGATGTACCGTCGATAGATCGACCATCGCCGGATACACCACGAGTTGGTGCGTCGCCGGAACGAGCAGTCGTCGCTCGAACAGACCGAACGGATCCCCGCTGCGCAGAACCAGCGGTCCGAGCCGGAACCGTCCACGCCGCGTGCACCACGTCTTGGCACGCCAGCTGACGCGAGCCTGCGCGGGCAAACTGACCACGCGGCTCAACCGGTGCCCCGGGAGTTCCGATTGGTCGATCACCTCCACCCAGAGCTTGCCGAGGCGGCTTCGATTTTCCACTTCGACGTATTCGATGATCATGTCGCCGACATGCGCCCGATCGGTCGGCGTCCGCCGCGTGATGACCAGACCCTGGAGTGAGAGTCTGCTCCACACGAACGACACCAAAAGGATCGTGACGAGGACGAAAAAGAGTTTGTCGAAGACCGTCCAGCGGTTGAATTGGGAGAGCAAAAGGACAACGACCGCCAGGACGAGGACGCGCACCCATCTCATTACGCACCACCGAAGGGCAGCCGCCGTTTCGCCGTCGAGTCACTCGTGGCCACCGGGCGTGCCCCTGGCACAGGGACCGTCTGAACGATCTCCCGCACGATCGCTCGCGCATCGACGTTGCGCATACGAGCAGCGGGGCTGACGATGATTCGGTGCGCGAGCGTGGCTTCGGCTAAATCCTTGACGTCGTCCGGAATCACGTAGTCTCGTCCCTGCATCGCCGCCCAGGCTCGTGCGGCGTTGTAGAGGGCGAGCGATCCTCGAGGCCCGGCCCCCAGATAGACGTCCTCGTGCCGTCGGGTCGCCTCGACCAGCGTGACGATGTACTCCTTGAGGACATCGTCGACGTACACCTGACGCACTGCCGACTGAGCCGCTCGCAGCTCGTCGAGTGTCGCCACCTGCCCGAGCCGCTCGAGCGGATGCTCGAAGTGTTGTCGGCTCAACATTTCGATCTCTCCCCGACGACTCGGGTATCCCAGCGACAGCCGGATCAGGAAACGATCCAGCTGGGCTTCGGGGAGCGGAAACGTGCCTTCGTACTCGATCGGATTCTCCGTAGCCAGCACGACGAACGGGTCAGGGAGCGGATAGGTCACACCGTCGACGGTCACCTGCCCCTCTTCCATCGCTTCGAGTAATGCCGACTGCGTCTTCGGCGTCGCCCGATTGATCTCGTCGGCGAGCACGATGTTGGCGACGACCGGCCCTGGACGGTACTCGAACCGGCTCGTCTGCTGGTTAAAGACATTGACACCAGTGATATCCGAGGGGAGAAGGTCCGGCGTGAACTGAATGCGCTTGAACGTCGATCCGATACTGCGCGCGATCGCCTTCGCGAGCACCGTCTTCCCCACACCCGGAACGTCCTCGATCAAGACGTGCCCTCGGCAGAGAAGCGCAACCAGGACGAGCCGCACTTCGCGCCCCTTACCGACGATCACCTGCTCGACATTCGCCGCGATCCGTTCTGAAAGCGCTTGCACGCTCGTCATCGCATTCCCATCCTCACGGCCGCCGCCCTGGTATCCGCGTCTCGCCGATGAAACCCTTCGTTACGCCGCATGTGCGGTGCATCACCCGGATACACCTCGACCCCCGTGGAAGCAGGCGAATTATAGCAAGCTCCACCCGCTTCCATGACCCTCCGCCCACCGTCAAGCCTACGCGCACCAGCTGAGAAAACGCTGAGACGGCGTTCGAGGCACCGGTCTATAATCCCCCTGAATGCCGGGGAGAGGTGCGCGATGACAGAGAAGTCTGCACGCCCCACCCTCGTTCTCGTCGACGGGCATGGCCTCGCCTATCGCGCGTACCACGCGCTGCCACCGACCTTGGCCACTTCGAGCGGTGAACCGACCAACGTGGTCTTCGGGTTCACCACGATGCTGCTGGAGGTGCTCAACGACTTCCAACCCCAGTACATCGTGGTCTGCTTCGATAGCGGCAAAAGCTTCCGCCAAGAGCTGTTTCAGGAGTACAAAGCGCATAGGCCCGAAACCCCGGACGACCTCAAGCAACAGTTGGAGCGCATCCGCCAAGTCCTGCGCGCGTTCGGCATTCCTATCGTTACGAGCGAAGGATACGAGGCGGATGACCTCATCGGTACGCTCGCTCGCCAGGCGATCGACCAGGGGCTCGACGTCCTCGTCGTGACCGGCGACACCGATCTGCTCCAGCTCGTCGACGAACATGTCAAAGTGATCCTGCC
The DNA here is from genome assembly GCA_041640735.1 of Thermomicrobium sp. Classification (GTDB taxonomy): domain Bacteria; phylum Chloroflexota; class Chloroflexia; order Thermomicrobiales; family Thermomicrobiaceae; genus Thermomicrobium. The sequence goes on from JBEPZP010000005.1 coordinate 12,851, forward strand.
GGGACGCCAACGCTTCGGCGATTACCGCGTGTTCGATCGGCAAGCCGTCATCGAGCGATACGGCTTTCCCCCAGAGCGACTTCCGGACTACAAGGCGTTGGTCGGCGATCCCTCCGACAACATCCCGGGCGTCCCCGGTATCGGCGAGAAGACGGCGACACGACTCCTCCAGGAATTCGGCTCCTTGGACGACATGCTCGATCGGCTCGACGAGGTGGAACCGCCGCGGGTACGTGAGGCCTTGCGTGCCGCCCGCGAGACCGTCCTCGCCAGCCGAGAACTCGCCACGATCGTCCGCGATGCGCCCGTGAGGCTCGATCTGGAGCGAGCCCGCTTCGGCTTCTTCGATCGCGAGCAGGTCCTCGCCTTGTTCCGCGAGCTGGAGTTCCGGAGCCTCGTGCCGCGCATCCCGCAGCCGCGACAGACGCGAACGGTGACGACGCAGCCGCTGTCGCAGCGCATGGCAGTCCTGAGTTCCGCGGATCTCGAACGACTGGTCAGCGATCTGTCCACCTGCCGAGCGTTCGCGCTCGATGTCGAGACCACAGCCCTGCATCCGATGTACGCCGAACTGGTGGGTCTCGCCATCGCAACAGCACCCGACCGTAGTTACTACGTTCCGCTCGGTCACCGCACCGGCGATGACCAACTCGACCCAGAACGAGTCATCGCAGCCCTCGGACCGTACCTCAGGCACGATACGATCGAGCGCTACGCGCACCATGGGAAGTACGATGCACTCGTCCTCGAGCGAGCCGGCTTTCCGCGACCACGCATCGATTTCGACACGATGATCGCCGCATACCTCCTGGGTGAAAACGCGGTCGGACTCAAAGAGCTGGCCTTCACCAAGCTCGGATGGGAGATGCAGGAAATCACCGAACTCATCGGTCGCGGCAAGAAGCAGCTGACCATGGACCGCGCCGAAATCGCGCGCGTCACGCAGTACGCCTGCGCCGACGTCGAAGCGACATACCGCCTGGTCGATGTGCTCCGTCCGCAACTCGAGGCACAGAACCTGGTACGCCTCTTCGAGGAGATCGAGCTGCCGTTGATCGACGTGCTCATCGACATGGAGAAAGCCGGCATCGCTATTGACGTTCCCTACTTGCGCGACCTCTCCAAAGACCTCGAGCGGCAACTCCTCCAGCTCGAACGGCGCATCTACGAACTGGCTGGTCATCCGTTCAACATCAACTCGCCACAGCAGTTGAGTACAGTCCTCTTCGATGAACTTCGACTCCCCCGCGGTAAGCGCACCAAGACCGGATATTCGGTCGCGCAGGAGGTCCTCGAGGGGCTACGTGATGCACACCCCATCATCGACGCCATTCTGGAGTATCGCCAGCTGGCCAAACTGAAGTCGACGTACGTCGACGCCCTCCCCGAGCAAGTCCATCCGGTGACCGGACGCGTGCACACGATCTTTCACCAGACGGTCGCCGCGACCGGCCGGCTCAGTTCCTCGGACCCCAACCTCCAGAACATCCCCGTACGGGGAGACCTCGGACGAGCGGTGCGGCGGGCCTTCATCGCCGACAATCGACCGGGGTACCGGATCGCCGACGAACCGATCCTGCTTCTTTCGGCCGACTACTCGCAGATCGAACTGCGACTGATGGCGCACTTCAGTCAGGATCCGGCGCTGCTTCGCGCATTCGCCGAGGGTAAGGACATCCACGCCGCGACCGCGGCGGAGGTCTTCGGTGTCCCCCTCGACGCCGTCACACCCGAAATGCGCCGGGTAGCCAAGACGGTGAACTTCGGCATCATGTACGGCATGCAAGCGTATGGACTCGCCCGCGATACCGGCATGAGTCGCCAGGAGGCCCAACGATTCATCGAAGCGTACTTCCAACGCTTCCCCGGTGTGGCTCGTTATCTGGAGGAGACCAAGCGTCGCGCTGCCGAACAAGGGTATGTCGAGACACTTTTCGGGAGACGACGCTACCTGCCCGAGATCAACTCTTCCAACCCAGCCAGGCGCCAAGCAGCTGAGCGGATGGCGGTCAACATGCCCCTCCAGGGCACCGCAGCCGACATCATGAAGTTGGCGATGATCCGTGTCCACCGCGCACTTCAGGAACACGAGTACAAGAGTCGTCTCCTCTTGCAGGTCCACGACGAGCTCGTCCTGGAAGTCCCCGAATCGGAACTCTCCACAGTCGCTGAGCTGATCACCTCGTTGATGCGCTCGGTAGTCGAGCTGAGCGTACCGTTGGAGGTAGAAGCGAAAGCCGGCCCCAACTGGGCCGACCTTGATCCGGTGCATATCAAACTCCCGCACTAGACCTTGCTCAAAGTCTCCGCCTGTGGTTACAATTGCCGTTCGGAAACCGACGGCTGGATTGGCGTGGGAGGGGTGCCGATGCCGATCTACGAATACGAGTGCACGAGTTGCGGTCACCGTTTCGAGGTCAAGCAACGTTTCAGCGACGAGCCGGTCGCGACCTGTCCTACGTGCGGAAACGCTGTTCGCCGCTTGCTGCATCCCGCTGGCATCATTTTCAAGGGCTCTGGCTTCTACATCACCGACTACAAGCGCGGCGGGAGCTCCAACGGGAAGAGCGAGAGTTCCTCGGAAACTGTCTCCTCGAGCAAGAACGAATGACCGGTGCATCTGCGACGGGGCGATCAGGCGATCGCCCCGTTTTTGTTCGGTCCGCCTCGAGCACGCGGCTCGACCCATCGGGTATCCTCGAGTGTGCTTGAAGGTAGTCGGTGGCTGGGGAGGACTGCCCCGATGGGCTTGCGGGTGACGAATACCCTCACACGGCAGAAGGAACCGTTTGTTACGCTGGAACCCGGTCGCGTGCGCATGTATGTGTGCGGCCCCACTGTCTATGCCGATGCACATATCGGCCACGCGATGTCCGCGATCGTTTTCGACACGATTCGTCGCTACCTCGAATTCCGCGGTTACGAGGTCACCTTCGCCATGAACTTCACGGACGTCGACGACAAGATCATCCAGCGGGCTGCCACGCTCGGTATCCCCCCCAACGAGTTGGCCGAGCAACTCATCGATGCGTGGTTGGACGAGACGGCGGCACTCAATATCAAGCCAGCGACGATCTACCCACGGGCGACGCAAGAGATCCCGACGATCATCGAGATGGTGCGCGGGTTGATCGAGAAAGGACACGCCTACGTCGTCGACGGGGACGTGTACTACCGGGTCCTCTCGTTCCCTGAGTACGGCAAACTCTCCCACCGCACGCTCGACGAGATGCTCGCCGGCGCGCGGGTGGAGGTCGATCCTCGCAAGGAACACCCGATGGACTTCGCCCTCTGGAAGGCTGCCAAGCCTGGTGAACCTGCCTGGGAAAGCCCGTGGGGTCTCGGCCGCCCTGGCTGGCACATCGAGTGCAGCGCGATGATCTATCGCCATCTCGGCGAGCAGATCGATATTCACGGCGGCGGCGCCGACCTCATCTTCCCGCACCACGAAAACGAGATCGCGCAGTCGGAGGCGTTTACCGGGAAGAAGCCATTCGTTCGCTACTGGCTGCATAACGGCCTGCTCCAACTCGGTGGCGAGAAGATGAGTAAGTCGCTCGGCAACTTGATCACGATCCGTGAGTTGCTCCAACGCGGGGGCGCTGGCCCCTTCCGCCTGTTGGTTCTCAGTTCCCACTACCGGAGCCCGCTCACCTTTACCGAGGAAGCGTTCGACGCAGCGGCGCGCGGTTACGAGCGCCTGCGCCAGGCACTGCGCGGTGCTCCCGACCTCATGCCGGAACGTCCCCTTCATCCCACCGCAACGCTCGCCGATGAAACGCGCGAGGCCTTCCTCGACGCGATGGACGACGACTTCAATACGCCGAGCGCGCTCGCACGCCTGTTCGAACTCGCCCGAGCCATCAATCGTGCGCGCGCAAGTGGGGAATCCGACGAGAGCGTCCGGTACGCCCAGGCGACCCTTCGAGAACTCATAGCGGTGCTCGGCCTCCGCTTCGACGAAGCGACCTCGCAACAACCGGGAGCCGAACCGTTCATCGAATTGCTTCTCGAGGTCCGTACCCGCCTGCGAGCTGAGCGCCGGTGGGAACTCGCTGACCTCATCCGCGAGCGATTGGGCGAACTCGGCGTCATCGTCGAGGACACCCCATCCGGAACGACGTGGCGCTGGGCGTGAGACGCGTGCAACGCGGACGACCGACCGAATACCTCTACGGCCGGAACGCGGTCGCGGAAGCGCTGCGCGGCCGACGCCGCCACCGTCGGCTCTTCGTCGCGCTCGGTAGCGAGCAACACGGGCGCGTCGTAACCCTCCTGGACGAAGCACGTCGAGCGGGTATACCGGTCTCCGTCGTTCCACGCGACGAACTCGATCGCATGGTCGGCCCTGTCAATCATCAGGGCATCGTCCTCGAGACGAGCCCCTACCCCTACGTCGACTTCGCTACGTTCCTCCACCCGAGTCCAACGAGCGTGTTACTCCTCCTCGATCACCTCGAGGATCCACAGAACCTCGCTACCTTATTGCGCACAGGTGAGGCGTTCGGGATCGAAGGCGTCGTCATCCCGGAGCGGCGATCCGCCGGTATCACGCCCGCTGTCGTCAATGCATCGGCAGGCGCCGTGGAACACCTCCGCGTCGCCGTCGTGACCAACCTCGGGCGCGCCGTCGACGAGTTGAGCGAGCACGGATACTGGTCGGTCGCGCTAGAACCTGGGCCGGCAGCACAGTCGTTGTTCGCCGCCCCGCTCCCGCGCCCGCTTCTCCTCATGGTCGGCTCGGAAGGACGCGGCCTTTCGCCGACGCTCCTGCGGCGTGCAGACGTTCAAGTCGTCATCCCGATGGTCGGACGGATCACGTCCCTCAATGCAGCTGTTGCTGGGTCGATCGCGCTGTACGAGATTTTCCGGCGCGAAGCACTGGGGGAAGCGAGCACAGGGTGAAGCGGCGATACAGCGACCGAACCGACGAGACTTCAGTCAGGCCCTACGCTGCCCGGTCGAGAAGCGCATCGCGCTTCCGACCCGCGCGGCGCGGTCCGCCGCGATTCTTGTAGACCGTGACGATGTCGTCGCCATCCTCGTCCAGAACGATGATCAGGCCATGCAAACGCTCGACCCAACTCCCCAGAAAGCGGTACCGGGCGACCTCTCGCCTTCCGAAGAACACGACCAGGCTGTCCGGTCCTCGATACAACCGGCCATGTTCGAGCGCAAACGACAGGTCATCGAAATGTACCGCACGGTGTGCACACCGCTCTTCGGCGTGTCGCGTCAGTCGAGCGATCCTCTCGGCGATGGCTGAACCTCCCTTTCTGGACTCCGCTGTATCGCCGCTGAAAACCCCGTGCGAGAGAAGTATCGGTCGGGCCGGTGGGAGTTGTCAAGAGCGCCGAGCCCCATAACCGCATACCCAGCGCACGCAGCGGTCAGCCGCTCGAGAGACGCTGCACCGATCAACGGTGCCGAGCAGGCAAAATTGCGATGACCACGCTCTACCCGGTATAGTTGACCTCGTGGTACACTGGGGTGTACGAACACCCTGCGAGGACGAGGGGAAGCAGGAGAGTCACGATGAAGGTCATCTTGCTCCGCGATGTTCCCAACGTCGGGAAAGCCGGCACGATCGCCGTCGTCTCTGACGGGTTCGCGCGCAACTACTTGATTCCGCACCGCCTGGCCGAACCGGCGACCCCGGATCGGCTCGCCGTCGCCGAAGCACGCCTCGCGGCGCAGCGGCGCAAGATCGAGCGCGCCGAGCAGGCGCTGCGCGAGCTCGCCGAACGCCTCGAAGGGCTCCGCCTCGTCGTGCCAGCGCGTGTCGGCGAGAGTGGTCGTTTGTATGGGTCGATCACGGTTCGCGAGATCGCCGAGCGCCTGAGCCAGATGGTAGGACAGGAGATCGATCGTCGGACGATCGAGCTCGAGGAGCCGATCCGTTCGCTCGGCGAGCATCGGGTGACTGTCCACCTCGTCGGTCGTCTGCGTCCCACCATCGTCGTCGAGGTGGTGCCGGAGGAAGCAGCCGCTTCCGTCGAGCAGTAACGCGCGAGCGGAGGCGAGCGATGACGAGCACGGCTCCGGAGGCTGTTGAACGGTTACCCCCACACAACGTCGAGGCCGAGCAAGCCGTGCTCGGTAGCTTACTCATCGACCGCGATGCCATCATCCGGGTGGCGTCCTTCCTCCGCCCTGACGACTTCTTCAGGGGCAGTCACGCGGTCATCTATCAAGCCATCCTCGACCTGTACAATCGGCGCGTCCCGGCTGATTTCGTCACCGTCGTCGATGAGCTAGAGCGAACCGGACGCCTGGAGGACGCGGGGGGTGTCGCCTATCTCACCGAGCTCCTCAGCGTCGTCCCCAGTGCCGTCCACGTCGAGTACTACGCCCGCATCGTCGAGCGTACTGCCACACTTCGGCGCCTCATTAACGCCGGGACGGAAATCGTCCGCCTCGGTTTCGACGAGCGTATCGAAGCAGATGAAGCGATCGAGCGCGCCGAACGGCTCATCTTCGATGTGTCACAACGGCGTGCCAGTCGCGACTTCGTGTCGGTCGGCCAGGTACTCGAGCAGTTCTTCGAGAAGCTGGACTACATCCAACAACACCGCGGCGAGGTGATCGGTGTCCCCACGGGATTCGCTGATCTCGACAAGCTGACTGGAGGACTCCAACGTTCCGACCTCATCATCCTCGCCGCGCGTCCATCGGTCGGCAAGACCTCGTTCCAGCTCAGTATCGCGCACCATGCTGCCGTCAAGGCTGGCAAGGTGGTGGCGATCTTCAGTCTCGAGATGTCGGCCGAGCAACTCGTCCAACGTCTGCTCGCCATGGAGACCGGCGTCGACACCCATCGCCTGCGGCTCGGGTACATCGACGAGCAAGAATGGGATGCCATCGCGCGCGCTTTCGGTCGTCTCGCCGAGGCCAAGATCTTCATCGACGACACACCCGGCATCAGCGTCATGGAGCTCCGGAGCAAGGCGCGTCGGCTCATGGCGGAGCACGGACTCGACCTGGTGATCGTCGACTACCTGCAACTGATGCACGCGCGCCGCGCCGAGAATCGCGTCCAGGAGATCTCCGAGATTTCGCGCGGTCTCAAGGCGCTCGCCCGCGAACTCAACGTGCCGGTGCTCGCGCTGTCGCAACTTTCCCGCGCCGTCGAGACGCGCACTGATCACCGCCCGTTGCTCAGCGACTTGCGCGAAAGCGGTAGCCTCGAGCAGGACGCCGACGTCGTGATCTTCATCTACCGCGACGAGATCTACAATCCGGATACCGATCGTCGGGGTATCGCTGAGATTATCGTCGCCAAGCACCGCAACGGTCCGACCGACACGGTCCATCTCCGCTTCTTTGACCGAACAGCCCGCTTCGCCGACCTCGAGCTGTACCGCGAACCTGGCGCCTGAACAGGAGGGGTAGCGTGGAGAGTCGACTCCTGCCCACGACTCCCTTCTGTCTTCCCGTCGACCTCGCCGAGCGGCTCGTCCGCGAGGCGCGCGACCTCGCCACGATCAAGGTCGTCCTCACCGTCGCACGGCTCGCTGTCCGCCAGGGACGCCCCGCTGTCCCCGTCGTCACGCTTCTCCACGATCCCCTGCTCCGCCACGCGCTGCGCCCCGATGGAACCGACCGCGAACCGCACGCGGAAATCGCGCAGGCGATCGATATCGCGGTCGCCCGCGGCTTCCTCATTCGCCTGCGGAGCGCTATGAGCGACGCGCCGGTAGCGCGTCCACTCGAGTGGGTCGCCCTGGCGACGCCGGAAATCATCGCGCTGGCACAGCACCAACCCCACGACCTGCTCCCGGCTCGCCAGGAAGTACCGGTAACGGTCAGCGTCGAACGTCCGAACGTTTTCGTCCTGTACGAACAGAACATCGGACCGCTCACGCCGCTCATCGCTGAACAACTCGCCGAGGCACTCGAGCGCTATCCAGCATCGTGGGTTGAGGCTGCTATCACCGAAGCGGTACACTACGGACGCCGAAATTGGCGGTACATCCAGCGTATCCTCGAGCGTTGGGCCACCGAAGGACGAGGCCATGAAGCCCATTCGCGAGATCAACGCGCTCGGCAGCTCGATCCCGAGAAATACCTCCGGGGCAAGTACGCCCCTCTCTTCCGACACGACGACTGACGACTCGCGCGTTACGCCGCGGCGAGCAGAGCACGCGGACGTCTGCCCGATCTGCAAGGGAGCAGGATTCTTGCGACTCGACGTCCCCGTCGGCCACCCGAACTTCGGTCGCATCATTCCGTGCGAGTGCAAGATCCGCGAGCGCGAGGCCAAGCTGCTCCGCCAGTACCTCGAACTGAGTGGATTGGAGCAACTCGAAGACTGGACGTTCGAGACCTTCGACCCCACGGTCCCTGGTGTGGCCGACGCCTACCGGATCGCCCTGGAATACGCCCGTAACCCTGACGGCTGGCTCCTCTTGATGGGAAGCTACGGCTGCGGCAAAACGCATTTGGCCGCCGCTATCGCCAACTACGTTCTCCGCCATCAGCGACTTTTCCCGTTGTTCACGGTCGTGCCTGACCTTCTCGACTACCTCCGCGCCACCTTCGCACCCGACCGTACGGAGAGCTACGATGACCGGTTCGAGCAGGTCCGCAACGCGGGTCTGCTCGTCCTCGACGACCTCGGCACCGAGCACACGACCCCCTGGGCCACCGAGAAGTTGTTCCAGATCATCAATTACCGGTACAACCAACGCAAGCCGACAGTCATCACCACGAACCGTGACCTCGACGACCTCGACGAACGCATTCGCTCCCGCCTCTGCGACCGAGCCATCTGCCGTGCGGTCTTCATCCGCGCCGGCGACTATCGCCTCCGCCGCTCTCGCCTGCCGACGTGATCACGCTTGAGAAGTCGCCCGAGACAGCCGAAGAATGACATCAGGCTCTCGTGCACGAGCCGGGGGTGAACGCAGTGAACCGTAGGGCGACTCAACGAACGGTCGGCGAGGCAGTGGGACTCTGTACGCCGGCGGAAACCGTCCTCGGCTTCTGGAAGCTCGGCAGCACACCGCTTTGGCGCGATCTGGCACGTGCGGCTGAACACGGCCAGTGGGCAATGCTCCTCGACACTCTTCTCTCTCAGGTCGCCACGCATCCCGACGACCCGCAGTTGTACGTCGCACTCACCCACTACACCCTCCTGCAAGGACGTGTCGCTGAGGCCAAGCTCCTCCTCCGTGCGGCCGGACGGCGTCGCCAGCTCCATCCGGATTGGCTGTCGCCGGTGGAGTACGGAGCGCTGAGTTGGCTCGTCGAGCACGGAGATACGACAGCGTCGCTGAGCCTCTGCGAGATGCTCATCGAGGGACCCGGGCCTGTGCGGCGCGCCTTTCTCCCGTCTGTCCTGTACGCCCACCGCAACGACGAACGAGCCCGTTCTATCGCCCGGGAGTGGTTCAAGCACTGTCCCGACGAACCCGAGGCATGGTGGACTGCTGTCGCGTTCGCGCTCCACGATGACGAGGACGTCGATCTCGACGAACTCCTCGAGTACCGGCACGCTCCCCTGTCAGAGTGGCAATGGCGCCTGGCCTTCCGCCTGGCTTGCACGCTTCCTGAAAAGACTCGGTGGTCCTATCTCGCTGAACTGCTCGACCGACTGGAGAGCTCGCTCCCCAGGCGGAGCCTGCGCCAGCTCCTGGCCGAACTGTGCGCCTGCTGCAAGGAAGAAGCCCATGCCGATCGCTGCCTGACTCCGCTCCTCGTCGCTACCCGACTCGGCCTGCAACCAGAGGCATGCACCGTCGCTCTACCAGCGCAGCCAGCCTGGTCACCGACCGCACTCGCACTCCTCGCCGGGCTTGCTGTTCAGTTCGGCATCGGTAGCGCGCACGCCGCTGCGGTCGAGCGAGGGCTCGCGCTGTTGCTCGATGCATGGGGGGCGAACGACGACCTCGCGCGGACCGTCATGCGTCTCCTGCCCACGCTGGACATCGCGGCGATCGTCCGCTTCGCGCTCGAACATGGTGAAGAGCCGGTCGCACAGAAGGCGCTCGCACTCATCGAGCGCCGCGGGTTTCCTCCGCAGTGGTTGATCGAGACGGCGCAACGGCTGGACGAGTCGCAGCACACGCAACGAGCGGTTCGCCTTCTCCGCCTCGCCGCCCGTCAGGCCCGCGAGCGGAACGATCGAGTCGCCCTCATCCAGTTCCTGCAGGTGCTCGCGGCGATCGATCCATCGGACGAACAGACGTTCGAGTTCGTCGTGACACACTACCTGCGAGCGGGGGCCTATCAGAACGCGCTCGATCTCATCGTCGACGCCGCGCATCGGCTCACCGACCGGCGAGACCGGCAACGCGCACTCGCCCTTCTCGAACGCGCTGCCACGCTCGCCGAACTCGCCGACGACCCCACGCGCCTCGCGTTGATCGCCGATCTGCTGGCGACGAGCGAGCCCGATGATCCCGACCGATCCGTGTTTGCGGCGACTGCGGCGCTACGGGCCGGGCAGATCGAGCGTGCACGGACTCACCTCTGGATGGCGATACACAGCGCGCTCCGTCACCGCCGTCTGGATGAGGCGCTCAGCGCTGCCGAGCAGCTGGTCGGTCTCTCGCCGGGGGACGAGGCAGCCAGAAAGCAGCTCCAGGAACTGCAGAGACTGCGAGAGCGACTCGGTCGGTAAACCCAGTCCTCAAGACGGGTCTTCTCTCCCGTCGCCGCACAACCTCGCCGTCGCACAGCGATCGCGAAAGGGACCAGCACGATGTTACAATCTTTCTAGCACGCAAGTGTGGCCTTCTATCGGAGAAGCCCGCATGCTCGAACTACCTTGGATCTTTACACGCCTCGACTTGAGAGCGATCGTCGATATCCTCTCGGTTTCTTTGATCTTTTATTGGCTCTTGTGGGTCATCCAGGGTACACGGGCTGCTCAACTCGTTCGGGGATTGGCAATCCTCATTGTCGCAGTCGTCGGTGCGGCGAATCTTTTACAGCTCCAAGCACTCAACTGGTTACTGCGCCAGGCCCTTCCTGCACTGATCATCGCTATCCCCGTCGTGTTTCAGCCAGAGTTGCGTCGGGCGCTGGAGCGTCTTGGCCATACCGGTGCCTGGCTGCGGACACCCTTGACGAGTCCTGAGGTCCAAACTGAGGAGACGATCGAGGAGATCACTCGTGCCGCGCTGCAGCTGTCTCGGCTGCGCTACGGTGCGCTGATCGTGATCGAGCGCGAGACCGGACTTCAGGACTATGCAGACCGCGGAATTCCGCTCGACGCCACGCTGACCCAGCAACTCCTCGTCAATATTTTCTTCCCCAACTCGCCGCTCCACGATGGCGCGGTTATCATCCGCGGCAATCGCATCATCGCGGCCGGCTGCGTCCTTCCTCTGAGCGAGAATTTGACCGATCCGCAGCTCGGGACCCGGCACCGTGCTGGCCTGGGTATCACCGAAGAATCGGATGCCGTCGCGATCATCGTCTCGGAAGAGTCCGGCCAGATCTCACTGGCTGTCAACGGTCGCCTGTACCGCAATCTGGACGCGGAGCGACTCCGCCGCGCCCTGCGTGCCCTCTTGCATGTCGAGCGCGCTGGTCGTCGGCACATCACCGAACTGCTCGAACGCGGAACGCGCTCACTCAGCAGGGAGAGCGAAGCGTTCGTGAGGGAGTCTGAGAGTGCACCGAGTCACCAGGATACGCGCGCGTCTGCGTCGCATCAGCGATAGCGTCCGCCCGACGCTCCGGCGCGAGAACGTCGCGCGTTTTCTCATCGCCGTCGCTCTCGCTTTCGCTCTCTGGGCCTGGGTCGAAGCGACCAACGACCCGGAAACGCAGCGCACCATCGCGAATATCCCGGTCACCCCGGAGAACGTCCCGGAGACGCTCGTGGTGACGAGTGAACTCCCGACCGTGACGGTCCGTCTCCAAGGAGCGCAGAGTGCCGTCCAGGCGTTCGAAAGCGGATCGATACGAGCCACCGTCGACCTGAGCGACGTCCAAGAGCCAGGCATCTACACCCGGCGTGTCCAGGTTCGCCTCCCGGGATCTCTCCGTCTCCGTGAGGTGATTCCGGCAGAAGTCACCGTGCAAGTCGACCGACTGGTGGAGCGCACGCAGCTACCGATCGAAGCAGTGATCGCCAACGGATTACCACCCAACGTGGAGATCGTCACCACACGAACTGACCCCGCCACCGCTACGATCCGCGGGCCACAACAGCGAGTGAACGCAGTCGTCCGCGTTTCCGCACCGGTGAAAGTTACCGAACAAAGCGAGACCATTCGCGAGGTCGTGTCCCTCGTACCCGTCGACGAAACAGGCCTGCCCGTCCAGGGGGTTACCGTCGAACCATCGACCGCCACAGTCACGATCCAGCTGCGGATACGCGGACAGGTGCGCCGCGTGATCCCAACCATCGTCGGTGCCGACCGGCTACCGCCGGGTTACGAGTTAGCGGGACCACCGACGGTCTTCCCGAGCGACGAAGTCGTGGTCGAGGGACCCGAAGCAGCGCTCGCTGCCATCCCCTACCTCACCACGACGCCGATCGACATCTCAGGGTGGAGCGAGTCGCGCATCATCTGGGAGGTGCCGATCGACACTTCGCGCCTTCCGGCCGGAGTGCGCGTCGATCCCTCGACGGTGAACGTCTCTATACAGATCCGTCGCGCCGAGGAAACGCGCGTCCTCCGAGGGGTCCCGGTCGTTCCCGTCAACGTGCGCGTCGGAACGACCGTGGAACTCTCACCCTCGAACGTCGACGTCGAGGTCAGCGGGCCGACGACTGTGCTCGACAGACTGGCGACCGCCGACATCCTCGTGTTCGTGGATCTCGAGAATGCCGATGCAGGCATCTACCAGCTGCCGGTGCGTGTCAGTCCACCGCCTGGTGTCCGATTCGAGCGAGTGACTCCGGAGGTGATCCAAGTCACCGTGGTCTCGACGCCACCACCGGCGCCTACGCCGACGCCGTCACCGTAAACGGAGTCGCCGGGCGCTTACGACACCGGAGGCTCGGCTGCCGATTGGCGCTCCGCTGGCATCGCTGCGAGGCTGATCAAGAGGGACGTGGTTCACTGGACCGGCTACCGCTCTCCAGCTGATGCGCCAACAAGATAGCTTCCGCGATTTCCCGCATCGACTTTCGACTGTCCATACTCAGTCGTCGCATCCGCTGGAACGCTTCCGACTCGCTCAGGCCGTGCACTTCCATCAGGATCCCTTTGGCCCTCTCGATGAGCTTCCGCGCCTCGAGCGCCTCCTGCAGTTCGTGGACTTGCTGCTCCAAGCGCTGGACCTCGCGGAACTGGTTCAACGCGAGCTCGATGACGGGCATGAGCTCGCTCTCGCGGAAGGGTTTGACCAAATACCCCGCCACCCCGGCGCGGCGGGCACGCTCCACCAATTCGCGTTCGCTGTACGCTGTCAGCAAGACGACAGGTGCGAGTCGCTCGCGGTGGAGCACTTCGGCCGCGTCGATACCATCGACCTCGGGCATCTTGATATCCAGGATGACGAGGTCAGGTTTGAGCTTCCGCGCCAGCTCCACCGCAGTGCGGCCATCGGCCGCTTCCCCCACGACGTCGTAGCCCAGCGAGGTCAAGAGCTCACGCAGGTCGAGCCGGATGATCGGCTCGTCGTCGGCGATCAAAATGCGAACCGGAGTCGTCATAGCCACGGTCATCGATCCTCGTAGTGAGACGGCCGCACCGCGGGGTGCGGCCGCGTCGTCGGGGGGAGAGGCGTTGAACCTCCGGCCCCCCGTACCCC
>JBEPZP010000006.1:0-25133 GCA_041640735.1 Thermomicrobium sp.
GACGGCGACCAGCCTCTTGGTGGAACTCGGCCGGCCGGTCGATCGCGAGGCGCTCCTGGCGGCGGTGCTCGAAGAGCTGGGCCGCGACGAGCAGTTGTTCCCGCCTGCGTCGGACTAAGCCGGCTCGTTGAGTGCGCGGCGCAGGCGCCGGAGCGTCAGGAACGTCCACAGCGCCGCCCCCGGCGAGCGGACGGCCGACACCGGTAGCACGGCCAGGAACTCCAGCCCGGCGGCGCGGTACGCACGCAAGCGCTCTACCACCTGCTCCGGCGTCCCGGCCAGGACACTGCGGGCGACCAGTTCCAGCGGCACGGCGCGCAACGCTGCCCGCAGCGTCTCGGCGGCAACCCGCTCCGGGATGAAGTCGAGATAGCCTCGGAACGTCTCGCCGAACGGATGGACGAGCCCCAAGGCCTGCCAGTCGCTGGCTGGCCGCAGGAGGCCGACCAGCCGCAGCGCTGGGTGCCGGAGGAGCGCCTGCACGGCGCGTTCGGTCGGAGCGAGAACGAGCGGCGCCTGCAAGCCGGCGCGGATCGCTGAGGGATCGCGGCCGCTCTCGGCTGCGCGGGCACGGATGACCGCGAGTTTTGCGGCGTACTCCTCCGGCGTGTCGATCCAGTTCGGGTACCAGCCGTCGGCGAAGCGACCAGCGAGCGCGAGCATGCGCGGCCCGTGCGCGCCCAGCCAGATCTCCGGCCGGCGACCACGCGGCGCAGCGAGGTCGAAGACGCCGTCCGGGACAGCGTAGTAGCGTCCCTGGAAGCGGACGGTCCCCGGCCCGTCCAAGCAGGCGCGCAGGATGTGGAGCACCTCCTCGAGGCGCGAAACCGGGTGGTCGAAGGGAAAGCCGTACGGCTCCAGGTTCTCGGCCTCCCCAGCGCCGAGGCCGAGGATCGGGGGGCGACGTGCGAGGTGCGCGAGCGTCAGCATGGTCTGCGCCAGCAGCACCGGATGGCGCCGGATCGGGTCGGTCACGCCGACGCCCAGACGCAGGCGTCCGGCGTGGGCGGTCAGGCGACCGAGCAGAGCGGCGAAGTCGTAGTACGGGTGCGGGCTGGGTCGGAGCCGTGCCATCCAGGTAGCCCGCGGTGACCAGAGCGCGCGGGGGACGAAGTCTTGCAGGTGGTCCCAGACCATGACGCCCTCGAGACCGAGCAGCCGCGCTAGGCGTACCAGCCACACCACGCTGGCCACCGGCGGTTGAGCGGGGACGACGAGCGCGAGTGCGAGCGGTCGTTCGGTCATCACGCACCTCCGCGGGGGAGTATAGCCGCCGGCCTCGTACTGCGCTGCGTGCGCGTTGAACGACGAGTGGGAGAGCTGCGGCCGGTAGGCCTGGCGCCTCGAGCGTAGCGCGCGCCGGCCGTGCCGGTGGGAACACCGGTTGGGCGCGGGCGGGATGGTGCGTACGGACGATCGTCCGTACATTGCCCGAACTCGACAGAAGGTGCTTGCACGGTGGGGTGTCCGTGCATATGCTTGTGGACAACTGTGGGGGAAGGTGGGGATAAGTGGGGCTCTTTGTGGATAACTCCCCGGTCACCGGACTCCCACAGCAGCGAACGGCGGGGTGAGTTCGTGTTCCTCGGGCGCTACACCCACGCGATCGACGACAAGGGGCGGCTGGCGATCCCAGCACGCTTCCGCGAGGTGTTCGACGGCCAAGGGGTACTGACGCGCGGGATCGACCGCTGTCTCACGTTGTACCCGATGGCGTCGTGGCGACCCCTGGCCGAGAAGGTGTCGGCGCTTTCGATCAGCGATCCGGACGCCCGTGCCTTTCGTCGCATGGTGTTCGCCGAAGCGAGCATCGTCGAGTTCGATCGCCAGGGGCGCATCCTCATCCCGCCGGAGCTGCGGGCGTATGCCGGCCTCGAACGGGAAGCGATCGTCGTCGGGGTGCATTCCTACATCGAGATCTGGAGTCCGGAGAACTGGGCTGCCCAGACGGAGCTGCTCGCGGCCGAGGGCGTCTCGATCGCGCAGCGCCTGGCGAGTCTGATCTGATGCGAGCGACTGTGGCCTCGACGATGCAGGATGACTGGCGCGGTCCGATGCAATCGTCCCTGCCGTCTACCGTCCACGAACCGGTACTCCTCGAGGAAGTGCTCACCTATCTGGCTCCGCGACCCGGTGGACGCTACATCGACGCGACGTTCGGGGGCGGGGGGCACTCGCGGGCGATCTTGGACGCGAGCAGCCCGGACGGGAAGCTCCTCGCGCTCGACGCCGATCCCGAGGCAGTCGCCCGCGCGGAGGCTTTGGCTGCCTGGTATCCGGGGCGGTTGGTGCCCTGTCACGGCAACTTCGGCGACTTGGCACGTCTCGCCCGGGAGCACGGGTTCGATCCGGTCGACGGCGTCCTCTTCGACCTGGGGCTCAGTTCCGATCAGCTGGCGGATCCCTCCCGCGGCTTTTCGTTCCAGCTTCCCGGACCGCTCGACATGCGTTGCGATCCGACCCGGGGAGAGCCGGCAGCGGTCATCGTCAATACCTGGTCGGAGGCCGACTTGGCTGAGCTCTTTTGGCGTTTCGGCGAGGAGCCGCGAGCGCGGCAGATCGCGCGAGCGATCGTGGCTGAGCGGGCGCAGCGGCCGATCGAAACGACGACGCAGCTCGCCGCGCTCGTCGAGCGCGTCGCTGGCCGGCAGCGAGAGCGTATCCACCCGGCGACGCGCATCTTTCAGGCGCTCCGCATCGCGGTCAACCGCGAATTGGAAGTGCTTCCGCTCGCGCTCGAGCAGGCGGTCGATCTCCTGCGCGTGGGGGGACGCATCGTCGTGATCGCCTTCCACTCCTTAGAAGACCGCATCGTCAAGCAGTTCTTCCGTCGCGAGGCGGCGCGGTGCATCTGTCCGCCCGAGACACCGGTGTGCGTGTGTGGTCACGTCCCGCGCCTGCGGATACTGACACCCCGCGCGGTGCGGCCGTCCGCTGAGGAAGTGGCACGCAACCCGCGCAGCCGGAGCGCACGGCTGCGCGCAGCGGAACGGATCTGACGCGATGGTCACCCAGTCGACGCACCCGACCAGCGTCGCTCCGCGCGTTACCCCGATCGGCCGGCGCGCAGTTCGTCGGCCTGGGCGCTCCTGGCTGCTGGTGACGCTCGTCCTCGTCGGGGGGTTGGCGGGATTGTGCGTGCTCTATCTCGAACAGACGGCTCGCGTGGTCGAGCTCGGCTACGAGCTGACGCGCCTGCAACGCGAGCGCGACCGTGTCGCCTTGGAAGTAGCCGCGCTCCGCTATGAGCTGGCGCAGCGGCAGTCGTTGGCGCGCGTCGAGGACCTTGCGCGCCGTGAATACGGTATGGTCCCGCTGCGCCGGGCTGAGTCCCTCGTCGTCGAGCGCCCGGCGCCGACCCCAGCGGTGACGCCACCTGCGCCCGCGCAACGCACGGCCTGGCAGCGGGCGCGCGACGCGTTGTTCGGGATCGGTCAGGCTGAGGCGGGCGGGACGCCATGAGCGGCCTTTCGGCAGGACGACTCCGTCTACTCCTCGTCGCGTTCCTCCTGTTCAGTAGCGCGGTGGGTTACCGCGTGGTCTCCTTCGCCGTCCTGCAGGGACCGGTGTTGGCCCAGCGCGCGGAAGCGTTCCGCTACCGCGCGGACCTGGTCCCGGCGCAGCGCGGCGAGATCCTCGACGCACGCGGGCGCGTCCTGGCCACCGACGTTCCGGCGGACCGCGTCTCGGCCATCGTGCGCGAAATCGAGGATCCGCGTAGGACGGCGCAGCTGCTCGCGCCGTTGATCGGTCGCTCGGCTGAAGAGATCGAGGCGGCACTGACGCAGCCGGGGCGCGAGTGGGTGGTGCTGCAGCGGCAACTCGACCCCGAGGTCTCCGCCCAGATCCGTGCGCTCGACCTTCCCGGAATCGTGCTCGATCCGGAGCCGAAACGGGCCTACCCGATGGGTGACTTCGCCTCTCAGGTTCTGGGCTTCGTCAACTGGGAGTACCGCGGTGCGTACGGCCTCGAAGCCCAGTACGATGACGTCGTCGGTGGGACGCCGGGCCAGTTGGTCGGGGAGCGTGACGTGGCCGGTAACGTCATCGCGTTGGCCCCCAGCTCCTGGAACCCGCCCAAGGACGGCGCCACGCTCGTCCTGACGATCGACAGTGCCGTGCAGTATCTCGCAGAGTCGGTGCTCGACCGGACGATCCAGGAACAACGAGCGGCGGGCGGCACCATCATCGTCATGGACGTCAAGACCGGGGCGATCCTCGCCATGGCCAATCGGCCCTCCTTCGATCCGAACCGTTTCACCGAGGTGAGCGATCCGGCGGTGTTCGCCAACCCGGCGATCAGTGCCGCGTACGAGCCCGGTTCGACCTTCAAAGTCATCACCATGGCCTTGGGACTCGAGGCGGGCGTGGTGACGCCACAGACGACGATCGACGGCGGTGCCTACCGGGAGTTGCCCGACGGGACGCGCATCTACAACGCGTTACTCCAGGCCTTCGGTCCAGAAACGATGACCGATGTGTTGATTCACTCGAGCAATGTCGGCGCGATGGAGGTCGTCGATCGGCTCGGGAGCGAACGGTTCTACGAGGGGGTGCTCCGTTTCGGCTTCGGTGAGCCGACCGGCATCGACCTGCCCGGTGAGGTGGGTGGCATCGTCAACCTGCCGGGGAGCCCAGGGTGGTCGCTCACGACGTTCTACACGAACGCTTTCGGCCAGGGCATCGCGGTAACGCCCCTGCAGCTGGTAACAGCGGTCGCGGCGATCGCCAACGGCGGTGTGCTGATGCGTCCATACGTGGTCAAGGAGATCCGTGACGGAGAGAACGTCCAGGTCATCCAGCCCGTGCCGGTGCGTCGAGTGATCAGTGAGGAGACAGCCCGGACGCTCGGTACGATGCTGGAGGAAACGATGCAGAGCTATGCGATGCGCTTCAGCGTGCCGGGGTACCGGATCGCGGCGAAGACCGGTACCGCTGAGATTCCGGGGCCCAAGGGGTACGAGCGTGGGGAGGGAGCGACGATCGCATCGGTAATCGGCTATGGCCCGGTCGAAGACCCGCGCTTCTGTGTGCTGGTCAAGATCGACCGACCGCGGGAATCACCGTGGGGCGAGCGAGCAGCCGGCCCGGCGTTTGCTGAGGTCTTTCGTCAACTTCTGCTGCTCTACGACGTTCCGCCCTCGCAGCCAGTGCTGTCGGGCGGTCAGAGGAGCCAGCCATGATCGGTCTCCGCGATGTGTTGGAAGGGACGAAAGGAGTGCTGCGGGGGTCGGCACCGCCGGACCTCTTGTTCCGGCGGGTCTGGCACGACTCCCGGACGGTCGAAGCCGGAGACCTCTTCGTGGCGCTGCGCGGAGAACGCCACGACGGACACGACTTCGTCGCTGACGCTGCCCAGCGGGGTGCGCGTGGGGCGATCGTCGAGGCGCGCCGTGCCGAGGAATTCACGGACCTCGGTATCGCGTTGATCGTCGTGGACGATTCCCTTGCTGCGCTCTTGCGGCTGGCCAACTACTGGCGGCGCCTCTTCGATGTCCCAGTGGTGGCGGTGACCGGCAGTGTCGGGAAGACGAGTACCAAGGAAGCGATCGCTTCGGTGTTGGCGCAGCGGTACCAGGTCGTCCGCAGTCGGGGCAGCTTCAATACCGACGTCGGTGTCGCGCTCGACCTGCTCTCGATCGATCCCGATACCGACGTCGTGGTCCTGGAGTTCGGGGAGGCGTATCGTCTGGGGGAGGTGCGGGAGCTCTGTGCACTCGCCGAGCCCCAGATCGGCGTGGTGACGAACGTCTCGCACTCGCACCTGGCGCGCATGGGCTCGCTCGAGCGGATCATGGAAAGCATCGCCGAGTTACCGGAGTCGTTGCCGGAGGACGGCGTGGCTGTCCTCAACGGAGATGACTTCCGCGTTCGCCTCATGGCCGAGCGGACACGAGCGCGGGTTCTCTTCTACGGGCTCGCACCCGATTGTCCCGTCCGGGCGGAGCGGATCGAAAGTCGCGGGCTGGACGGCATCGCGTTCGACTTGGTCGCTTACGGCGAACGGAACCGCGTGCGTCTGCCGCTGCTGGGGCAACACAGCGTACACCACGCGCTGGCCGCGATCGCGGTCGGCTACGAGTTCGGGATGACGCTCGACGAGATGCTGCCAGGCTTCCGCGACCCGCGCGTGCAGGTGCGGCTCCTTACGGTTCCAGGCGTAAATGGCGCGACGTTGCTCGACGATACCTACAACGCGAGTCCGGCGTCCTGTATGGCCGCGCTCTCGCTCCTCCAGGAGATTCCGGCTCAACGCCGGATCGCTGTGTTCGGTGACATGTTCGAACTCGGCTGGTACGAAGAGGAGGGGCATCGCATGGTCGGCCGGCGCGCGGCAGCGGTGGTCGATCGCCTCTTCACCTTGGGGCCGCGTGCCCGGTGGATCGCTGAAGAGGCGGTCGCAGCCGGACTCGCCGCGGACCGCGTCTTCGCCACGGAAGACCGCCGCGAGTTGATCGCCGTGCTGCGGGAGACTTTGCGCCGCGGCGATTTCGTTCTGGTCAAGGGGGCTCGAGGAATGCGGATGGAAGAGATCGTGGAGGCGCTCCGCGCACCGCGTGAGGAGCGACCCCAGTGACGGAACTGCTCGAACTCCTACGGACGCGCAGCATGCTCCCTCGTGATCCGGGCGAGAACCTGGCGCTCTCGCTCGCCCTATCGGGAGTCGCCTTCCTGCTCACGCTGGCTATCGGGAAACCATACATCGCTTGGCTGCGGCGACACAACATCGGAAAGCAGATCCGCGTCGAGGGGCCGGAAGGCCATCAGACGAAGCTCGGCACCCCGACGATGGGTGGCTTCATGTTCACCGTCCCGGTCATCCTCCTCACGGTGATCTTCAATCTGGCCGGTCGGCTCTCGATGTTGCTGCCGCTCGGGGTATTGATCGGGACAGCGATACTCGGCGCTATCGACGATCGCCTGAGTCTCGTCACGACCCAGCGGGGAGGTTTGACGGCGCGGTTCAAGATGGCCTGGCTCCTGCTCTTTTCCTTAGTCGCAGCACTGATCTTGTATTTCCCGCTCGGGTTGCGGAGCATCTACATCCCTTTCTTCGGCAAGTACGATATCGGGCCGATCTACATCATCGTCGCCGCCGTCTTGATCGCGGGGACAGCGAACGCGGTCAACCTCACCGACGGTCTAGATACGCTCGCCGGAGGAACAGCTGCGGTCGCGTTCACAGCGTACGGTATCATCGCCTTCCTGCAAGGGCAGATCCAAGTCGTCACCTTCTGTTTCACGATGGTCGGTGCCATCCTCGGCTTCTTGTGGTACAACGCGCACCCGGCGCAGGTGTTCATGGGCGATACCGGATCGCTGGCCCTCGGAGCCGCACTGGCGACAGCGGCTTTCATGACGGGGCAGTGGCTGCTCCTGGCGGTGATCGGCATCGTCTTCGTGGCGGAGGCCGTATCGGTCATGGCACAGGTCGCGTACTTCAAGGTGACGGGCGGTAAACGGTTGTTCCGCATGGCTCCCCTCCACCACCATTTCGAGCTCCTCGGCTGGTCGGAGACGCAGATCACGATGCGCTTTTGGCTCGTCAGCATGATGGCTGGTCTCTTGGGTATCGCGCTCGCGCTCGTGTGATGGAGGTCGCATGTCGGTTGGGCGAGCGCTCGATCTTCGCGGCAAGCGTGTCCTCGTGATGGGGCTCGGCACGCGCTCCGGTGGACTCGGTGTGGCGCGCTGGCTGGTCGAGCAGGGGGCGGAGGTGACGGTCACCGATCTCCGCTCGGCGGAGGAGCTCGCCGCGAGCGTCGAGGCGTTGCGCGATCTCCCGGTGCGCTTCGTCCTCGGCGAGCACCGGCGCGAGGACTTCGAGAGCCACGAGATCGTGGTCCGCAACCCTGCCGTGCCGCGCGAATCGCCGTGGTTGGCTCTCGCGCGTGCTGCGGGAGCGCGCATCGAGATGGAGATGACGCTCTTTTTCCGTGCCTGTCCGGCTCCCATCATCGGTGTCACGGGGACGAAAGGGAAGACGACGACGGCGACGCTCTGTGCGACCATCCTGCGGCAGTGGCGTCCCGACACGGTGCTCGCCGGCAACCTCGGTCGCTCGGCGCTGGAGGCGCTCCCGACGATCGCGCCGGATACCCCAGTCGTCCTGGAACTCTCGAGCTGGCAGCTCGAAGGGTTGGATGAGCACGGCCTGAGCCCGCACATCGCAGTACTCACCACGATTTCTCCCGACCATCTCGATCGGTACCCGTCCTTCGAGGCCTATGTCGAAGCCAAGCGAGCGATCGCTCGGCACCAGCGCCCCGATGACTGGTTCGTCGTCAATCGCGACGACCCGGTCGCCTGGTCATGCCGGAATGCGGGGGCGGCCCGGGTCGTGCCGTTCGGGTGCGACGACGGGACGAGCGAAGGGGCGTTCTGGGACGGCGAGCGGTTGCTCTGGCGCTTCGCTGGTGAGGAACGGGAACTCCTGCGGCGAGCGGAATTGCCGTTGCCGGGCAATCATGTCGTCTACGACGCGCTCGCTGCCGCAGCAGCAGCGCTCCTCCGTGGCGCTGCCGAAGAACATGTGCGCCGCGGTCTCGCCTCGGCACAGCCGGTCCCGCACCGGCTCGAGCGCGTCGCCGTGATCGACGGTGTCGAGTACGTCAACGATTCGGCAGCCACTGCGCCCGCCGCCGTCGTGGCGGCGCTCGAGACGTTCGCTGGCCGCCCGATTGTATTGATCGGCGGAGGTGCGGCGAAGAACGTGTCGCTCGAAGATCTCGCCCGCGTCGTCGCCGCGCGTGTGCGCGCGGCAGTGCTGTTGGATGGGACGGCTACACCGGGTTACCGAGCGGCGCTCGTCGCCGCAGGTACGCGCGTGTACGGACCGTACCGGTCGATGGACGAGGCGGTGCAGCAAGCTGCCGCGCTGGCTGAACCGGGTGGCGTCGTCTTGCTTTCGCCGGGTTGTGCCAGCTTCGGCCTCTTCCGCGACGAGTTCCACCGTGGTGAAGCCTTCCGCGCCGCTGTCCAGCGACTGCTCGTGGCGCGAGGAGGACGGTGATGCGACGCATCGCCCGGACGTTGCTGAGTGTGGTTACGCCGCCTGCACCGCGGCGCATGCTCCACGAGCCCGACCTGGCGCTCCTGTTGACCGTTCTCGCGCTCAACGCGTTCGGCTTCGTGATGGTCTTCTCGGCCAGCGTCGGCAGCGACACTGCGTATGCGGTTCGGCACGGCATTTGGCTCGCGCTGGGCGCGGTGGCAGCGGTCGTGACGACGGCCATCGATTACCGCGTCTGGCGGCGTTTCGCTGTCCCCGCGTTGATGGTCGCAGTGGCACTCATGACGGCCGTGCTCCTGCCCGGTCTCGGCGATACGCGGCTCGGGGCACAGCGGTGGATCGAACTGGGGCCGCTGTCCTTCCAGCCCTCGGAACTGGCGAAATTCGCGCTCGTCCTCTACTTAGCCAGCTGGCTGGCAGCCAAGGGAGACGGGATCCGTCGCTTCGGCCATGGCGTGGCACCGTTCGTCGTCCTGCTGGGTTCGCTGGTCGGCCTTACCGTCCTCCAGCCGGATCTCGGCACGGCGATCATCCTCGCTTCGGTCGGCTTCGCCATGTTCTTCGCCGCCGGAGCGGCCATCTCGCATTTCGCGCTGCTCGGCGCGAGTGGCCTGGCAGCGGTAGCTGTCCTCGCCCTCGCTGCCTCCTACCGGCGCGACCGGTTGTTGATCTTCCTCAGTACCGATCAGGAATTGTTCGACCCGAACGGGCTGTTGCGCACCCTCGGGTGGCAGATCGCGCAGGCCCGGCTGGCCTTCGGGGGCGGCGGATGGTTCGGCGTCGGGCTCGGTGCCGGACGGCAGAAATTCCAGTGGCTACCGCACGCCCACAACGACGCCATCTTTGCAGTCATCGGGGAGGAGCTCGGCGTCGTCGGCTGCCTCGTCGTATTGCTCCTCTTCCTGGTCTTCGCCTGGCGTGGTCTCAGTGTCGCTCGTCGTGCGCCGGACCGTTTCGGCGGGCTCCTAGCGGTCGGGATCACCAGTTGGATCGTCGGGCAGGCGCTCATCAACGTGGGTGGCATCACGTCGACGGTGCCCTTTACCGGTGTCCCGCTTCCGTTCATCAGCTACGGCGGATCGGCGCTGGTAACGTCCCTCGCGGCAACCGGTGTCCTGCTCAACGTGTCGCGTGCGACGGGACTCGGATCGAGCGAACCTCGGAGCACCAAGACTTCCCAGGCCGCTCACCAGCGTCATCCTTCGCTTACTCCTGTCTTGCGTTCCTTCGGGCGCGATCGGCGTCGGCGTGCAGCGAAACCGACAGGGGGACGCCGGCCGTGGATCGGGTAGATGGTCTCTCGATTCGAGGGCACGATGTCGCGGTGCACTTCCTCGGGATCGGTGGTGCCGGCATGAGCGGCTTGGCCGCGATCGCGGTGGATCGAGGCCTTCGGGTCTCGGGGTGCGATGCGGTCGACTCACCGGTGCTCGCGCGGTTGCAGGCCAAGGGGATCGCGGTGTCGGTCGGACATGACCCAGGTCACGCCGATGCGGCTGATCTCCTCGTCGTGACGAGCGCCGTGCGAGCGAGCCACCCCGAAGTGGCAGCCTTCGCGGGCAAGCGACGGCCGGTGGTGAAACGGGCAGCCTTCCTCGCCTGGCTGACCGCGCCGTTGCGGACGATCGCCGTCGCCGGGACGCACGGAAAGAGTACCACCAGCGCGATGGTGGCCCTGATTCTCGAGACCGCCGGGCGAGCGCCGGGCTTCGCGATCGGAGCCGAGGTGCCCGATCTCGGGGGTGAAAGCGCTCGGCTGGGGAAGGGCGATCTGTTCGTCGTCGAAGCGGACGAGTACGACTACAGCTTCTTGCTCCTGGAGCCGGAGATCGCGATCGTCCTCAACGTGGATCACGACCATCCGGACGTGTTTCCCGATCGCGCTAGCGTCGTCCGCGCCTTCCGCCGTTTTCTCGGACGACTTCGCCCGACCGGAGTCGCCGTGCTCTCGGCTGACGACGACGCGGCGCGAGCCTTGGCCGAGGAGTTGCGAGCTGCGGGGCGTCAGGTGGTGACGTTCGGACTGGCCGAAGATGCCGACGTCCGCGTCCTCCCGGAGGGTGTGTTGAGAACATCCGACGGTACGGAGCACTCACTCGCTCTCCGAGTACCCGGCTGGCACAATCGAACGAATGCGGCGGCAGCGGTGGCAGCAGCCGCCCAGCTGGGGGTGCCAGTGTCGGTCGCGCTCGCCGCATTGATGCGGTTCACCGGGGTCGGGCGCCGCTTTCAGGAGATCGGCACTTACAGTCGTGCGCGACTGATCGTCGACTACGCGCATCATCCGCGCGAGGTTGCGGCGACGATCGCGGCGGCGCGCGAGCGGTTTCCTTCGGCCCGAATCTGGGCAGTGTTCCAGCCACATACGTACACGCGGACACAGCGATTCCTGGACGAGTTCGCGCGTGCGCTCGAGGCCGCCGACCTCGTCGTGGTCACCGACGTCTATGCGGCGCGGGAGCGTCCGCTACCGGGAATCAGCGGGGAAGCGTTGGCACGACGAGTCGAGCGAGTACCAGCGCTCGCCGTGCCGGATCCTTCAGCTGCGGCGGCGACGGTCGCTGCAGGCGTGGGCGACGGTGACGTCGTGTTGTTCCTCGGCGCAGGCGACATCTGGAGGGCTGCCGAGGCTCTCCGAGAGGGTGGTACGGATGCCAGCACGGGTTGAGCGCGAACGGTTGGTGCGGGTGGGACAGCGGGACTTGCGCGTGCGGATCGCCGAACCGCTGTCTCGCTACACGACGTTCCGGATCGGTGGGCCGGCAGACTACCTGGTGCGCGTGAGCGAGCGAGTGCAGCTCGAGCTGGCGCTCGAGTGGGCTGAGCGCGAACGCCTGCCGGTGACCGTCATCGGTGGCGGCAGCAACCTGCTCGTCCGCGATGGCGGTATCCGCGGGTTGGTCGTGGTGTTCCGGACGGTGGGTGAGATGCTCGAGGGGGCGCTCGAGTGTACTCCTGAGGACGGAGCTGTCCTCCTCACGCTGCCCGCGACCGCACCGCTCTCGTGGGTCGGACACCGGACGAGCGCCATGGGTCTGGCTGGGCTGGAGTGGTCGGCTGGGTTACCGGGTGTCGTCGGGGGGGCTGTCGTCAACAATGCGGGGGCTCACGGTGGAGATATCGGCAGCGTGCTCGTGGAGGTCGAGCTCTACGACCTCAGGGAGCGACGAGTCGTCCGCTGGACGCGGGACACGCTGGCACCGCGCTACCGCATGACGCAACTCAAAGCGCAGCCGCAGCCGCGCCGGTATGTCGTCCTGGCAGCGCGTGTTCGCCTACAGCCGGGAGAGGTGACTGAGCTCCAGCGGATCGCGGAGGAGAACGCTCGTTGGCGGCGTGAGCATCAGCCGACCGGCCCGTGTGCTGGTTCCGTCTTCACCAATCCGCCGGGAACCTACGCGGGCTATCTCATCGAGCAGGCAGGGCTCAAAGGGTTCCAGGTCGGCCGGATGCGCGTTTCCGAGCGACACGCCAACTTTTTCCTCAACCTCGGTGGGGCCACTGCCGCGGAAGCGCTCGCGCTCCTCGAGGAGGTGCAGCGGCGAGTCGCTGAGCGCTTCGGAATCCTCCTGCAACCGGAAATCGAGATCATCGGGGAGCCGTGAGCGATGCTACGGAAGCTGCGCGTCGCTGTCCTGTTCGGTGGTCAGTCGGGAGAACACGATGTCTCCCTCCGCTCGGCCAAAGCCGTGCTCCGGCACATCGATCGCGAGCGGTTCGATGTCGTCCCGATCGGGATCGCGCGGGACGGTCGGTGGTTCGTCGGCGGTGATCCGCTGCGTACACTGGCGGCGACGAGTCGCTTGCCGCTCGAGGAGGAGGCAGGAGGCGAGCCGACGACCGCTGCTGGCGAACCGGGCGTCCCGAGCGAGTGCGGACCTGAGGTGCTCTGGTCTGGCGGGATCGATGTGGTGTTTCCCGTCTTGCACGGCCCCTACGGTGAGGACGGGACGATTCAGGGGCTCCTCGAACTGGCCGGTGTCCCCTATGTCGGATGCGGTGTCCTCGCCTCCGCGGTCGCGATGGATAAACCGACAGCGAAGCGTCTGTTCGCCAGCGTCGGACTCGACCAGGCGCGCTGGCTGGTCTTCACGGCAACCGAGTGGCAGCGGGACCGCGACCGGCTGATCGCTCGTGTCGAAGCGGAGCTCGGGTATCCCTGCTTCGTCAAACCGGCTAACCTGGGGTCGAGCGTCGGGGTGAGCAAGGTGCGCAATCGGCACGAGCTCGTCGCGGCGGTGGAGCTGGCCGATCGCTACGACCGGCGCATCCTCGTCGAAGAAGGGATCGATGCACGCGAGCTCGAAGTGAGCGTCCTCGGGAACGACGAACCGATCGCCTCGATCGTCGGGGAGATCGTGCCCAGCCGGGAGTTCTACGACTACGAGGCGAAGTACGTCGACACGGGTTCCCAGCTCCTGATCCCAGCGCCGATCAGCGAAGCGCAAGCCGAAACAGTGCGGCGGATGGCGCTGGAGGCGTTTCGGGTCATCGATGGGGCTGGTATGGCGCGTGTCGACTTCTTTCTGGAACGCCCGACCGGTCGCATCCTGATCAACGAGGTCAACACGATACCGGGATTCACTGCCATCTCGATGTATCCCAAGTTGTGGGAGGCTTCTGGCCTGTGTTTCCGGGACCTGATCACGCGATTGATCGAGCTGGCGTTGGAGCGTCACAAGGAGCAGCAGCGACGACGGCTCACGTGACGGGGACCCGATCCGTCCCGGCCCGCCGTCGCGTCCGCCGTGCGGTCGTCGGTGGCGTGCTGACCGGGCGTCTTTTGGCGGTCCTCCTCTTGGTCGGCTGCGTCGTCCTCCTGGTCGGCTTTTTGGAGGGGGAACAGTATCGCGTGCGCACGGTCATCGTGCAGGGCAACCGGATCGCCTTCGCCGAGGCGGTCGTCCGCGAGAGCGGCGTTTTGGGAATGTCCGTCTTCCGCGTCGATACGCAAGCCGTCGCCGAGCGGCTGGTCCAGCATCCGGCGATCGCGCGCGCGACCGTGCGAGCCTACTACCCGGATACGGTGACTATCGAGGTCGTCGAACGGGAGCCTGCCAGCGTCTGGGTGACTCGGGATGGGAGCTGGCTCGTCGACCGTGAGGGACTGGTCATCGGGCGTGGCGATCGCGAGGGCATCCCGCACCTGGTGTGCGACGACGGAATGGTTCTGCAGGCCGGATCGTCTGTTCCGCGGACAGTGGTGCAGGCGCTGCCTGAGCTCCTCGCGCGGTACGGTGACCGGTTGGCACGCATCGAGTATCGTGCGGCGGACCGACTGGTGCTCGTGTTCCGCGGTGGCGAACGGGTCGTGCTGGGGGATGCGGAGCGGCTGGCGGAACAGTTGGCGGTACTGGACGCGATTCTCGCGCGTGGGGATACCTGGTTGCATCTCGACGTGCGTGATCCGGAGCGACCGGTCCAGTGGCGTATCCAACAGTGAGGTGGAGGGTAGTGTGGTACACTCCAGCTTTGACGAGGGGCACAGTGTGCGGGTGATGTCCGACCCGTCGCTCGAGACGGGGGTGTCCATCTTTTGGTGAGCGCGCGAGGCACTTCGGACGGAGGGTTGGGCGGGAACGCAGGAGGTTCGGTGCGATGTCGGTGACGAGCTTCTCTGGGAACCATCACGACGACGAACTCATCCATTCGTTTGCGCGCATCAAGGTGATCGGGGTCGGTGGTGGCGGCGGGAACGCTGTCAACCGCATGATCGAAGCGGGTGTTCAGGGCGTCGAATTCATCGCGGTCAATACCGATGCTCAGGCGCTTCTCCGGTCGCTCGCCCCCGTGCAAGTACGCATCGGCGACAAGTTGACCAAGGGACTGGGCGCTGGCGGCCGACCCGACATCGGGGAGCGGGCTGCAGAGGAGAGCGTCGAGCAGTTGGCAGAGGTCGTCCGCGGTGCCGATATGGTCTTCATCGCGGCGGGCATGGGTGGTGGTACCGGGACCGGCGCCTCGCCGGTGATCGCACGCTTGGCGCGAGAAGCTGGTGCATTGACTGTGGGTGTGGTCACGCGCCCGTTCGACTTCGAGGGGGCGAAGCGCCGGCGCATCGCGGACGAAGGGATCGCGGTCCTCAAAGAGCATGTCGACGCGTTGATCACCATTCCGAATCAGCGCCTCGTCTCGATGGTCGACCCCAAGACCCCGTTTTCTGAAGCGTTCCGGATCGCCGACGACGTGCTCCGGCAGGGAATCCAAGGGATCTCCGACTTGATCACCCGGCCCGGCCTCATCAACCTCGACTTCGCCGACGTCAAGACGATCCTGCGCGACGCCGGGACGGCCCTGATGGCGATCGGCCGCGGTTCGGGTGAGAACCGCTGCGTCGATGCGGCGCGGGCAGCCGTCGAGAGCCCGCTGCTCGAGATGAGTATCGAGGGTGCCACGCGCGTTCTGTACAACATCGCCGGCGGCCCTGATCTCTCCATGGCCGAGGTCAACGAAGCTGCTGAACTGATCCGCTCGATGGTCGACGAGGAAGCGGAGATCATCTTCGGCACGACCGAACCGGACGAGGCGATGGGACGCGACGTCACGATCACGCTCATCGCGGCCGGCTTCACTGGGACCGGAGCGCAGCGGCGGCCGCGGACGGCCGAGCGTCGCTTCCGTCCAGAACAGACCATGCGCACCGGCGCACCACCGCGGACGCCGATCCTGCCCGACGACGAGTGGGCGGAACCGTCGATCCTCCGCTTCCTCCGCGAGCGCTGAGGCGGAGAGGCGAAGACTGTGAAGTGCCCATACTGCGGTGCGCGCGATGCCCGAGTGATCGATTCGCGCGAGCTGAACGGCGGTGAGAGTATCCGGCGCCGCCGAGAATGCAGCGCGTGCGGTCGCCGCTTTACGACGTACGAACGCGTGGAACCGGTGTGGCTGATGGTCGTCAAGCGTGACGGCCGGCGCGAACCGTTCGACGTGGGGAAGCTGCGTGAAGGACTCCGACTCGCGCTGAAGAAGCGCCCGGTGTCGCCGGAGGCGATCGATCGCATCGTCGCAACGGTCGAGCGCGAATTGCAAAGCCTAGGCACCTCTGAAGTCTCGAGCACGCAGATCGGCGAGATCGTGTTGCGCGAGCTCAAGCAACTGGACGAAGTGGCGTACATCCGTTTCGCCTCGGTCTACCGCCGGTTCGCCGATCTGGAAGACCTGCGGCGGGAAATGGAAGCGCTCGGCTGGCGACCGCAGCCGGAGTCGGTCGCGGACCCGACGCGATGAAGCTGGCGCTCCGTACGGTCGAGGGGCAACCGCTCACCGAAGTGCAGTTCACCAACGAAGGTGCCGAGCGGTTCCGCTGGGTACCCGATCGCTTCCGCGTGCAGCTGGAGGGGCCGGCCGCCTCGGTGGCCGAATCTGGCCCCCTGCGACTGCACCTCCCGGACGGTTGGCGAGCGTTGCCGGTCGGCGAGGCGGGCTGGCTCGTTTTCCCCGGTGGTCGCCCTGCCTTCCCCTGCGTCCTCCAAGTCGTCACGAGCCAGCGAGGTCGGGAACGCGTCCTCGTCGAGGACGCGATCCCGGTCGCCTTCTGTGGTCGCAACGTCTTCCACCCCGAACGGCATCGGCTGCCGTGGGCGAACCGGGTCGAGGACCTGGGCGAAGTGGAGCCGGACGAACGTCATTTCCGGCAGACGTTCCGCTTCGCGCTGGCGCCGGGCGCGCTCTTTCGCGGCCTGTACCGTGAGGTCGTCGGACTCCGACGCGCTGGGGACGGTACCGTCCTCGGTGGTCTGTGTACCGGGCTCTCGCGGGTCGCGCTGGCCCGCGTGCTCGGACTTCTCGCGCAGGATGAGGCGCTCCGCGATGCGGTACTCGTGCTCCATGGCCGGCAGTTGAGTGACCGCGCCCTCCTGGCTGGATTGCCCTGGTTCCTGTTCCCGAGCCCGCGCCGAGCGTATCGAGCGTTCGTACACGACCTCCTCGAGCGCGGTCGGAGCGAGCGCTGCTTCGACATCAATGTCCCCAAACCGTGGCGGCGCGACGTTATCCGCGCTCTGCTCGGGCAGGGGCACACTGTGGTACCGTATGCCTTCTGCCAGCGCGATGAGGAGCAGGCCTGCGTGTGGGTGTACGATCCGAATCTCCCCGACCGCCCGGCTGACACCGTCATCCGCTTCGATCTCCGCCACGACACCTATTCCTATGCGCCCCTCGCTGTCGACGGGCGACGGACGACGGTCGTCGCTGTGCCGTTGACGAGCTACCTCGCTGGTCGCTCAGCAGTGCTGGCTGGCGCAGCGAATCTCCTCTTGCGCGCGGCGCAGGGGCGCCGCTCGGCTCGACGCCTGCTCGTCTCCGGGGCCGTGCTTGCGCTGGTGCTCTTCGGTCTCCGAATACGCAAAGGCGGCCGGTGTGGTTCCGGCCGCGACCATCGCGCGAAACGATCGAAGTCTAGAGGTGCTTTTCGATCTGCTGCAGCAGGCGCTGCTTGGGCATTGCACCGATGATCCGCTCGACTGGCTTCCCGTTCTTGTAGAGGATCAGCGTCGGAATACTGCTGATGCCGTGCTGCATCGCGACCCGCATGTTCTCGTCGACGTTGACCTTGGCGACCTTGAGCTTGCCCGCCTTTTCTTCCGCGATCTCCTCGAGAATGGGAGCGATCATCCGGCAGGGCCCGCACCAGGGTGCCCAGAAGTCGACGAGCACAGGTACCGAGGACTGTACGACCTCCTGCTCGAAGGTTTCGTCACTCACCGTTACGGTCTTAGCCATCCTCTGGCTCCCTCTCGCTCCGTTCCCCCACTCTGAGTGGGCCTTCACCTCCCACTATACCGGTGCTGTGGACTGCGCGGCAACCGAGAGTCGGCTCGCTGAGCGCACGACCACCCTGCGGTCACGGAGCCCGTGACGAGCTGCCACTCTATACTCAGCGCCGGAGTGGGAGCTGGGTGTGTCAGTGGAAGCGCTGCGCGTTCTCATCGATGGATCGTTCGTCGCCCAACCGCGTACCGGAAGCGGGCAGTACACGATCGCGCTGTGGCGCGAACTCTCTGCCCGTAGCGAGCTCGACCTCCGGCTCGGGCTACCGTACTGGGTATCGGCCGAGCTTCCCGGGCGCGAGCGCTTCTGTCGTGTCTCGCCGCGTCGTGGGATGCCGGGGAAGTTCGGAAAGGTCTGGTGGGAACTGCGTGGTCTACCTGAACTCGCCGCGCAGCTACGGCCACAGCTCGTGCACATTCCGTACTTCGCAGCGCCGCTACGGATCACCGGGACGCTCGTCGTCACCGTGCACGACGTCATTCCTTTGGTGCTCCCGGAGTACCGGGCATCAGCGGCGATGCGCTTGTACACTGCCCTCATGCGCCGCACGGTCCGGCGTGCCGCGTTGGTGCTGACCGATTCGCACTGGTCACGACAGGACATCGTCCAGGTGCTCGGTTATCCAGCCGAGCGCATCAAGGTGATCCCGCTGGGGGTCGAGTCGCGATTCCGTCCGGCCGAGAACCCGGAACAGCTCCGTGCGCTGGCTGCCCGTTGGGGCATCCGAGGGCCGGTGATCCTGAACCTCGGTGGGTTCGACGTGCGCAAGAACCTTCCGCTCCTCGTGCGCGCGTTCGCGCGAGCCTTACCCGAGCTGCCTCAAGACGCTGTGCTCGTCATTCCGGGGAAGCCACATGCACGCAACCCTCGCCTGTACCCGCCGCTGGAGCCTTTGGTCCGCTCGCTCGGTGTCGAGGGACGAGTCATTTTCCCCGGTCCGGTCGACGAGGACGAAAAGGTGTTGTGGTATCAGCTGGCCAGCGTCTATGCGTATCCTTCCTGCTACGAGGGATTCGGCCTCTCGCCGCTGGAGGCCATGGCGTGTGGGACGCCGGTCATCGCGGCACGACGGACGAGTCTACCGGAGGTCGTCGGCGATGCCGGCCTTCTGGTGGAACCCGAGGAAGAGGAGTTCGCGCGCGCACTCGTCCGGTTGTTGCACGATGTAGACCTGCAGCGGTCGTTGCGGGCGCGCGGTCTCGAGCGTGCGCGCCTCTTCACCTGGCAGCGGACGGCGGCGGAAACGCTGGCTGCCTATCGCGAAGCGATCGAGCATGCCCGGCCCAGCCGAGCAAGGGCGAGAGGGTAAACGACGATGCGGATACTCGTGCTCTCCAAGGCGCTCGTCAACGGCGTCTATCAGCGCAAACTCGAGGAACTGGCCCGCTTCCCCGACGTCGAGCTGCTCGCGGTGGTACCGCCGGCCTGGATCGAGAGCCGCGTGGGTGTCCTGCAACTGGAACGTCGCTTCGTCAATGGATACCAACTCGTCGTGGAGCCGATGTGGTTCAACGGCCATCACCACGTCCATTTCTATCCGGGGCTCGGTAAGCATCTGGCCCGTTTTCGGCCGGACATCCTGCACATCGACGAGGAACCGTACAACCTGGTCACTGCCCACGCCGCGCTCCTCGGCAGACGCTACGGTGCCCAGATCCTCTTCTTCACCTGGCAGAACCTATACCGACGGTACCCACCACCGTTTTCTTGGTTCGAGCGGCTCAACTATCGGCTGGCCAGTGCGGCGGTGGCCGGGAACCACGAGGCCGCGGAAGTGCTGCGGCGCAAGGGGTATCGCGGCCCGCTCTCGGTCATCCCGCAGTTCGGCGTCGACCCTGACTTGTTTCGCCCTATGGCTGTGCCGCGTGCCGATGTGCCGACGATCGGGTTCGTCGGCCGCTTGGTTCCCGAGAAGGGCGCGGATCTCGTTATCCGCGCGCTCGCGCGCCTTCCGGTACGTGCTCGTCTCGAGATCGTCGGTGACGGCGTGGAGCGGACGCGGCTGGAAATGCTGGCGACCGACCTCGGGGTGCGCGACCGCGTCGTCTTTCGTGGCGGTGTTCCGCCGGCACTCATGCCGGAGGCGTTGAACCGCTTCGACGTGCTCGTCGTACCCTCGCGGACACGCCGGAACTGGAAGGAACAGTTCGGGCGCGTGATCATCGAGGCGATGAGTTGTGGAGTACCGGTCATCGGGTCGTCCTCGGGGGAGATCCCCCACGTGATCGGCGATCCGGCCCTGGTTTTCCCGGAGGACGACGTGGAGGCCCTGGTGCAGCTCCTCACCCTGTTGTTGACGGATCCAGAGCGCCGGCGATCCCTCGGTGAAGCCGGACGCCGGCGAGTACTGGCGCACTACACCCAGCGACGGATCGCCGAGCAGTACTACGCGGTCTATCAAGCGATGATGGCGGCGCGACGCTTCGTGTCTCCGGTAGCGGAGAGGAGTTGAGGCGAGCGTGGGGCGCAAGGTAGCACGCGAGCTCCGCATGGCAGCACGCGTCCTCGAACCAGGGCCGGTCCTGCTGGTCACGACGCAATACCGGGCCCAGCCGAACGTAATGACGGCAGCCTGGGTCACCCCCATCAGTCTCGACCCTGCCCGCGTGGCGCTCGCCATCCACCCCAGTCGCTTCACGCACGAGTTGATCGGCAAGAGCGAGTACTTCGCGCTCAATATCGTGACGGTCGAGTATCTTCCGGCTATCCACCTCTGCGGTTCCGTCTCGGGACGCGACCTCGACAAGTTCGCGCGGGCAGCGCTCCATCCGATCGATGCCCTCGAGATCGACGTACCGGTCATCGACGAAGCAGTGGCCCATATCGAGTGCGGGCTCGTCGGGCGTCTCAGCCTGGGCGATCACGACCTGTTCGTCGGCGACGTGCTGGCCGTGGCGGCTGACGAAGAGCTCTTCGGGGAGCGCTGGCTGTATCTGGACGAAGCGCCGCTCGTCCACCACGTCGGTGGCGAGTGGTACGCGGCTGCAGCACGCGTGCTCCGCGCTCGGCTACCCGGCGCTGAAGAGGAGCAGGAACCGGCTCAGGAAGAGAGCGAGCGATAGTGCTCGGGTGCAGGTGAGCGGAGCTGGGTGCCGCTCCGTCGCACCAGCTCGTCGATAGCGCGCCGCGCCTGTGGCGTGAGGACGTTGACCGAGTCCAGCAGGTACGCATGGAGGCGTCCGGCATCGAGCGGGCGCGCCGCGGCGAGTTCGCTCGCGAAGTCGGCTGCCCGGGCACGTACGGCGTCCGGTAGCTGGCGTGCCCAGTCAGCGAAGCGGTTCCTGGCCTCGCTCGGTACTTCCGGTGGGCAGACGAGCAGGTGGCTCACGAACGGGAGCCCCGTCAGGATGAACCACGCGCGGCCGAGGTCGTGGTGTCGCTCGTCGAGCGGTGCGAGCGCCGCTTCGTCCTCGACGAGCGAGAGTGTCGATAGCCCTGTCGTCGCTGTACGCGCCCATTCGACGATGTGGATGCCGAAGAACGGCTCCACCGTGGCCCGCGCGAGCGCTTCGCTCGCCGGCCGGCAGTCGTCGAGGAGGACTGTCGCCCGGTCGATGCGGTCGGGGCGGTCAGGAGTCACCAACGCGACCGCACTCGTGTGCGGACTGTAGACGGCCAGGTCGGTCGCGATGAAACAGGATGGGACGAGCGCGAGCGCCTCCAGCGTGTCGAGTAAGGCGAGCCCCGGTTCGGCGCGGAGCGTCGCGGCGGTCAGTCGGTCCGGTTGGCGGAGGTCCCAGCCAGCGTCGGCGGCGAGCGGTTCGAGGATCCGCGCCAGTACGCGTCCGATGAGGCTCCGATCGAGCCAGAGGATCGGTGGCGTCATGTCGACTTGTCCTTTCGCGTGGTACGTTCGCTAACTCACGTCCGCGACACTCTGCGACCAGAGAGCCTGCACGAGCGTTGCCAGTGCGGCGTGCTCCGGGGCCGACAGGGTCGGGTCGCGTGCGAGGAGCTCTTCGGCGGCACGGCGAGCGGCCTGGAGCGTGGGGAGATCGGCCAGCGTCGCGAAGCGCAGGTTGGGAAGGCCACTCTGCCGAGTACCGAGAAACTCCCCTGGGCCACGCAGCTCGAGGTCGATCTCGGCGAGGCGGAAGCCGTCGGTGGTGCTGGCGACCGCCTCTAACCGCTGCCGTGCCGTTTCCGACTCGGCGTCGGAAACCAGCAGGCAGAAAGACGGTGCATTGCCGCGACCGACGCGCCCTCGGAACTGGTGGAGCTGGGCCAGGCCGAAGCGTTCTGCCCCTTCGATGAGGATGACGGTTGCGTTGGGGACATCGATGCCGACCTCCACCACCGCGGTCGAGACCAAGATATCGATCTCCCCGTCGCGGAACCGTGTCATCACTTCGTCTTTCTCCCGCGGGCTCATCCGTCCGTGGAGGAGCCCGAGCCGGAGGTCTGGAAACACCTCGCACCGCAACCGCTCGTATTCAGCCGTCGCGGCTCGTGCCTCGATCGCTTCCGATTCGTCGACCAAAGGGCAGATGACGAACGCCTGGTGTCCCTTTTCCACCTCGCGCCGGACGAACTGGTAGGCCTGGGCTCGCCTTCGTCCAGGGACGACGAACGTCTTGACCGGTTGGCGGCCCGGCGGCAGCTCGTCGATGACCGAGAGGTCGAGGTCGCCGTGGAGCACGAGAGCGAGGCTGCGTGGTATCGGGGTCGCAGTCATGACCAAGACATGTGGGTTGTTCCCTTTGCTGCGCAGGGCGTGACGCTGGAGGACACCGAAACGGTGCTGCTCGTCGATCACGGCTAGGGCGAGGTTGCGGAACTGCACCCGTTCCTCCAACAGCGCATGGGTGCCCACCACGATGGACACTTGACCGCTCGCGAGTCCAGCGAGGATCGGCCCGCGGTCGCGCTCCGGAGTACTGCCGGTGAGGAGCGCGACCAATGGACGGTCCTGGCCGGTGAGCGCCCTGTACAGTCTGGTGAGGGTGCGGAAATGCTGCTCGGCGAGGATCTCGGTCGGAGCGAGGATCGCCGCCTGATATCCGGCCCGGTGGACGAGCACGGCCGCAGCTGCGGCGACGACCGTCTTGCCTGAGCCGACGTCACCCTGGAGGAGACGGCTCATCGGGTGGGGTCGCGCGAGGTCGGCCAGGATCTCGTCGAGTGCTCGTCGTTGCGCTGCTGTCAGCTGGAACGGGAGTGAAGCGAGGAACCGCGCCAGGAAGTCGCGATCGATCGGGATAGCTGTTCCCGCTTGTGCTTGCCAGGCCAAACGGCGCTGGACGAGGCCGAGTTGCAGGACGAAGAACTCGTCGAAGGCCAAGCGCCGGCGTGCCTGCTCTGCTGCGGCGAGCGACTCCGGGTAATGCACCTGTTCGAGCGCCCAGGTGAGTTCCGGGAGGTCGAAACGCTGGCGGATGCGCTCGGGCAGGGGGTCGCTCAAGCGTGGCAAGGCAGCGTCGAGCGCGCTGCGCGTCAGTCGCCGCAGCTGGCGCTGGTACAGCCCTTGCGTCAGCGGATAGATCGGTACGATGCGGCCAGCACTGGAGAGCTCTGCATCGGCCGGTTCCCATTCTGGATTGCGGAAGCGGACGTACGGGCCGTTGCCTTCCAGGCGTCCGCTGACGGCGATGCGTTGCCCGACCTCCAGTTGGCGGGCGACGTGCGGGTTGAACCAGACTACCGGGATCATACCGGTGTCGTCGCGGAGCTCGACTGCGACGTAGCGCCGTCCACTGTGCGTCTCCCGGACATCGACCCGGGCGACTTCGCCGATAACGGTACACGTCACGTCCTCGCCTGGCCGGATCAGCCGTCCGAGTTTGCCGATCGGGATGACGCTCGAGTAATCCGCGTAACGGCGCGGTACCAAATACAAAAGGTCGCGCACGGTCGTTACGCCCAGCGCAGCGAGCTGGCGCGCGCGTTGGCTTCCGACCCGCGGGAGTGCGGTCACCGGAGCGTCCGGGTCGATGGTGGGCGCGGAGGCCACGCGTCGCTGGTTGTGGACTGCTGGTCCGGATGGCCGGTCGCTGTGCACCGGTGCGCTCGACCGACCGTCCAGGACGCGGAGCGCACGCTGCACCATCGTGGCTCGCTCTCGGGGTGACCGTTCGGCGTATCCGCGCACGATCGTGGCGATCTCCTCCAGCAGCGGTCGCAGTGCTGGCTCTTGAGCGGCCCACACGGGAAGATTGCGAGCGAGGAAACGCTCGAGCCCGCCGACAGCGGCGGTATCCTGGAACCCCTTGCGGTGTTCGAGTTCCAGCACGCGATGGAGGACCTCGCGCGGGTCTCGACTGGTGCCTATCGCCATCGCTGCGAACCGATCTCCGCCGACTCCTCGTCGGCTCTCAAGTCAACCTGTTCGGACAGGGGGAGTCAAGCGAGGCGCAGCGTGAACGACGCTGACGATCCGGTCGCGCGGCTAAACGGAGAAGCGCGCTCGTGTAGACGCTCACGGTCACCCGTGCTAGGCTTAGCCAATGGTGACTGTGGATGGCCCGCATGACGAAGGCGAAACGAAGACGGAGCGTCGACCATGGCGATGTGTGAACTCTGTGGCAAGAAGCCGATGTTCGGTCACAACGTGAGCCACTCCAATCGCAAGACCAAGCGCAAGTGGAAGCCGA
Organism: Thermomicrobium sp.; assembly: GCA_041640735.1. Taxonomy (GTDB): domain Bacteria; phylum Chloroflexota; class Chloroflexia; order Thermomicrobiales; family Thermomicrobiaceae; genus Thermomicrobium. Next base: position 24,373 of record JBEPZP010000006.1, read on the forward strand.
ACGTCCAGCGCGTGACGGTGGTGTTGAACGGCGTACCCAGGCGGATGCGGATCTGCACGCGCTGCCTGCGGACCCTCTACAAGGAGGCCCGCTAGGCTTGAGGTCCGCTCACCTGTGGAACTTCGCGGCCGGGTCGAGCGACCCGGCTTTTCGCGTTAGCGCTCGACGATGACGTACCGGGGCGAGCCGGCGAGGTCCGGCAGCACCGTGACCGTTGCGTCGGGAAACGTCTCTGCCGCTGCGCTCGCAGCACGCTCCGCTTGGCTCGGGTCGATCTCGAAGACGAACCCTCCGCCGGTGCGCAAGCGTTGGGCGACCTGCGGGAGGAGTTCGGCGTAGAGGCCGAAGCCGGCATCGGGCGCAAAGAGTGCCTCCGGTGGCTCGTAGGCGATGCCGGGATGCCACTGTTCGGCGCGCAGGTAGGGGAGATTGGCTACCACCACGTCGAGCTGCCCACGACACCAGCCCAGAAGGTCTGCGCAGACGAGTGCGACGCGGCCGGGTGCGAGGCGGTCGCGGTTGACTCGTGCCACACGCAGCGCTGACAAGGAACGGTCGCTGCCGACGATGAGCGCAGGATGGTCAGAACCGAGCGTTGCGGCGATGGCGATCGCGATAGCCCCGCATCCGGTGCCCACGTCGACGCACCGGGCCGGGCCGTGCCGCATCCGGAGGCGTTCCACGGCCCAACTGACGAGGAACTCCGTTTCGGGCCGGGGAATGAGCGTGTCCGGTGTGACGACGAAGTCGAGTCCATAGAA
>JBEPZP010000007.1:0-25079 GCA_041640735.1 Thermomicrobium sp.
ACGATCGAACCGCCAGCCTGAACGCGAGTGAACGGACCCATGCTGAGCTCTGGTTCGAACCTGAGCAGCGCAGAACCGGACGTCCCCGCGACGAGGGCAGACGAGAACGTGACCGTCGAGCGCCTCCCTCCGCCGCCTGCCAGGTCTCCCCTCGTCATCGTCCTCATCCTCGCGGGAGGCGTGTTCTTCGCCGGCTTCGATCAGACGTTCGTCGTGACCATCCTGCCGGACATGATGCCCGACCTGGACATCACGGTCGACCGCTTCGGTCGCGCTGCGTGGATCGTGAACGGCTACCTCCTCGGTTACACCGTCGCCCTGCCGTTCATGGGACGCGTGGCCGATGTTTATGGTCGCATACGGATCTACCTCCTGAGTACGTTGATCTACGTGGTCGGTTCGGCCGGTGTCGCCCTGGCGCCGAACTTGCCGATACTCACGGCTGCACGCGCCGTCCAAGCAGTCGGCGGAGGCGCGATCGTGCCCATTTCGCTCGCGCTCGCGAGCGCGAGCGTCCCAGCGAGACACAGAGCGCTAGCCCTCGGATGCATCGTCGCCGCCGACGACTTGAGCAGCTTGCTCGGGCCACTCTACGCGGCAACGCTCGTCGACTGGCTGGGCTGGCGCGGCCTCTTTTGGCTGAACATCCCGCTCCAACTCCCCTGGCTCCTCGGCGTCGCGCTGCTCCTTCCCTCAGTACCAGGCGCACTCCGGGAACGCATCGATTGGCGCGGCGGAATCTTCCTTGCGGCGAGTCTCTCGTGCTTGACGATCGGATTGACCCGCGAAACCGGTGGGGCGACCGCGCCATGGATCACCGGATTGTGGCTCGTCGCCGCAGTGCTGAGCAGCTTGGGCCTCGTCCTGACACAGCGATCGAGCGCCTTTCCGCTTCTCCCTGTCCGATCCTTGCGGAAACGGCAAGTGCGTGTCGGGCTCTTGCTCTATTTTCTAGACGGTGCTGCTGCGATCACGCTGATGATCTGTATCCCGTTGATGACGAACGTCCTGTGGGAAGGCACTCCGCTCCAGGGCGGCCTCAACCTCATGAAGATGATGCTCTGGATGCCGGTCGGCGCAGTGGCCGGCGGTCTCCTCGTCCGGGTTCTCGGCTACCGTCTCACCGCGGCCCTGGCCTTTGCCCTCGTTGCCGCCGCTTACGGGCTCATGTACCGATGGCCGGATGTCCCCTCCCCGGCACAACTCTGGGTGACCCTGTTCCTCGGCGGCTTCGGGATCGGACTCAACAACGCGCCGATCCTCGGCAGCGTCCTCGATCACGTGCCAGCCGGAGAGCGGGCGACCGCGGCCGGCATGACAAAACTGGTGCAGGTCACCGGAATGATCACCGGGACAGCGCTCCTCGCCACACAGGGTATCGGGCGTTTCGACGAGCGCGCTGCTGCACTGTTTCGCGAGCGTGGTCTGGCCGCTGGATACGAGGAGTATCGAGCGATCTTGCGAGCGACATTCGACGAGATTTTCCTCGTCGCAGCTCTCGCCCTGCTCGTCGGCGTCGTTCTGTCGTTGTTCCTCTCCGGAGGAAGGCCGGCACGGCCACATTGGGCCCCTACCGCGGCGCTCGCGGAGGAAAGTTCGGAAGCCCCGTCAGGTGATGGCAGGCGTCGTTGAAGGAGACAAAAAGAGCTGGAACGTCAGCGTTCCAGCTCCAGAGCGGGAGACGGGACTCGAACCCGCGACAACCGGCTTGGAAGGCCGGCACTCTACCAACTGAGTTACTCCCGCACAGTCGGGGTGAGAGGACTCGAACCTCCGACCTCAGCGTCCCAAACGCCGCGCGCTACCAACTGCGCCACACCCCGATCTGCTTCCATCACCATAGTATAGCAACTCGGCATCCGATCTGGTAGGGTATCCTGCCCCGCGAGCCGACTGCGACGCAGTACTACCGACGCGCTACATGCGCCGTTGGCTACCGTCGCGGGGACGTGGCGTCTCGTACGGGACCGGGATGTACTGCACTGAGGGGCGCCGCTGCATCGCTTGCGGGTAGAGTTCCATCAGCTGGTACACCTCGTCTGGAATACCGGTCGTGACCGGTAAACCGAGTTGTCGAGCTTCGTCCACGTCGATCGGATAGTCGTGAGTCCACTGCCCACACGTCAAGGTATCGGCGATCTGTTGCGCTCGATCCGGCTCCATCCCATTGGCCACGAGGATCTGCCGTACCGTCGCGCTGACCTGCCGCATCGCCTTCTCGCTGATATCCGCAAGGATCAGCGTCTGGTCGTCGATCTCGCTGATCGGCTTTTCGCGCACCACCCGCAGCACCGAGGCTGCAGGGTATTGACCGATCTGAGGATCGACCGGTCCCAGCACAGCATTTTCGTCCATCACGATCTCGTCCGCCGCGAGCGCGATCAAGGTCCCACCGGACATGGCATAGTGCGGCACGAAGACTGTGACCTTGCCCTTGTGTCGCACCAGGGCCGACGCGATCTGTTCCGCGGCGAGCACCAACCCACCGGGCGTATGAACGATGAAATCGATCGGCATCTCGCTGGGAGTCATCCGGATCGCACGCAACACGGCCTCAGCGTCGTCGATGTCGATGTAACGCGCGATGGGGATGCCGAGCAAGGAAACGGCTTCCTGCCGGTGGATCAGCGTGATCACCCGCGACCCCCGCTGCCGCTCCAACTGGTGGATCAGGCGTAGCCGCTGGCTTTCCAGCAGTCGCCGCTGTAAAAGCGGCGAAAGGAACGAAATGACCAAGAAGATCCAAAACAATAGCCCGGTGAATTCCACGTGTCCCCCCCGATCCGATCGTATGGCCTGCGCGACGAGCAGCAGCGCCGATCGACGCTTATACTAGTACCAGGTTCGCGACCCGGAAAGGAGTGCGCCATGGGTCTGATCTCGCGTATGACGACGTTTCTCAAGGTCAAGTTGACACGACTGCTCGATCGTGCCGAAGATCCCCGGGAAACACTCGACTATGCCTACGAGCGTCAGCTCCAGCTGTTACAGGAAGTCCGTCGCGGCATCGTCGAGGTGACGACCTCGAAGCGACGACTGGAGCTCCAACGTGCCAGACTGCAGGAATCGCTTGAGCGTCTCACCGAACAAGCACGACGGGCACTGGCTGCCGGTCGCGAAGACCTGGCACGCCTCGCGCTCGAGCGGAAAGCAGTCGCGCAGCAACAGGTGAGTGACCTCGACGCCCAGATCCGCACGCTCGAACAGGAACAGGCGAAACTCGAACAAGCGGAAATGCGGCTCCGAGCCAAGGTAGAAGCATTCCGCACCCGCAAAGAAGTCATCAAGGCACAGTACTCAGCTGCTGAGGCGCAAGTCAGGATCAACGAGGCTGTTACAGGTATCTCCGAGGAATTGGCCGACGTCGGCCTGGCACTCGAACGTGCCGAGGAGAAGACGCATCAGCTGCAGGCACGGGCTTCAGCGATCGATGAGCTGCTCGCCTCCGGTGTCCTCGAGGATCTCACCGGCACGCGGCAAGACGTCGTCGAGCGCGAGCTGGCACGCCTCAGCGTCGCAGAATCAGTGGAAGCGGAACTCGCAGCCTTGCGGCGACAACTCGGTCAAGGTGACACGCCGAAGCAGCTCCCTGAAGGAGGACAGTCGTGATCGTACGGATCGCTACCGAAGGACAATATCGGATCGACAGCGCATTCTACGATCGTCTCAATGCCCTCGACAATGCGCTCGTCGAAGCCGTCGCCGCCGGTGACGAGGAACGGTTCGGCACGCTCTTGCACGAACTCCTGGAAACGGTGCGACGACACGGTATCCCGGTATCCCCGGACGAGTTCGTCGAGTCGGACGTGATCCTCCCACCGCCAGACACGACGCTCGCCGAGGCACGGCACCTCTTCGCCGGCGACGGCCTCCTGCCCGACTGAGCTCAAAACGGAAGGTCCCAGAGCGCATACCAGTGTTCCGGTCGTCGCTCGACCGGCAGTTCGCGTTCGAGAAGCGCGACGAGGCGCAACTCCTGTGCCTCGTCGCGGGTGCGTCCCTTGCGCGGTGCGAAGGGTGTGAACTTCCCCAGCTTGAACTGATAGATCCAGTAGAACGGCTCCCCTGTTCGGTCAGAGAAGCGGAAGACAGCAGCCAAGAGCTGACTGCCGAACCCGTGCTCGATCAAGATCTGGCTCGCCGAATGCAGCGTGGCGACGAGGTCCTCGAAATCAGGATCTTCGACGATGACCCAGCGATAACGATACGGATCGCTCCAGAACCGATAGCGGCTCTCCGTCTCTCGTACTGCGATCTGCAAGAGCCCGTCCAGCTCCTCCTTGGCACGTTCGAAATACACCGACTCGACCGGCTTGAACACCAAACCGGCCACCGGCTCAGGCTTCAGGCCGAGTTGTGCCTCCATCGTGACGGCAGCAGTGCCGATCGCGATCAGCCCCTCGTGGCGAGCCGGAACTGGGCGCGCAGCTCTGCCCAACAGAATATCCAGGAGTCGTTTCATGCGAGCCCCTCGAGCTGGCGCTGCAGCGCCTCCAAGCGACGAATGCGCTCCTGGACTGGGGGATGCGTGGAGAACAAGGCCATCAAGCTCTCGCGTCGCAGCGGCGGCACGATGAAGAATGCAGCCATCTCCTGAACCTCGCGAAGGTCCTTTTCCGGTATCCGCTCGACCTGGCCACTGATCTTGAGGAGCGCCGACGCCAGCGCCAGTGGCCTTCCGGTCAGGATCCCCGCCATCCGGTCTGCGACGAACTCGCGATAGCGCGAGAGCGCCAGCAACAACAGTTGACCGATCAACCAAACCAGGAGTGACACCAAGAACACCACCGCGATTCCACCTCGCCGATCGCGTTGTGAGCGCCCTCCGCCTCCCCAGAGGAGAAAACGGAACACGAGCTGGGCGACGACGACGAAGAAGCCCGCGATCGTCATCACCAACACGTCGCGGTTCCGAATGTGCGCGATCTCATGAGCGATGACCGCCTCGAGTTCCTCCTTGTTGAGCAGATCGAGCAATCCCCGAGTCACCACGACGGTGGCGGAGCGCAAACTCTTGCCCATCGCGAACGCGTTCGGTACCCGCGTCTCGGCGATACCGACGCGGACGCGCGGCACGCCAGCGAGTGCAGCGGTCCGCTCCACCATCTCCTGCAACCAAGGGAGCTCGCCCGGCTTGAGGATGCGGGCCCCGACGCTCGCCAGCGCGAGCGGCTCGGCGAGGAAGATCTGCACCATTGCCAGGACGAGTGCGATCACCAGCACAGTGACCGCATCCACACCGCTCCAAATGAGCGTACCGACGAAGAAGACATACAAGAACGACAATCCGAACAGCACGAGCAACATGCGAGCAGTCAAGCCAGGGTCGCGCGCCCACTGTTCGACACGACGCACTGAATACACCAGTCACGCCTCCACTTCGTCGATCTGCCCTGCGCATTATACTGCCGGGCAGTGAGCGGGCCGTTGTCGGCCGACACGTCGCGGAGGAGTTGTTCCCGAGTGTTCGTCCCGCGTTTCGCTACGCCGCGCCACTTTCTCGCTCACCGTCGTCGCGTTTTGGAGATCGTATCCGTGTTGTCCCGGCACGGCTTCGGTTTCCTCCTCGACCATTTCGGTGTGCCCATACGACCACGCCGGCCCGGAGCGTCTCAGGTCACCCAGCTTCCGGCACCGGTGCGTCTCCGCATGGCGCTCGAAGAACTCGGGCCCACGTTCATCAAGCTCGGCCAGATCCTCTCGACGCGTGAGGATCTCCTGCCACCGAGCTACATCGAGCAACTAGCGCTCCTGCGCGATCGCGTCCCGCCCGTTCCGACGGAACTGATCGTCGCCGAGATCGAGCGGAGTTTCGGTCGACCGCTCGAACAGCTTTTTGCATCCTTCGATCCACAGCCGTTGGCCTCGGCCTCGATCGGCCAAGTGCATGCCGCGACGTTACCGACCGGCACTGCTGTGATCGTGAAAGTTCGCAAACCGGGCATCGCCGAAGTGATCGAGGAGGATCTAGCGATCTTGCGCGAGCTCGCCGAGGTGGCCAGCCGGCGCAGCACGCTCGCCCGTTCCTACGATCTCCCCGCCTTGGTCGACGAGTTCGCCTGGACGATCCGCAGTGAACTCGACTACCGGCGTGAAGGGCGCAACGCGGACCGCTTGCGCACCCTCCTCGCCGATCGTCCTGACGTCGTCATCCCTCGAGTCTTCTGGCACCGTACCGCCGAAACCGTCCTCACCATGCGTCGCATCGACGGTATCCCGATCGATCGCGTCGAAGACCTCGACCGTGCAGGAATCGACCGCTCGGCTCTCGCCGTCCGTGCAGCCCGCTTCATCCTCGAGTGCATCCTCGTCCACGGCTTCTTTCACGCTGACCCACACCCGGGCAATTTCGCGGTGCTCCCGGACGGCCGGCTCGTCGTCTACGACTTCGGTATGGTCGGCCGCTTGGACTCTGCCCAGCGCGCAGAACTCCTTACGGCATTGATCGCCCTCGTCCGCGGCGACCTCGACGCCTTGATCGATTCCCTGAGTCGGCTCGGTATCGTCCGTCACGAAGCCGATCGTCCAGCCTTGCGCCGCGAGCTACAGCATCTCATCGATCGGTACTACGGGATGAGTCTCGGCGAATATCGCTTCGCGACGATCGCCAATGACCTCTTCCAGTTCATGCGACGCTGGAGGATCGCCCTTCCACCCGAGCTGAGCTTGCTCGTGAAAACGTTGTCGATGCACGAAGGGGTCGGTCAACGACTCGACCCAAACTTCCGGCCCTTCCTGATCGCAGAAGACTACGTCCGCCGCCTGCTCGTGGAGCGCTATCTTCCGAGGACGTGGCTCCCCCAGCTCGTCCGCGCCTTGGAGGACGGCTCACGGTATGCCGCAGACCTGCCGCGCCGCCTCGATCGGCTCGTGCGTCGCCTAGAACAGGCGGAAATGGAAGTGACGATGCACCTCGCCGAACTCCCCGAGGTCACCCACCGCCTCGGTGCGATGGTCAACCGCTTGGTGATCGCGATCTTGCTCGGCGCCGCCGCGATCAGCTTCGGCCTGCTCTTGAACGTCTGGCGCCCGGACTGGTTGATACGCTGGGCGGGTCCTCTTCTCGCCCTGGGACTCGTCAGTATCGTCGTGGCATCGCTCGTCTTGGCCTGGCAAATGTGGCGAAGCCGCTAGACCATCTCCTCCGTGTCACCGTCTCCTGCGCTCTCGGGTACAGTGCCGGAGGTCTCCTCTTCGAGCCGCTCCATCACCCGATCCGGGTCTTCCCCACGCTCGAGGTCCTGCAGGGCACGCTCGAAAGCCGGTTCGAGCGGCTCCCCGGCTGCCGCCGCCATGCCACGCATCCACCGTGCGAACTCGCGTGGATCTTCCGTGTCCGGAAGGTCAGGCAGATCGGGTTCCTCGTCGTACACGTCAGTCGTCTCGTCGCTCGTGTCACGTTCGGCTTCGATCCACTCGGACGCAGGTTCCTCGCGACCGGCGCTACGCCGCACCACGACGCGCGAGAGGAGACGGTCGACCGCTGTCGCTCCACAGTGTGGGCAGTCGACGAGCTCCGCCACGGCAGTGAACGAGCGAAAGAACTTCGTGAAGCGTCGCCGGCACTGTCGGCATCGATACTCGTAGATCGGCATGGACGCACCCCACCGCCTCGATACGATCGTAGCGTCGGACCACTCCCTTCAGGTCGAGTGTGCATCGTTGTGCTGGTGCTCCGCCGTGTGACCCACAGGTTGCAGTCGCGCTAGCCAGGAGAGGAGTGCCAGGCCCGCCACTCCCGCAATGACGAGAACGATGAACTTGTACAGTGGGCCTGGCATGGTGAGTGCGAGGACGCCGAACGTGGCCGATACCGTAACGAATGCAAAGGCGATTCGCCGTTGTGACCAACCCAAGTCGAGCAATCGATGATGCAAGTGGCCGCGATCGGCCTCGAGCGGTGATCGTCCGTTCCAGAGTCGGTACACGATGAGCCAGGCGACATCGAGGATCGGAACCCACAGGACGAGGAGCGCCGTCGCGATTTTCGCGCCACCGATGATGCTCAAAACGGCAAGGGCGTACCCTAAAAACATCGCGCCTGAATCGCCCATCATGATCCGAGCTGGATGCCAGTTGAAAAAGAGAAATGCCAGGACGCTTCCGCCGAGCGCAGCCGCGAGCAACGAGATGGTGAACTGGGGGTTCTCCGAGGGACGGAAGAACGTGTGCAGGAACAACACCGACGCCGCGATCAAGGTGACCGATCCGGCGAGCCCGTCTAGGCCGTCCAGGAAGTTCACTGTATTCATCATGCCGACGATCCAGAAGAAGGTAAACGGCACAGCGAGAACCAGCGGCAGCACAACGACGCCCCCGAACGGGCTGTTGAACTGTTCGATCACCAGCCCGTGATCGGGACCACGCAAGCGCGGTAACACGATGACCGCCGCTCCGGCGAGCTGCCACGCCAACTTGGTCAACGGTCGCAACCCGACCAGGTCGTCGTACAGGTGCGCCGCGATGACCAAGGTCGCCCCGAGGACGAGCAACAAGATGCGTTCGACCTCGATCGGAAAGCGCTCCACCGGAAGCACGAAGGAGGCGGCCAGACCACTCAGGAATCCGGTAAAGATCGCCAGACCTCCGATGCGCGGTATCGGCCGTCGGTGGACCCACCGCGCCTCGGTCGGGTAGGCGAGCAGATCGAAACGATGCGCGACAGCGATCATGCGCGGGATGACCATCCCACACACCAGCGCCGCCACTGCCGCTGTCACGAGAGCGATGATCGCTCGCTCGGCCGTCACCGTTTCGAACCGTCTCGTGAACGCGTCGTGCGACGACCTTTCACCCGCTCAACACATCGATGGTAACGCCCGGCACGGGAAAATGGGAGACCAGCTCGGCGACCTGCGCACGCACTCGCGCCTTCACGGCGTCATCGTCCGGTGCACGCAAGACTTGGGCGATGAGACGTGCGGTCAAGCGCATTTCGTCCGGGCCGAACCCGCGGGTCGTCATCGCTGGCGTCCCGATGCGGATACCGCTCGCCTGCGTCGGCGGGCGCGGGTCGTTGGGAATCGTGTTCTTGTTGACCGTGATCCCGACCTCGTCGAGAACCCGCTCCGCCTTCTTGCCACTGATACCGAGCGAGCGCAGGTCGACGAGCACCAGATGGTTATCCGTCCCGCCCGATACGAGCCGGAATCCCTCTGCCTGCAACGTTTCCGCGAGGGCCTGCGCGTTCTCCAAGACCCGCTCGATGTAGGTGCGGAAGCTGGGACGGAGTGCCTCCCCGAACGCTACCGCCTTACCGGCGATGACGTGCATCAGCGGCCCACCTTGGGTACCAGGAAAGACCGCTTTGTCTATCGCCTCGGCATATTCGGCATCGCACATGATCATACCGCCCCGTGGCCCGCGCAGTGTCTTGTGCGTCGTCGTCGTCACGATCTGCGCAGCCCCCACCGGGGTCGGATGCAACCCGACCGCGACCATCCCCGCGATGTGGGCGATATCAGCGAGGAGCAGAGCGCCGACAGCATCGGCGATTTCGCGGAAACGGGCGAAGTCGATGACCCGCGGGTACGCGCTCGCCCCCGTGATGATGAGCCGCGGCTTCACCTCCTGCGCCAGCCTGAACACCGCATCGTAATCGATCCGTTCCGTCTCCGGATCTACACCGTAGAAGTGCGCTTCGAACCAGCGGCCGGAGAGGTTCACCGGTGCGCCGTGCGACAGATGTCCACCATGCTGCAAGCTCATACCGAGAATGCGGTCGCCGGGCCGGAGCACCGCATACATCGCTGCCGCATTCGCCTGAGCCCCGGAGTGAGGCTGCACGTTCACGTGCGCGGCACCGAAGAGCTGCTTCGCGCGCTCGATCGCCAGCTCTTCTACTCGATCCACGCACTCGCAGCCCCCGTAGTAGCGCCGCCCCGGGTACCCCTCGGCATACTTGTTGGTCAGCACGGAACCGACGGCGGCCATCACCGCTGGGCTCGTGAAGTTCTCCGAGGCGATCAGCTCGATCGTGTTGCTTTGACGCCGCTCTTCGCAGGCGATCGCCTCCGCTACCTCCGGATCCCACTCGCGCAACCGGTCGTCCATTCCGATCGAACCTCCCCCTCTGAATGGGCCGACTACTTTCGGGTGCGACCCCGCTCCCAGGCTGGCGCTGAACGTTCCCGCTCGCGAAAGACCAACTGGATCGGTGTGCCGAGGAAACCGTACCGCTCCCGAATCCGGTTCTCCAGATAGCGCTTGTAGGAGAAATGAATCAGTTCGGGACGGTTACAGAAGAACACGAAGGTGGGCGGATTTACGGCAGCTTGGGTCACGTAGTAGAACTTCACCCATTTCCCCGGTTTCGTGGGTGGCGGATGATGGGTCACAGCCTCTCGCAGCAGCTGATTCAACTCAGCGGTCGGGATACGCCGCGACCGTTCGGCTACGACGACCAGTGCCAGATCCACCACCTGCTCGACGTTCTTCCCCGTCAAGGCCGAAACGAACACCAGCGGCGCCCACGGCATGAAGTGAAACGCTTCGCGGGCGTCCTCTTCGAACGCTTCCCGAGCGCCCTCCATGTGCTCGAAGAGGTCCCACTTGTTGATCGCCAAAACGATACCCTTCTTGGCCTCGAGCACCTTGCCGGCCACGGCTTGGTCCTGATGCGTGAAGGGTTCGCTCGCATCGACGACCACGACTGCCACGTCAGCACGCTCGATCGCCCGCTCCGCCCGCAGGACGCTGTACCGCTCGATGCCGCGCTCGATCCGTCCCGGTCGCCGGATCCCTGCCGTGTCGATGAGTACGATCGGCTGGCCCTTCCAGACGAGTTCAGTGTCGACAGCATCCCGCGTCGTACCCGGAATCGGTGAGACGATCTGCCGCGGTTGGCCGAGGATAGCGTTGAGGAGCGCCGACTTCCCGACGTTCGGCCGACCGGAGATCGCGATCTTGGGGATGGTCGGTTCAGCAGACGCTTCCGCAGCGTCCCGGCTCGGTAACCGACCCACGATCGCTTCGAGAAGATCGACGATCCCTTTCCCATGCAGGGCTGAGACCGGTATCGGGTCGCCCAGACCGAGTTCGTAGAACTGGAATGCGTTGAGCTCGCGCTCGCGTGACTCGGCTTTGTTCGCCACGAGGACGACCGGCTTCTCGGTCCGCCGGAGATGATCTGCAACTTCCCAGTCACCCGCGGTCGGTCCAGCCGAAGCATCTACGACGAACACGATGACGTCCGCCTCAGCGATCGCCAGTTCCGCTTGCGCCTTCGTCGCCTCGACCAATTCGCGTTCCGTCGAGCGAGCGATCTCCTCTTCGGTCAAGAGTCCACCGGTATCGAAGACACCGAACCGGATACCGTCCCACTCGACGACACCGTAAATGCGATCCCGCGTCGTCCCTGGTACCTCTTCGACGATGGCGCGACGCTGTCGGATCAGGCGATTGAAGAGGGTCGATTTTCCGACGTTCGGCCGGCCGACGATCGCGACTTGCGGTAATGCCATGAGACCGTGCTCCTGAAATGTAATGACCCGGGCGCGAACTGTTCGCACCCGGGTTCCATTGTGCCCTAATACCGGTGACTCTGCCGAACTACGCCGAGATTTCAGCGAGCGCCGCGACCAGGCGGTCCATATCCTCGCGTCGCGTCAACTCGGTCGCACACAGGAGCATGACGTCGTGCAAGTTGGCATCGAACTGGCCGAGCGGAAGCCCCCCGATGATCCCGCGCTCGAGCAGTCGTTCGTTCACCTCGTGCGGATCCGTTGGGCAGCGCACGGCGAACTCGTTGAAAAATGATCCCTCTCCCACCAATTCCCAACCGGGCAGAGCAGCGATCCGCTCAGCCAAATAGTGCGCCTTGTGGTAACAGAGTGCAGCGACTTGCCGCAATCCTCGCTTCCCGAGTGCCGACAGGTACACGGTCGCCGCGAGCGCCATCAGCCCCTGATTGGTGCAAATGTTGGACGTCGCCTTCTCCCGTCGAATGTGCTGCTCACGCGTCTGTAACACCATCACGAAGCCGCGCTTTCCCTCGCGATCGATTGTGGCACCGATCAGTCGCCCCGGGAGGTGACGCACGAGCTCCATGCGCGCTGCGAGTAACCCCAGCGCCGGTCCCCCGAACGACTGCGGAATCCCCAGGCATTGCCCTTCCCCGGTGACCACGTCAGCCCCCAGTTGCCCGGGCGGTCGCAGGAGCCCGAGGGCGATCGGGTATGACGAAACGACTAGACGAGCCCCCACAGCCTGCACGCGCTCTGCGAGGGGTTGGAGATCATCGATGCGCCCGAAAAAGTTCGGATACTGCACCACGACACATGCGGTGGACTCGTCGAGCTCGGACTCGATGTCCGCTACCGTCGTCCGCAAACTCGGCGGTGTCGGCAACTCGCGCACGGTCACGGGGAGTCCAAGCGTATAGGTGCGGAGAACGCTGCGATAGTGCGGGTGCACCGTGCCGGCGACCACGATTTTCGTACGCCCTTTCGGTGGCGAGGCGCAGAGCAGAGCACCCTCGGCCAGGGCAGTCGCACCGTCATACATCGATGCATTGGCCACCTCCATACCGGTAAGGAGGCACACCAACGACTGGAACTCGTAGATCGCCTGGAGTGTTCCTTGCGATACCTCGGGCTGGTACGGTGTGTAGGCGGTATAGAACTCGCCGCGCCACAGTATCTGCTGGACGACCGCCGGCACGTAGTGGTTATACGACCCGGCCCCGAGAAAGGTCGGCGTAGTCGTCGTCTCCCGGTTCTGCCTGGCCAGGTCGAACAGCTCGCGATAGACATCCGCCTCCGCGAGCGCCGGCGGCAAGCGGAGCTCCGGGAAACGATAGTGGGCCGGGATGACGTCGAACAAGCGCTCGACCGACTCGACACCGATCGCCTCGAGCATCTGCGCCCGATCCTCGGGCGTATGCGGCGAAAAGACCATCCCGGCCCTCCTTTCTCACGCCATCGCGGCGGTCTCGGACAGGTACTTCCGGTACGCCTCGGCGTCCATCAAGCGATCGAGTTCTGTCGGATCGCTCAACCGGATCTTCACCAACCAGGCATCATCGTACGGACTCTTGTTTACGATCTCCGGTGCATCGACCACTGCCCTGTTGGCCTCCACCACTTCTCCCGAGACCGGCGCATAGATGTCGGAGGCCGCCTTCACCGATTCGATCACGCCCATCGAATCGCCTTGCTTGACCGTGGTCCCCGGTTCGGGCAGCTCGAGGTACGTGATGTCGCCGAGTTCGGACTGGGCGAAATCAGTCACGCCGACGACTGCGACGTCACCCTCGAGCCGAACCCACTCATGCGTCCGCGTATACCGCAAGCCGTCACGAACTTCCGCCATACCACCACTCCCTCCGGTATTCGCCTACTCGAACCCCGTGCACGTCAAGCTCGAGCGGTCCGCCGCGGTCGCCGGTAGAACGGCATCGACACCTGCACCGCGTCGACCGGTTTTCCGCGGATCACGACCTGGAACGGCTGTCCCACCCCGGCGTAACGGCTCGCGATCAGCGCCATTCCGATCGTCTTCCCGAGCGTCGGTGACGCCGTACCGCTCGTCACTGCACCGATCACGTCGTCGCCTACCCGCACCTCGTAGCCGGTCCGGGGTATGCCACCACGCCCCACGAGCTCGAAGCCGACGAGGCGTCGCGGTGGGCCCTGCTCGCGTTGCCGCTCCAACGCCTCGCGACCGATGAACGGTCCCTTCTCCCAGCGTATCACCCAATCGAGACCTGCCTCGAGCGGGGTGATCTCTGCCGACAACTCCTGGCCGTAAAGCGGGAGTGCCGCCTCGATCCGCAATGTGTCACGCGCTCCTAGGCCCACGGGCACCAGTCCTTTCGGCCGCCCCGCCTCCAGAAGAGCGTCCCACACGTCACCAGTACGTTCGATCGGGCAGTACAGTTCGAAGCCGTCTTCGCCCGTATACCCGGTGCGGGCTACCAGGGTCTCGACGCCGGCAACGGTGACCCGGACGATCCCGAACCACGGTACCGAGGCGAGGTCGTAGGTCGTCAATTCCTGCAGGATCGCCTCGGCCAGCGGGCCCTGGATAGCCAGCATGCCTGTACGATCCGAAACGTTCTCGATGTCCACGACGAGGTCAGGACGCTGTGCGCGCCAATCTGCCAACCAGGCGAGATCCTTCTCGGTGTTCGCCGCATTGACGACGAGGAAGTATTCCCCCCCTCCAGGCAAGTGATAGACGATGATGTCGTCGACCACACCCCCCGATGGATAGAGGAACAATGAGTAGTGGGCGCGACCGGGGCGGAGTTTGGCGACATCGTTCGGCGTCAGCTCCTGCAAGAACGGTAGTGCATCGCGCCCACGGACGACGACCTGCCCCATGTGCCCGAGGTCGAAGAGCCCCGCCTGGCGCCGCACGGCGAGATGCTCGCTGACGATTCCCTCGTACTGGACAGGCATCAACCACCCGGCGAACTCGATGAAGCGTGCGCCGAGCGCCCGATGCCGTTCGTACAACACCGTGGTCTTGGCCGCCACTGTCCAGTCGCTCCCTGCTCGCCCCCAGCCGTCGCGCCGAGTGTAGAAGCTTGCGCTCGACCGGTCAAGGTCAACTCAGCTGATCTCTCCGCTCACAGCGGTCTCAGGTACGAGGCGACACCAATTCGACGGCACGACCGAAACGGCGCCGTAAGTGCTCGGGCGGCACCGGCACCGGGTAGTGGCCCGTCAGACAGGCAGAACAGAAGCGTGTCCGCGGGAGCCCGATAGCCCGGAACAACCCGTCCAATGAGAGGTACCCGATCGAGTCGGCCCCGATCGCCTGGCCGATTTCTTCGATCGACAATCGTGCCGCGATCAACTCCTCTCGTGTCGCCATATCGACACCGAGGTAGCACGGCCAACGGATCGGCGGGGAGTGGACGCGCATGTGAACCTCGCGGGCACCGGCTTGCCTAAGCAGCTCGACGATCGGTCGGCTCGTCGTGCCGCGCACGATCGTATCGTCGACGAGCACGACCCGCTTGCCCTCCAACACTTCCGGCAGCGCATTGAACTTGAGCTTGACCCCTTGTTCGCGCAGACGCTGATCCGGCTGGATGAAGGTCCGCCCGATGTAACGGTTCTTGATCAAGGCCTCCGCGTACGGGATTCCGGACGCGAGGGAGTACCCGATGGCCGCCGGTACAGCCGAGTCAGGGAGCGGAACGACCAGATCGGCATCGGCCGGATGCTCGCGCCACAACTCGGCCCCCATCCGCTGTCGCACCACATGGAGCCGCTGCCCCATAATGGCGCTATCAGGACGCGCGAAATAGATGAATTCGAACACGCACATCGCCTGCTCGGGCGCCAGTTCGGGGGCTGGGTACGTTTGGACGCCGCGCTCGTCGATCACGACGATCTCGCCGGGATCGATTTCGCGCACGAACTCCGCACCGATCGTCGCCAGCGCACAGGTTTCCGACGCAACGACCCATCCGGTATCGAGTCGACCGAGACAGAGCGGCCGGATACCCAACGGATCCCGGACCGCGATCAACGATTCCTTCGTGAGTATCGCCAAGCTATACGCGCCCACGAAACGGGCCATCGCCCGCCGGATACGCTCCGGCCAGGTCGATCCGGTTTCCCTGAGGATGACCCAGGCTAACGCTTCGGTATCGGTCGTACTCTCCAGCGCGACACCAGCAGCGAGCAGTTCGCGGCGAAGCTCTTCGCCATTGACCAAGTTGCCGTTGTGCGAAACCGCAATCGTCTCCCGGTGGTCGCCGACTACGAACGGTCCAGCATTGACGGGGACACTACTCCCGGTCGTACTGTAGCGGGTATGCCCGATCGCGATATGACCGCGAAGTTCCCGCAGATCGTCCTCGGTAAACGCTGCACTGACGAGCCCCATGCGACGACGAACGAAAATGTCCCGTCCGTCGCTCGTCGCGATGCCCGCACTCTCCTGTCCCCGGTGTTGCAAGGCATAGAGACCGAAAAAGGTGAGGCGTGCGACGTCCTCACCCGGCGCATAGACACCGAAGACCCCACACGCCTCGCGTGGACCGTTCACCGTTCCCACGCAGCACCTCGCAGACGCCGTGTCGCTCCCGACTACCAGTGTAACACGCTTGCGTACGGACAGCCCGGCACTCAGGCGCCGATCCCTGCTCCCCAGGCCTCCCGGAGTTCGGCGATGGAACACTCCAAGAGGCCACGCACCACGAAGCTGGCTCCGCCGGTGCGACCCAGTTCCATGACCGGCACAGCGTACGCATGCGCGAGCGCCAGGAGAGCCCCCTCTGCCCCGGGCCCCACCTGAACGAGAACACGCGATCCCGCTTCCCCGAACAGCGTTTCGTCCAATCGCCCGCTCTGCGCCAGGAGCTCATCGATCGCGAATGTCCCACCCACACCGCCGGCCACGCAGCTTTCAGCCAGTGCCACCAGGAGCCCACCCTCGCTGCAGTCGTGTGCTGCCAAGACGAGACCGCGCTGGATCGCTTCGCGCACCAAAGCCTGCACTCGCCGCTCCAGCTCGAGATCCAGTTCTGGCGGCGCCCCAGCGACGACCCCGTGGCAGCTGGCCAAATACTCGCTCGCCCCCAGACTCGCCGACTGAGGACCGAGCAAAAAGACGGTCCCCTCACCTGCGAACCCGAGCCCCGCGTGCCGGCGCACGTCGGCCAGCCGGCCGACCACACCGACGACCGGGGTCGGTGGGATCGATCGCCCTTCCGTCTCGTTATAGAGACTCACGTTCCCGCTGACGACCGGAACCCCGAGAACGCGACACGCCTCAGCCATCCCTTCGATCGCCTCCACCAGCTGGTAGTACACCTCCGGTCGCTCGGGGTTGCCGAAGTTCAGGCAGTCGGTGATCGCCAGGGGCTCTGCGCCGACACAGCTCACGTTTCGGGTTGCTTCCGCCACGGCATGCTGCGCACCGAGCCGTGGGTCCAGGAAGCAGTAGCGCGGGTTGCAGTCCGTCTTGATGGCGATACCGAAGCGATGTCTCTTGATGCGCAAGACCGCTGCGTCGCCCGCACCGGGAGGAAGCACCGTGTTCGTCAGGATAGTGTGATCGTACGTCCGGTAGATGGGTCGCCTCGAGACGATGTTCGGGGAACGCAGTAGGGTCAACAGCGCCGGGAGCACATCGCTCGGAGCCAGGTCTGGTAGCGACCGCGGATCGTACTGTCGCCGCGCCCGAATGTCAGGCGATTCGCGTGCTTCGCGGACGTACGTGGGACAAGCGTCGGTCAGGAGCGAGACAGGCAACTCGGCGACGACTGCGCCGTTCTCCAGGACTCTCAGGAGCCCATCGTCGGTCACGCGCCCGATCACCACAGCGTGCAACTCCCACCGACGGAAAATCTCGAGCACTTGGTCCAAGCGTTCCGGGCGGACGACGAGCAGCATCCGCTCCTGACTCTCGGAGAGCATCACTTCGTACGGCGTCATGCCAGCCTCGCGCCGCGGTACGAGGGCGACATCGAGCTCGATCCCGGTTCCCCCGCGCGCAGCGATCTCTGCACTGGCGCTCGTCAAGCCAGCTGCACCCAGATCCTGCATCGCGACGACGGCTCCGGTCGCTAAGACCTCGAGACACGCCTCGAGCAACAGCTTCTCCAGGAACGGGTTACCGACTTGGACGACACCGCGATGCGAGCGCTCCGGGTCCTCCACCGAGGCGAAGGTCGCACCGTGGATACCGTCGCGCCCGGTGTCCGCTCCGACCAGGACGACCAGGTTCCCGACACCGGTGGCTCGCGCCCGCACCAGCGCTTCCCGCTCAGCGATGCCGACGCACATCGCATTGACGAGCGGGTTCTGGCGATATTCCGGCATGACGAAAACGTCACCTGCCACCGTGGGTAGCCCCAGGCAGTTCCCGTACCAGCCGATGCCACCGACGACGCCGCGAAAGAGGTACTGCTGGCGCGGTTCCTCCAGCGGACCGAAGCGTAGCGAATCGGCCAAGGCTATCGGCCGCGCCCCCATGGCGAAGATGTCGCGGACGATACCCCCGACGCCGGTGGCTGCTCCCTGGAACGGTTCCACGGCGCTCGGGTGGTTGTGCGACTCGATCTTCAGGACAGCGACGAGACCGTCACCGAGTTCGACCGCACCGGCGTTCTCGCCTGGCCCCTGCACCACATGCGGCCCTGAACTCGGTAGCCGCTTCAGCAACGGTCGCGAGTGCTTGTACCCGCAGTGTTCGCTCCACAGCGCACCGATCATGCCGAGTTCGACACGATTCGGTTCGCGTCCCAGTAGCGCGACCGCCCGTTCGTACTCTTCCGCTGTCAACGCAACCTCGCGGAGAATCTCCGGAGTGACCGGCATCTTCCCTCACCGACCTTCGTTACTCGGCAACGTCACGAAGCGCGCCCCGCGCCACTTCCAGACCAACAGCCAGGACCGACGCCAAAATCTGCAAACCGTCGTCGCCGCCGATCAAGCGATCGTACGCGCGTTCCGGATGCGGCATGAGCCCGACGACATTGCGCTGCGCATTGCAGACTCCAGCGATATTGGCGACCGAGCCATTCGGGTTCGCTTCCGCCGTCACCCGACCATCTGCGTCCACATACCGGAATACCACTTGCCCCGTCCGCTCGAGTTCGGCGAGCGTCCGCTCGTCCACGTAGTAGCGCCCGTCACCGTGCGCGATCGGCAAGCGCAGCACCGTCCCCGAGGCCAGGCGACTGGTCCACGGCGTATCCGTCCGTTCCACCCGCACGAAGACCCAGTCGCACACGAACTCCAGCGAGGCGTTGCGCAACAGCGCGCCCGGGAGCAATCCAGCCTCCGTCAATATCTGAAAACCGTTGCAGATACCGAGGATCGGCTTTCCAGCCTCTGCCTCCCGCACTACCGCTTCCATCACCGGTGCGAAGCGCGCGATGGCTCCCGGGCGGAGATAGTCCCCGTAGGAAAAGCCCCCCGGGATGATCAGGCAGTCGTACGCGGAGAGGTCTCTCTCCGTATGCCATACGAGTTCCGCCGGTTGCCCGAGGCCGAGACGCACCGCCATGAGCGCATCGTGGTCACCGTTGCTCCCGGGGAAGGTGACGATTCCGAAGCGCATCGCAGTTCCCCCCAATGACCTCACGCCGGCTCCACAGTGAAGCGGTACTGCTCGACCACCGGATTGGCTAGCAGTTGCTCACACATGCGCGCGACCCGTCGTTCGGCGGTTTCAGCGTCCGGCGCCCGGAGCCATACCTGGACGTAGCGCCCCACCCGGACGTCCTCGACTTCGTCGTACCCCAGCCGCCGTAAGCCGTCCCGCACGGCGAGTCCCTGCGGATCGTTCACTCCCGGACGCAAGGAAACATAGACTTCAGCACGCCAACGAGAGGTTTCGCTCACCTGTCCCTCCTCGATTCCTCGAGCACTGGAACCGGCCTTCCCGTCAGCCGACGGTACGCCTCGCGGTACTTCTCCGCCGTTTTTTCCACCACATCCGGGGGCAACGCCGGTGCCGGTGGTTGCCTGTCCCACCCGCTGGCAATCAGCCAATCGCGCACGAACTGCTTATCGAACGACGGCTGACTCCGGCCCGGTACGTACTGCTCGGCATCCCAGAACCGCGAACTGTCGGGCGTCAACAGCTCGTCGATCACCGCCAGTTCACCGTCGATCCACCCGAACTCGATCTTCGTGTCAGCGATGATGACTCCCCGCTCCCGGGCGTATGCTTCAGCTCGCCTGTAGATCTGCAACGTCCGCTCACGGAGCTCGCGCGCGAGCGACGTGCCGACGAGGTCGACCAACCGTGCGTAACTAATGTTTTCGTCGTGTCCCGTTTCGGCCTTGATCGCAGGCGTGAAGATCGGCTCCGGCAAGCGTTCGCTCTCACGCAGTCCCGGCGGCAACCGCAAGCCACAAACCGAGCCGGTCGCACGGTACTCGAGCCAGGCGGAGCCCGCCAGATACCCGCGCGCTACGCACTCGATCGCGATGCGCTCCGCCTTACGGACGATCATCGAGCGCCCCACGAGGACTGCCTGGTACTGCCGGAGCTCTTCCGGCAGCGCTGTCGTGACGTAGTGTGAGCGCAGCGCCGGCCCGAACCATTCGAACCAGAAGGCCGACAGCTGCGTCAGCACGATTCCCTTTCCCGGTATGCCGTTCGGCAACACGACGTCGAACGCGGAAAGTCGATCGGTCGCCACCATGAGCAGCCAGTCTCCGAGGTCGAACAACTCGCGCACTTTACCGCGACGGAAAAGCCTGAGACCAGGAAGATCGACCTCCATCACCACCGGAACACTGCTCATCGCGACGCGACTCCCATCGAGTTCTCCAGCGGCAGCCCGACACGGCGGAACGCCTCGTCGACGTAGCGAAGGTAGGGCTCCAGATCGAAGATCCGCTCGATCTGCTCCGCCGAGAGGTACTGCTGAACCACCGGATCCTTCGCCAGTAGCTCCCGCAACGGAACTTCGTTCTCCCATGCTTCGCGCGCCAGCCGCTGAACGAGTCGATACGCGCGTTGCCGATCCATTCCCGCCTGCACCAACGCGAGCATCGCCCGCTGGGAGAAGATCGCCCCGTGCGTCGCCTCGAGATTCCGGCGCATCCGCTCGGGATAGACGACCCACTCCCGCACGATCTCGGTCATAGAATCGAGCATAAAGTCGAGTACGATACAGGCATCCGGCAAAATCACCCGCTCGACGGAGCTGTGGCTGATGTCGCGCTCGTGCCACAGCACGACGTTTTCGAGCGCCGCGTGCACGTAGCTCCGCAGGAGGCGTGCCAAGCCGCTCATCCGCTCGCTCTCGTGCGGATTCCGCTTGTGCGGCATCGCTGAAGAGCCCATGTTGCTCGGATCGAACGGCTCCTCGAGTTCACGGACCTCGGTTCGCTGCAGGTGACGGATTTCCGTCGCGAAGCGGTCCAGCGTCGCACCGATGCCTGCCAGCGTGGCCACGAAGGCAGCATGTCGGTCTCGGCCGACCACCTGCGTCGACACGGGATCGACGCGCAAGCCCAGGCGCGCCAAAGCGGCTTCCTCCACGTCGGGAGGCACGTGAGCATGCGTCCCCACGGCACCGGAGATCTTGCCGACACGCACCTCCTCACGCGCGCGGAGGAGTCGTTCGCGCTGTCGCTGCAGTTCCGCGTACCACCCAGCGAGTTTGAAGCCGAAGGTGATCGGCTCGGCGTGGACCCCGTGGGTCCGGCCGATCATCACCGTCGTGCGGTGGCGCACCGCCTGCTCACCGACGGCCGCCAGCAGGCGATCGAGGTCAGCGAGCAAGAGGTCGCAGGCCTCCACCAGCTGGAGCGCCAATGCCGTATCGATGACGTCGGAGCTGGTCAAGCCGAGGTGAAAGAAGCGCCCCGCGTCTTCCCCGATCGTCTCCACCGTTGCCCGGATGAAGGCGATGACATCGTGGTCGACTTCCTGCTCGATCTCGTGCATCCGGGCCAGATCGCAGCGGGCCTGGCGGATGCGCTCCAACGCCTCCGAGGGAACGACCCCACGCTCGGCCCACGCTTCGGCGACCGCAATCTCGACACGCAACCAGAGTTCGATCTTGTGCTCCTCGCTCCAAATGCGTCCCATTTCGGGACGTGTGTAGCGGGGAATCATCGATCGAGTGTCCTCACTTCGTATCCAGCAGCGTCACACGGGGGATGACGCAGCCGACTCGCTCCTGGGGGAACACACGCTTCGACGCGGCCGCGTTCTCCCGACCAAGTATATCCGCTGCTGTCTCGAGGAGTGCCTGTGAGGACAAGCCGCTCCGACCGTTTGCCGACGACCAGAGGCCTATGGTACAGTCGCGCCGTTCGGGGGGCGGGACGAGCGGGGTATCGGTCGGCAATGTAGCGCCTGGACTCGCTTGGGGGAGCGAGTTGACGAGGTGGAGGCTGATCGAACCATTCGGCGGATGGCCTCCCGGCTGGCACGGTCGTCACGGTGAGAGCAAAACTGGTGGGTGACTACCAGGACAAAGGCTCACCGGTGTGCCCCCGCTCGGACCTACTGCAGGATACCGGCCTCGCCTCTCGAAACAGGGGAGTCTCGGTGTGAGCGGGCGCGGAGTCGCCACCCAGCCCGGCGTGTCTCGACGTGCCCGCGACTGCAGCAACCTGCAGGGAGGTCCGAACGCGCATGTGTGGAATCTTCGGCTTCGTCGCACCGAAACCGCTACCGGCTGATCTCGTCGTGAGTGCGCTCCGCACCTTGGAATACCGCGGATACGATTCGTGGGGCTTGGCCTACGCTGACGCTCCTCACACCCAGCACCGTCTGGTCGTCGACAAACGCGCTGGCCGACTGCCGCAGTCGTTACCAGCGTACGGATCCACCACCATCGCGCTCGGTCACACGCGGTGGGCCACACACGGCCTCGTCACGGATGCGAACGCGCATCCCCACCTCGATTGCACCGGTACCCTCGCCATCGTGCACAACGGCATCATCGAAAACTATCACGGTCTCCGCCAAGCGCTGGAGCGTGCCGGTCATCGCTTCCAGAGCACGACGGACAGCGAAGTCTTCGCCCATCTTCTCGAGGAAATGCTCGGCAGCCTAAAGCGCGCGGATACCGACGCAAGCAGGGACCGGCAGGTCCTGTTGGACGCAGTGCGCCACGCATTCGCGCAAGTGCGCGGGCTCAACGCCTTCATCGTCTTGCACCTGCCGACGCAGCAGCTCGTCGCGGTGAAATCCACTTCGCCTCTGGTCGTCGGCGTCGGACCGCGCGGCGTGTTCGTTTCCTCCGACGCCGTTGCGCTGGTCGGTCATGCGGAGCGCGTTCATTACGTCGCGGACGACGAGATCGTTCTGCTAGGACGCGGCGGCGTGGAGGTCTTCGATCGTTGCACCGGCGTCCCGAAGGAAGCGCGCTGGGAACGCCTGAACCTGCGTCCCGTCGACACCTCGCTCGGTGGCTACCCGCACTATCTCATCAAGGAGATCCACGAACAGCCCCGTGTCATCGAGCGCATCGTGCGCGACCGTATCGAGCGGGTACGCGAACTCGCCGACTTGATCCGTCGATCCTACGGGACGTTCCTGGTCGGCTGTGGAACAGCCGGGTACGCTGCCTTGTGTGGCAGCTACCTGTTCTCACGCATCGCCCGTCGCCATGTCAACGCCGTCATCGCCTCCGAGTTCAAGTACCAGGAGCACTTTTTGACCGACCGGTCTCTCGTCGTCGCCTTGACGCAGAGCGGTGAAACCATCGACGTTATCGAAGCGGTCCAAGCGGCGAAGCGTCGCGGCGCCACGGTCGCGGCCTTGGTCAATGTCACCGGCTCCACCGTCGAGCGCTTAGCTGACTTCACGGTGCCCCTCGCGGCCGGTCCCGAGCAAAGCGTCCTCTCCACCAAGGCCTATACGGCGAAATTGGCTATCCTCCTCCTCGCCGCGCACGTCTTGAACGGAAGCGAACACGTCGGTATCGACGCACTGTGGCGAGCGATCGACGGCATGGAACAAGCCCTCGCACCGGGCACGCTGGATCGTATCCGAGCGGTCGCCGACCGCCTGGTCGATGCCGAACACTGCTACGTCATCGGACGCGGGCTCTCCTATCCGACCGCACTGGAGGCGGCATTGAAGATCAAAGAAGTAACGTACATCCATGCCGAGGGCTTCGCCGGCGGTGAACTCAAGCACGGCGTCATCGCCCTCATCGAACGTGGGAGTCCGTGCATCGTCTTCTCGCCTCTCGACGAGACGCGCCCCGATATTCTGTCCGGCGCCATGGAGGTGCGGAGCCGCGGCGCCTGGGTCGTCGGCGTATCTCCAGAACCGGACGAAGCGTTCGACGTGCACATACCGATCGCCGATGTCGGCGACGCCTCGCCGCTCGTCGCTATCGTCCCGGCACAGCTGCTCGCCTACGAGCTGGCGATTCGGCGCGGACTCGATCCGGACAAACCGCGCAATTTGGCCAAGAGCGTGACGGTGAAGTGAGCGATGACGATCTCGCTTGTCGATACGCACTGTCATCTCGATGTGCCCGACTTCGACCATGACCGCGAGGAGGTGCTCGAACGCGCCCGACGCGCTGGTGTGATCGCCTTCGTGCTGATCGGCTTCGCACCGACCGCCTGGGACCGAGCCATCGCGCTCGCTGAGCGCACTCCCGGAATGGTGTTGGCGCTCGGAGTGCACCCCAACGAGGCGGACCAGTACGATGCCGCCAGCGAGCGACGCTTGCGCCGACTCCTGACTCATCCGCTGGTGCGTGCTGTCGGCGAAATCGGTCTGGACTACTATTGGAAAACCGTCGAGCCGCGCATCCAGGCAGCAGTCTTCCAGCGACAGCTCGACTTGGCCGCCGAGTACGACCTGCCGATCGTACTGCATCAGCGCGAGGCGCACGACGATTTGCTCGCGATCCTCGAGCGACGCGGTCACCAGCTTCGGGGCGTCATGCACTGCTTCACTGGCGACGCCTCGCTCGCTTCGCGATTTCTCGATCTCGGTCTCCACCTCGGTATCGGCGGCGTCGTGACCTACCGCTCAGCCCAACCCTTGCGTGATGCTGTGCGGGATATGCCGCTCGAACGGCTGCTGCTCGAAACTGATGCCCCCTACCTGGCCCCGGTACCGCATCGCGGCAAACGGAACGAGCCGTCCTTCCTCCGCTTCGTGCTCGACGCCATCGCCCAGATTCGCGCAGCACCGGTCGACGAGGTGGCCCAGACCACGACGAACAACGCTCGTACGCTGTTCCGCTTGGATGGGATCTCCACGGTCTCCTCTAGTCATGGACGAAACCGTTCGCAGACCGCGGGAGGTTGAACAGTGCCTGTGCCCCGTGTCGTGCTCGCATCCGCTAACCCCGGGAAGCTTCGCGAATTCCGCGCGCTCTTTCCGGCCTGCATCGAGATCGTCTCTGCCGGAGACCTGGGAGTCGCCTTACCGCCCGAGACGGGCGCGACCTTCGCCGAGAACGCACTCCTCAAGGCGCGTGCACTCGCCCGGGAGACCGGCCTGATCGCGGTCGCCGACGATTCCGGGCTCGAAGTCGATGCCTTGAGCGGGCGTCCCGGCGTGCTCTCGGCGCGTTATGCTGGAGAGGGAGCGACGGACAGCCAGAACGTCGCGCGGCTTCTCCAGGAACTGCGCGATGTCCCGCCGGAGAAACGCACAGCTCGCTTCCGCGC
>JBEPZP010000008.1:0-24132 GCA_041640735.1 Thermomicrobium sp.
GGTGCCGTCGTCTTCGTGGGGCTGACGGCGTTGCTGCCCCTGCTGGCTGCACCCTTGGTGGCCTGGTGGCTCGGCCAGCCTGCCTTCACCTTGCCTGAGACGGAGCACTGGGTGCTGCACGCGATCCAGTTGCCGTTGCGCGCGGTGGGGTCGCTCGTCGCACCCATCGTCCTGGCGACGGCTTTAACGGTGTGGACACGCTCGCAGTCAGTGGCATCGGGTGTCACGATCGGCGCAGTGCTGGGTGAAAGCGTCCTCGCTGCGCTCCTCGGAGGGCTCGGTGGCTGGTGGGCCGAACTGCCACGCTTCCTGTACATCTGGAACGCTGAAGCGATCGCCCGTGCGCCCGCGTTTGGAGGTGCACCAGCACCTGGCATCCCGTCGCTCGCCGAGGCGATCCCAGTGGTGTTCGGCTGGACGGTGCTGCTCGGTCTGCTGACGGTCTGGTGGTTCGTGCGACGCGACATCGAAGTCCGGTCGAGCGGCTGAACGGGCGGTCAGGTATGCTTGCTGCGCACCCAGGAGTCCGGACGGTGGCGCGGATCCTCCTGATCGAAGACGAGGTCGAGCTGGCTCGGCACGTGCGATCGGCGCTGGAGGAGGCCGGTCACGTCGTCCTGCAGGCCTTCGATGGCCCCGGCGGACTGCGCCGTGCGCTGGAAGAGCGTCCCGACCTGGTCGTCCTGGACCTCATGCTTCCTGGTCTGGACGGATACGACGTGCTGCGTGCCCTCCGCCGCGTGTCGATGGTGCCCGTCCTGGTCTTGACCGCGCGCGGCGGTGAGCTCGATCGCGTCCTCGGGCTCGAGCTGGGTGCTGACGACTATGTAGTGAAACCCTTCTCGCTGCGTGAACTGGTCGCGCGGGTGCGTGCGCTGTTGCGGCGGGTCGAGGCGGTCGCCGAGGCCGGTCGGGTCGCCGATCGCGAGGCCCGGATTACCTTCTCCGATCTCGTCATCGATCCGGCTACCCGCGAGGTGCGGAGTCGAGGACACGCGGTGCACCTGACCGCCCGGGAGTTCGAGTTGCTGTGGCTGCTGGCAGCGCATCCTGGCCGGGTGTTCAGCCGCGACTATCTCCTCGCACGCGTGTGGGGGACAGAGTACGGCGCGGGCGAGCGGGCGGTCGACGCCGCGATCGCTCGGATTCGGAAGAAGCTCGGTGGACCAGGTTCACCTGCCGACCGGATCGTCGCCTACTGGGGTGTCGGTTATCGCTTCGAGCGTCGCGACGATGACCCGTGAGGACACACCGCGTGCGACGAGTCGCGTTGCTTCGAGCGGTCACGAGTCGATTGAGTCGCCAGCTCCTCCTCTCGCATCTCGCGGTCGCCTTCCTGACGCTCTCGCTCGTCGTGGCGACATACGGCGCGATCGCTCTCTTCACCCGCGGTGACGAGCTGCTGCGACAGACGCCGTACGACCCGGATTTTGCTCAGGGAACGCGCCTCTTGGGCGAGCTGCTCTTCCCACATGTCCAGCACGAGCGCGACGAGCCAGGATCCCTACAGATGCTCCTGGCGCGGCTCGTTGCGTCCTCCGTACCGGGGAGTGGCCCGCTCGGCGGAACGGTGAACGAGGGGACAGGGATCGTCGTCGTTGCCCCGGACGGGAGCGTCCTCGCTGCCGTACCCACTCGTCCGGACTCGCTCGCTGCGGTCGAACCGGTCGAGTGGCGGGAGGCGCTCACGGTAGCGCTGGAAGGATCGCGCGATCTCTCGCCGAACGGGCCGCTTCTCCGCAGTGCACAAGCAGGAGCTATCCTCGTCAGCGCCTATCCGATCCTCGCGCCTGACGGCACGGTCGTCGGCACTGTCGGACTGCGCACGCAGCCGCTGGCGACTGTGCCGGCTTCTGGATGGGCACGTCTCGCGTCGCTGGTGGTCGGGCTCAGTCTCGTGGTGGCGGACTTTCTGCTCACGGCGGCGATACCTGCTGCGATCGTCTCGACGCTCGCGAGCCTGCTCGTGACGCGACGGATCCGGGCCCAACTGCGCGAACTCGAAGCAGCGACCGAGGCGATCGTGCGGGGAGAGCTGGGGCGTCGGGTGCGCGTGCTCTCGCAGGACGAACTCGGGCGCCTGGCCGAGCGCTTCAATCTGCTCACGGAGGCGCTCGAGCGGCTCGAAGAACAGCGCCGTCGCTTCTTCGCCAATGTCGCGCACGATCTCCGCACGCCGCTCGCGCTGATCCGTGCGCAGGCCGAGACACTCCTCTCCCGGATCAGGAGTGACGTCGCGGAGGAACGGACAGGGCTGGAGCGGATCGTCCACGAGACGGAGTCGCTCGGACGCTTGGTCGAGGATCTGTTCACCTTGGCCCGCCTCGACGAGCGTGGACTCCCGTTGCAGCTCGGGGCCGTCGACCTCGGGGCGTTGCTCCCGGACGTCGTCGAGTCGATTCGTCCCCTCGCACGCCGAGCTGGCCACATCACGCTCCTCTGCGAGGTCGCTCGCGACTGCCCGGCGGTGCGGGCCGATCCGGTGCGGCTGCGGCAGATCCTGTTGAACCTCCTGCACAACGCGCTGCGTCACACCCCCGAGGGTGGGGTCGTAGCCGTGCGCGCAGTTCCCGGGAGGGAGATGGTCACGGTAGCGGTGTGCGACACCGGCCCTGGACTGCCACTCGATGTGCTCGACGAGCCGTTCCGCCGGTACCACGCGAGCAGCGATCCGTCCCGCGGGAGCGGTCTCGGTTTGGCAGTCGCTCGTCAGCTCGTCGAGGCCCAGGGAGGCTCGATCCGCGTGGAGAGCGTACCGGGCCACGGAACGGTCGTCTCCTTCACGCTTCCATTGGCTGGTGCTCGTGCGGTGACGGACGGCGAGAGCATTGCAGGGGCGCTCAGTCCGTGAGCGACCAGACGAGCACGCGAGCGTGGTCACCTGCGGCGACCAGAAGCCACAGCGTCGTCGCATCGACCCAGGTCAACGTCGCTGGCCCGGCGAGGCGCTGCTGCACCTCCCACCGGTTCCGGCTCCAGACGCTCACCTCCCGGCCCAGCGCGACGGCGAGTCGCGCACCGTCCGGTGACCAGGCCAGGCTCCGACCCAGGTCACCGCGCGCGAGGACGATGTCGTCGTCCGGATCAGCGAGTGGAACGAGCAGAACGCTGGAGCGGTCGCTTCCGTCGACGCGGAGCGCGAGCCATTGGCCGCTGGGGTCGACTGCCAGTGCGCAGCCTTCGCAGGCTTGCCCAGGCGGTAGTCGATAGCGGGCGAGAGGATGGAGAGCGGAGGGAGCGGCGTCGAGCTGGATTTCGCTCAACTGCAGCTGTCCGCTGCCGCGCGGCTCGGCGACGAGCAGTCGTCCGCTGGCACGCCACACCACGCAGGGAGACGTGCCTCGGTTGCTGAAGCGCGCGAGCAGCGCGAACTGGGGTGGGAAACCGCCCCAGAGCGCGAGCGTTCCATCCGCCTCTCGTCGCAAGAACGCGAGCCGTCCGTCCGGACCGACGGCGACCGCTGGGCCAGTGACGTTGTGCGAGGTCGCTAGCGGAGAGGGATACCAGAAGCCGTCAGACGAGCGGCTGACCAGCACGAGTTCGCCGTCTCCTGCCACGGTGTAGAACCCGAAGCCGGTCGGGTGCCAGGTGCCATCGGCGAAGGGCCAGGCTTCGGAGAGCTGAACGCCGCTCGGGAGCGCCCAGAGCGCGAGGTGGTCGGCCGCCGGCGGTGCCAGGAGCCAGCGAGCGCCCGGAGCGAGGCGTAACGGCCCGTAGGCGAACTCGCTGCGCGGTGGGCGGGAGGTTCGCGGACTCTCCGGAAGGTCGCTGCGCACGGCGATCAAGGGCTGCCCCCAGGCGTCGAAGCCCCAGCGCCCCGGCGCTGACCCGAGGAGTCGCGGTGACTCCGGTTCCAACGCGTAGAGTTCGGTGCACTCGCTCGGCAGAGGACTCGCCTCCTGGGTGGGCAGTGTGCGCACGACGACGAGGATCGGTACGTCGCCGTACCAGTGAACGGCGACCGGCCCGGCCAGGCGGTCGAGGTCGAGGAGTCGGCGCAAGCGCAGCGTCGCGAGGTCGACGTCGATGACCTCGCCGCGCGCGGACTGTCCGATCGGCTTGCGGAGCACGATGAGCCGGGAGCGGTCGGGCGCGACCGCGAGGGGACGTGCGATGGTGTCCCGGCGTGCCGGGACGAGGATACGCAGCGTGCCGTCGCGACTGAGGAGGGTGACTTCGGTCGGGGACGGCAAGGTCGG
Organism: Thermomicrobium sp.; assembly: GCA_041640735.1. Classification (GTDB taxonomy): domain Bacteria; phylum Chloroflexota; class Chloroflexia; order Thermomicrobiales; family Thermomicrobiaceae; genus Thermomicrobium. The sequence continues at coordinate 4,200 of JBEPZP010000008.1, forward strand.
CGGAGCACGCTCGGGGCGACGGGGGAACACGATGCCGGAGCCATCCGGCATCCAGAGTGGCCGGTCGTTGGTGCTGCCCACGTACCCCTCAGCCCGCGCGATCAGCCGGGTTCCCTCCGTTCCGTCGAGCGCGTGCAGCTCGATCGTCCGGCTGGTCGCTCCGGTGCCGAAGGGCTCCATGGCGCGGACGAGCGCGAGCGTCTTCCCGTCCGGCGACGGGACGACGTCGGTGGCGAGTACCGGGGCGATCGTCGATTCCTGACCGCTCGGCACGGCGACCGCGAGCACGCGGGACTCGCGCTGGACGCGTTCGAAAAATTCGGCTTCGCGTTCGTAAGGGGGACGACGGGGGACCTCGCGGACGAGCAGCGTCGAGCTATCGAGCCAGGCGAGCGGACGCCGTGTCGTCGTGCGGTCCCACCGCCAGCGGACGAGGCGCTCGCCTTCGAGGGTGAGGACGTCGAGCCAGCGTGGCTCGCGGGGCGGATCAGGCGTCCAGGCGGCGACCAGCTGGCCGGAGGGATCGAGGAGGCGATAGCCGCCAGCATCGGCGGGGAGCGTCGCGGATACAGGGACCCACTGGCGCGAAGGGAGCACGAAGGCGACGCTGTAGGTCCCAGAGGAGCCGAGCCAAAGGTAGGGGCCGTCACCAGGTGACGCCTCGCTGGGCACCGGTGCCGGAACGGAGAGCCCTGTCACGAACCGTAGGAGCGTGAGGACGAGTACGAGGACGAGGCCGAGTGCGAGCATCTGCCAGCGGGGTACGGCGGGTCTTCTCGCCGGGGCTGTCGGCGGCGACGCGAGGAGTGCGCGCTCGTCCGCTGTGCGGCATGCAGCCAGAGCCTGACGACAGGTGACACAACCGCGGAGATGCAGTTGGAGGGCGCGGCGGAGATCGGGTTCCCGGTCCAACTCGCGCCAGCGGGCAACCGCAACCGCGCCCTCGGGGCACGGTGCTGTCCAGTGCTCGACGAAGTGGCGGCGCGCTCGCAGCAGGTCTCGGACGAACTCGTCCGGTTCGAGTACCGCGATCTCGCGCAGCTGTTCGAACGACGCACCGGCCAGATGGAGCGCGAGCAGGATGTCGGGTCGACGCGGTGGTCGCCGCTGCCTGGAGAGCCGGGCCAGGAGTGCTGCCAGTTGACTCCGCTGCCAGATGGCCGGGAGAGCCTGGTCGAGTGGGCGCGATCGCGCTGGGGCCGCGATCCAGCGAGCGAGCCGGGGCGGAAAGAAGCGCTCGAGGAGTGTTTCGAGCGAGGGCGGGGGTGGACGCACCGGTACGGCTCCCATGTAGCGGCATCGCTTGTCGATCGCTATTCTAGGGCACGGTGTGGAGAGGAGCCTGAAAGTGTCCTTTCGCCAACGGCTGGAACGTGCGATCGCGCGCAACCGCTCGCTCCTCTGCGTCGGACTCGATCCCGACCTGGAGCGCTTTCCCGAAGGGATCACGCGCGACCCCAACGGGATCGTCGCGTTCAACCGCGCGATCGTAGAGGCGACGGCTGACCTCGTCTGTGCCTACAAACCGAACCTCGCCTTTTATTTCGCGCACGGTGCGGCTGGCCTGGAGGCGTTGGCGGCGACGCGCCGCGCCATCCCGGCGGATATTCCCGTCATCCTGGACGCGAAGGTCGGCGATATCGCCAGTACCTCGGCCGCCTACGCACGAGCCATCTTCGAGACGCTCGGTTTCGATGCGGTGACTGTCCATCCCTACCTCGGCGGCGAGGCGCTGGAGCCGTTCTTCGCCTACCGCGACCGAGGTGTCTTCGTGCTGGTGCGCACGTCGAACCCCGGCGCGCAAGAACTCCAAGACGTCCCGGTCGGGGACGCTGGGGAACCCTTCTACCTCTGGTTAGCCGAGCGGGTGCGGGCGTGGAACGAACGGTTCGGGAACCTCGGCCTCGTCGTCGGCGCGACCTATCCGGTCGACCTGGCGCTGGTGCGACAGCGCTGTCCGGACCTGCCTATCCTCGCACCCGGGGTCGGGGCGCAGGGAGGTACCCTCGACGAAGCGGTACGGGCCGGACTCAGTCACGGAAACGCGCCGCTCCTGATCAACGTTTCGCGAACCGTCTTGTACGCTGGTAGTGGCCCGGACTTCGCGCGAGCAGCGCGCGAAGCAGCCCAGCAGTTGCGCAACGAGATCGAGCGGATACGGAGCCATCTCGGTCAGCAGGTGGCCGGCCCCTAGAAGGCCGGCCACCTGCCGCGTCATGCGTCACCGTGGGACGCTCAGTCGCCACGCGCCGGTACGCTCGCCAGAGCCTTGGCGATCGCCTCGTCGAAGAGCGGGAGGTCGGCCGGGACGCGGGAAGTGATCAGGTTCCCGTCGATCACCACTGCTTCATCGACGTAGATCGCGCCAGCGTTCTTCACGTCGTCGCGGATCTTCTTAACGCAGGTTACCGTCCGACCGCGCAGGACGTCGGCGGAAATCAGGAGCTGTGGTCCGTGGCAGATCGCGGCGACCGGCTTACCGCTTTCGACGAATTGGCGGGTGAAGGCGACGGCGCGGTCGTCGATGCGCAGGTTCTCCGGCGAGCCACCGCCCGGGATGATCAACGCATCGAACTCCTCGACCGTCACTTCGTCGATCGTTTTGTCAGGCTGGAGCACGGTCCCCTTCTTGCCAGTGATCGGCTCGCGATCCAGCCCGACGATGACCACCTGGGCGCCGCGCTCTTCGAGGTACTGCTTGGGGTCGGTCGCCTCCACGTCCTCGAAGTCCTTGGCGAGCAACATGGCGACCCGCTTCCCAGAGAGTTCGGCCATGGTATCCCCCTCTCGCTGTACCGAACCGTCTGACTCAAGTGTGCCACGCGTGCTCAGGCAGCGATATCTCGACGGGTGAAGACGACCAGCGCTGCCAGGCTGGCGCCGATACCGACGGCCAGATGGACGAGCGGCTTGTACCAGGCGAGTTCGCCGAGCATGGCGGCCTGCGGGTCGTAGGCTGTGAAGAGCGAGAGATAGCGCAACCAACGGACCTCCTCGCTGAGCCCAGCGAGAATCCAGGCCAGGTACATGAGGAGGACGATCCCCCCGATGACACCGGCAGCCTTAGACCGTTCGTTGGCGAAAGCGGAAGCGAGCGTCGCCAGCCCAGCGAAGGCGACGGCGAAGCTGGTGAGCGCCAGCACGAGTTGCCCGAGGCCGCGGCCCGTCAGTTCGCCACCGAAGGTTGCTGCACCCACCGCGAGCGCGAGGGCGCTCGAGAGGACGACGAAGAGGATACCAGTGAAGAGTGCGAGTTGCTTGCTGGCGAGCAGGCGAGCGCGCGAGACCGGGACGGAGAGCCAGAACTCAGCGGTGCCGCGCTCCACTTCCTGCGCGACCGTGGCGGCTCCGCTCAGCACCACGAAGATGAGAACGACTGCAGGCCAGACGAAGCCGAACGTCTCGACGTGCATGAACCCAGCGAAGCTGGTGAAGATGGCCTGTTGCGGGTCGATGCCGAAGACGCGGAACAAGAGCTCAGGGTATTGCTCGAGGATGCGCTCGAATTCTTCGACCTGGCGTTCCAGCGTCGGGTAGAACGAGGCGATCAGGATGATGTAAAGCACGAGCCCGAGCGCGTACCAGAACGTCGTCCAGCGCAGGTCGCGGGCAGCTTTCCAGAACATCGGCCAGCTCATGAGACGACCTCCTTCCGTTCGCCGGCCGGCTCCTGGTAGTAGGTCAAGAAGACGCTCTCCAGATCCGGCGGGGCATAGGTCAGGTCGACGAGCGGAAGCTCGGCCAATCGGCGCAGGAGCGCTGGCAGATCGTCCTGGACGCCGAGACGCACGTGCGTCCCACCTTCTTCGACGGCCAGGACGCGCACACCGGGAAGGTCGGCGAAGCGTGCCGGATCGACCGGCTGCGCGAAGACGACGTCCATCGGGCGCGTCCGCCGTCGCTTGAGCTCCGCTTGGGTGAGTACGGCCACGAGTTGCCCCTCCCGGATGATCCCGACGCGGTCGGCGACGCGCTCGACCTCGGGAAGCTGGTGGGAGGAGAGGAAGATCGTCTTGCCGCGTTGCCGTTCCTCGCGCAGGAAAGTGAGGAACTCGTGCTGCATGAGGGGATCGAGGCCGCTCGTCGGCTCGTCGAGGATCAGCAGCGGTGGATCGTGGAGAAGCGCCTGGACGAGCGCCAGCTTTTGGCGGTTACCGCGCGAGAGATGCTTGATGGGGCGATCGAGCTCCACGCGGAACCGCTCCAGGAGCATCTGCCGCCGTTCGGCCGAGACCCGAGGGCGAAACGCTCCCATGAAGTCCAAGAACTGCCGACCGGTCATCTGTTCCCAGAGCCGGACGTCACCGGGGACGTAGCCGACGCGCTCCTTCACCGCGGTTGCCTGGCTCCAGCAGTCGAGACCGAAGATGCGAGCGGAACCGCTGGTGGGGCGCAGAAAGCCCATCAGCACGCGGATGGTCGTCGTCTTGCCGGCACCGTTCGGCCCCAAGAAACCGAAGATCTCACCCGGCTCCACCGTGAAGGTCAGATCGATGACGCCCCGTTGCCTTCCATAACGCCGGGTCAACCGCTCGACAGCGATGGCCGGGATCCCACTCATCCCGCGTCTCCTCTCAGCTGTTTCCGGTAGGTCGCGCGCTCCAGCTCGGCGAGACCCTCATCGATCACACCGATAAAGTGGCGCAGCACCTCCTTTCCGCGCGCCGAATTACCGCCACTCGGCGGCGCGAAGGCCCGCTCGACCATCTCAGCGATCCCTTCGGCCAGTGCCTCGACCGGCGGCGTGTATTCGGGCGCGATGAACTCGGCCGCACTCGCAAGCCCGAGCGAAACCATCGACAGAAGGTAGGTGAGCAACCCCGTCTCGATGTCGTCGCGCAAGACGCCAGCGCGTTGCAACGCCTCGACAAGCTGCCGGTCGAGCCGGAACTGCCAGTGCGAGAGGTGCGGGCTGTGGCGGCGGAGATAGTCACCCAGTGTCCGGCCCTCGGTCGTCATGAGGGCGCGCAGGAACGGGCGGTCGTAGGTCGCCGCAAAGCCGTGGTAGATGATCCGACCGATCGTCCCACCTCGTGCGTCGGCTTGGACGCGGGCAAGGAACGCGCGATTCACTTCCCGGATCTCGCGATAGAGCAACGACTCGAACAGCGCTTCCTTGCTTGGCCAGTAGCGGTAGAGCGTCGCCTTGGCGACCCGAGCTTCCCGGGCGATGTCATCCATCGTCGTCTTCTCAAAGCCGTACCGGAGGAAGAGCTCGCTGGCTGCCTCCAGGATCCGCCTTTCCGTACTTGTCCGTACAGACGGCATAGAGACTCCTGAGACGATTACGACCTTTTCAGTCTCATTGTACAACATCGACAACGCGACATCCACAGAGCGACACGTTACCGGTCGTCGCAACCTGCCGGCGCGATGCGCCTCGTCCGCGTCACCCGCGCGACGTCACACTGTCAGCTGCTGGAGCCAAGAAGTTCTTCCGGAAGCGCTCGCCCCTCGCGCTCAAGCCAGCGCCGGAGGCGCGCCAGCCGCTCCGCCTCGTTCAGCTTCGGCCGATCGTACTGGCCAGCCAGCCGACGCTGGCGCAAGGCCTCATAGAGCGAGACCGCACAGGCGACCGAGATGTTGAGACTGCGTACCATTCCCATCATCGGGATCACGAAGTTTCCATCGGCCAGCCGAACCGCCTCCTCGGATACGCCCCGTTGCTCGTTCCCGAAGACGAGCGCGACCGGCTTCGTCAGGTCGAGTTCGTAGAGATCCAAACTGCGCTCGGGATCACCGAGATACGTCGTGTAGATGGTAAATCCGTGCGAGCGGAGCGTCTCGTAGCAGGCAGCGAGTGTTGGATGAAAGACCAGGTCGAGCCACTTGAGCGCACTGCCCGAAACGTTCTCGGAAAGCTCGGGAAACTCCTCGACCGTATAGACGAGGTGGACGGTCAGGAGGCCGACCGCATCGCAAGACCGCAGGACCGCACTCACGTTATGCGGGTCGTGCACGTTCTCGAGGACGACCGTGAGGTCAGGCTGGCGGCGTGCGAGCACCTCGTACATCCGCCGCAAGCGTCGCTCGGTGATCGGCCGTTCTCGGCGCTCCATGTTCACCCCCGAGCTGATTCTACGGAGCCATGCGGTGCGTCTGCGCGACCCGGCTCGCCGATCATTTAGACTAAGCGCGGAGCGGAGGCTGTCTCGATGAGTCAGGAACTCGTCGCCCGCATCCGCAGCGAAATCGAACGCACCGGGCTGATCACCTTTGCCCGCTACATGGAACTCGCGCTCTACGATCGAGATTATGGCTACTACACGCGGGCGATCCGGGTCGGTCGCGCTGGTGACTATCTGACCGCACCGGAGACGCATCCCATCTTCGGCTGGGTCATCGCTGCCCAACTGTGTGAGCTCTGGGAACTGCTCGGCCGTCCCAATCCCTTCACACTCGTCGAGTATGGTCCGGGAACCGGTACGCTCGCGCTGGCGATCTTCGACTACCTGGCGAGGAACGAAGCCGAGTTGCTCGATCACCTCCGCTATTGCCCGATCGAACGGAGTTCGCTCGCGCGTGAGGCCCTTGCCGCTCGCTTGCACCAGGCCGGATTCGGGCATCTCGCGATCGAGTCACCGCGGGATCCAGTGACCGGTGTCGTGCTGGCGAACGAAGTGCTCGACGCGCTCCCGGTGCACCGGCTGCGCTACGAGCAGGGGCAACTGCTCGAGCTGTATGTGGATTGGGACGGAACACACTTCGTCGAAGTCGCGGGACCGCTCTCGACAGTGGAACTCGCGCAGTGGCTCGAGCGACTCGGCGTGCGGCTCGTCGAGGGACAGACGACCGAACTCTGCCTGGCCATGCTCGCCTGGCTCGACGACGTCGCACAGCTGCTCGCTCGCGGGTATCTCCTCGTCCTCGATTACGGGTATCCGGTGCCCCAACGCTACGACGCTGAGCGCTTCCCCACCGGGACAATCCGCACCTACGCTGGCCACACCGTCACTGACGATCCATTGAAAAACCCGGGCGGGCAAGACATCACCGCGCACGTCGACTTCAGCATGCTCAGCCTCGCAGCGCAGGACCGCGGTCTCGCTGCGCTCGCGCTCACCACACAAGCCGAATTTCTCGCCCACGGTGGACTGGGCGAACTGCTGGTTGTGCTCCAGACCGAGCCTGGTATGACGGCTGAGCGCTACCTCGCAGCACGCGCCGCGGCGTTTCACCTGCTCGATCCAAGCGGGATGGGCCGCTTCCACGTCGCTCTCTTCGGCAAGAACGCGCCGCCCGAAGCGGTACCCACCGGCTTTCAGCCCCGACTTCTCGCCGGCATTCCGCTGCCGTCGCGATCGGAAGAATCGCTGCGCTGAAGACACAGAACAAAACCTGCAGCCGTCCCTCGCGGCCACCTTCACGTCGTCAGTGCGCGTGAGCCGTTGTCGGGCTACGTGACGGTACTGTACTAACTCGCAGCGTGAGCGCATTCAGCGCGACAATGACCGTGCTGAGCGACATGAGCAAGGCACCGAGGGCGGGTGCCAGCACGATACCGTACGGCGCGAGGACACCAGCCGCGAGCGGGATCGCGATGACGTTGTAGCCGAGTGCCCAGCCCAGATTTTCCAGCATCTTGCGGTAGGTGCGGCGACTGAGCTCCAGCACCGTGACGACGTCGCGCGGATCGTTGCGTACCAGCACGACGTCAGCGCTCTCGATCGCCACATCGGTACCAGCGCCGATAGCAATCCCGAGGTCAGCAGCGACGAGGGCTGGCGCGTCATTGATACCGTCGCCGACCATGGCGACGGTGTGCCCCTCCTGCTGCAACTGGCGGATGACCTTCTGCTTGTCGTCCGGCAAGACCTCAGCCATAAACCAATCGATGCCAAGTTCCCGTGCGACCCAGCTGGCGACAGCCCGCTGGTCGCCGGTCAGCATGGCGACACGGATCCCCATGCCATGCAGGAGCGCGACAGCCTCGCGCGACTCTGGGCGGATCTCGTCAGCGAGTGCGAAGGCAGCACGCGGCTGCCCGTCAATCAGCAAGACGGCGATCGTCATGCCTCGCTCTTCCCAGCGAGTGAGAGCCGGCTCCAGCCAGTCTGGTCGCTCAGCGAGGAAGCCGAGTCGACCGACCGTGACCGTCCGGCCACCGATCCGCGCTGTGATGCCGTGCCCCGGAATGGCTCGCACATCCTCGGCCATCGGCAGCGAGAGCGAGCGCTCGGCGGCCCGCCGGGTGATCGCTCGAGCGATCGGGTGTTCAGAACCGCTCTCGACCGCACCTGCCAGCGCGAGCGCTTGATCCTCGTCGACCTCCGGCGCGACCACAATCTCCACGACGGCGAATGCGCCTCGGGTCAGCGTGCCTGTCTTGTCGAACACCACGGTGTCGACAGCGCGAGCCCGTTCGAACGCCTGCCGGTTGCGGATGAGGATGCCGTGACGGGCTGAGAGGCCGCTGGAAAGTGTGACCACGAGCGGAATCGCCAGACCGAGCGCATGGGGGCAGGAGATGACGAGCACGGTGACGGAGCGCCGCACAGCAGTGACGACATCGCTCGTCACGAGCCAGCTCACGAAGGTCACGGCACTGACCCCGATCGCGACGAGCGTCAACCAGAAAGCGACCCGATCGGCCAGTGCCTGGAGTCGTGTTCGCTCCTGCTGAGCCCGGGCGACGAGCTGGAGCACCTGACCGAGGAACGACTCGCTGCCGACGTGCGTCACCCGGACACGCAGGAGGCCAGAGCCATTGATGGTCCCACCGATGACCGCGCTCCCCCGGTTGCTTCGGCACGGGCCGCGATTCGCCGGTCACTGCTGCCTCGTTCACCTCCGACTCGCCCTCGATGACGACACCGTCAGCCGGAACGCGCGCACCCGGGCGGACGAGAACGATATCGTCGGGACGCAGTTCGGAGACCGGTACTTCGCGCACGCTTCCGTCTGGTTCGACACGTTCCGCTGTCGCCGGGAGTAACGCAGCCAGTGCCTCGAGCGCTTGCTGCGTTCGACCGACGGCACGCATCTCCAGCCAGTGACCAAGTAGCATGACGACGATCAGTGTCGTCAATTCCCAGTAGAATGGCTCGCCCGGGAAGCCGGCTGTCGTCGCCAAGCTGTAGAGCAGCGCGACGGTGACCGCCAGTGCGACCAGCGTCATCATCCCAGGACGGCGGGCGCGCAGCTCGTCGCGGGCACCTTGCAGGAAAATGATCCCTCCAACAACATAGACGAAGAGCGACAGCACCAGAGCGATCCATCTCGCTCCCGGTACGCTCGGTAGCCCGAGCAGATCGTGGAGCGGGCTCTCCACCAGCACGACCGGGATGGTCGCAGCGAGCGAAATCCAGAAGCGCCGTCGCAAGAGGCCAGGGGCATGCCCAGCATGAGCAGCCGGAGGCACGCCCTCGTGCCGCGATGCGGGATGTGCCGCGGCAGCTACCGCAGTCGCGCCACCTCGATGACTCTGCTGTTGGTGGTGATGGTGCTGCTGCATCGGCTGCCCTCCGATCTCCTCGCCTGAGTGAGCCCTGTATACCCCATGGGGGTAGCTTTGTCAAGCAGTCGCCGCGTGCTCCAGCTACTGCTTCGCCGCAGGGATCACGGCTAGCCGGGCGCCAGTCTCTTTCTCCTGTTCACACGTCGGAACTGCTCGCTGTCAATCGATGTCGTTGGCCGTACCGATTCCAGCTGACGAGTTCGTCGAGAGGCTTGCGACCGCGCTGTACTGGGGAGCGTCGTGGATCACGGCGCGAGAGGGGATAGCCAATGGCTACGATCGAGCGTGCCGTGCACCCCGCTGGAATGCCGAGGATCCGCTTGGCCCCTGCTTGCTGCGCGGTGTCACCATACCAGGCCACCCCACCGCCCAGACCAAGAAGTTTCGCTGCGATGAGCAGCCGCTCAGTCACACGTCCCTCATCGTAAGCCTCGCTGATCTCACTCTGCCCATCGAGAACGATCGCGATGCCCAGCGGCGCGCCAGCCAGCCAGGAGATCGGTGGCCGCAGCTCGCTCAACTGCCGGAGAATCTCTCGATCATCAACGACGATAAAATGCCAGGGTTGGGTATTGCGCGAGCTTCCCGTCCAGCGAGCCACTTCGAGCAAGTGCCAGATTGCTTCTTCCGGAACCGGATCAGGCCGGTACTGCCGGATCTGCCGCACCTTGCGGATCTGCTCGAGTACGTCCGCCACATTCGCCAGCACCGACATCCTGACCTCCTTTCTTCACTGTGACGTCCGTCCCGCCGGCTCCCACTCTCGAGATGCATCGCCACCGCACGCAGTTCAACGGTGCCGCGTTACCCCGATCCGTGGGCAGAGATCCTTGAGCACGCACTGCCCGCAGCGCGGGAGTGCACCCGTACAGATATGCTTGCCGAAGGGAACGAGCAACCGATTGATCTCGACCCAGTACTGCTGAGGCAGCTTCCGCTCGAGTTCCCGTAACGTCTGCTCCGGCGTCCGGGTCCGCACGTATCCCCAGCGGTTGGTGATCCGGTGCACGTGGACGTCGACCGCGATGCGCGGGATACCACAAGCGAGAGCGAGGACGAGGTGAGCGCACTTCGGGCCGACGCCCGGCAGCTGGAGCAGGAACGTCTCGTCGCAGAGCCTCTGCTGGTCGGGCTCATGCTGAAGGCGCTCGGCGATACGGAGTACGTTCCGTGCTTTCGTATCGGCGAAGGTCGCCGGCCGGAGCAGTGTGGCAAGTTCCTGTTCGGTGAGCTGCGCGACCTCTTCTGGTGTTCGAGCGCGCGCGAAAAGTCGCCGGGCAACTGGTACGGTGACCTCGTCGCGGGTCCGCACCGACACGATGCACGCGACAAGCACATCGAACGGCGTCCGATAGCCTTCCTCGGTCAGCTGGAACAAGGCTGCCGGCGGCAACGAACGAACGGCCTCGCGCACACGCCGGAGCGCTTCGTCGATGTCGAAAGAACGCTGCTCACGCTGCATCGTTCCTGCTTGTCCTCGCACCAGATGGACACGACCCGGCCGGAGCATAGCAGGTCGCCACACCCAATTCGACGGCCTCGAGCTGAGCACGCTAGGATGATGCACGGCAAAGGAGTGTGTATCCGTGGACGGCTGTGACCTTTCGGTCGTCATTGTTAGCTGGAACGTCCGGGAATTCCTCCCGGGCTGCCTCGACAGTCTCGCTGCCGAACTCGCACAGAGCCACCTTGCCAGCGAGGTCATTGTTGTCGACAACGGCTCGACCGATGGTACGGTCGAGCTCGTGCGCGACCGCTACCCCTGGGTCTCTCTGATCGCACTCGGAGAGAATCATGGTTTTGCTGCCGCGAACAACATTGGCATCGCCGCGAGCCGTGGCGAGGCGATCCTTTTGCTCAACCCGGACACCGAAGTCCGTCCGGGAGCGATGAGCTGGTTGTGGCATGCGCTCACCGCTGCTCCGCACGTTGGACTGGTCGGCGCGCGCTTACTCAATCCCGACGGCTCGCTGCAGTCAGCGGGCTACCGGTTCCCCGGCTACGTTCAGAACCTGCTCGACTTCTTCCCGGTGCATCCGCGCCTCATCGGCTCGCGCCTGAACGGTCGCTTCGGTCCCGGTGACGGCCTCTCGCCGTTCGCCATCGACCATCCGTTGGGGGCCTGCATGCTCGTCCGCCGTACAGTCATCGAGCAGGTCGGTGGGCTCGACGAAGGCTATTTTTATTACAGCGAGGAGATCGACTGGTGTCGTCGGATCCGGGCGGCTGGTTGGACGATCCTGACTGCACCAGCAGCGTTGGTCGTCCACCACGCCGGGGGGAGTACGCGCCAGGTATCCGCCCGGAGCTTCCTCGAGTTGCACCGGAGCCGGGCTCGTTACTTCTGCCGCTGGCACGGACCGACCTTCGTGCGCCGGTTAGCTCTGCTGGCCTCGCTCGCCGCACGGTGGGCGGCGCTGCGCGCGCGGCTGAGCGGGCGCGTGGAGTTCGCGGAGCGTGCGCGGTTGCTCCGGATGGCTGCGCGACTCTACCGTGATGCGTCGTACGGTCATGACGCAGCATGAGCCGTTGCCACTCGCGGTCATCGTGCTGACGTTCAACGAAGAACGGCACCTCCCCGAGTGTCTGGCGAGCGTGCGTGGGCTCGGCCGCCAGCTCCTGGTGGTCGATTCGGGCTCCACCGACCGTACGGTCGAGATCGCGCTGGCAGCCGGTGCCGAGGTGGTGACACATCGGTTCGTCGATTTCCCCTCGCAACGCAATGCCGCACTGGCGCTGGCGCGCGAACCGTGGGTGTTCTTCGTCGACGCCGACGAGCGGGTGAGTCCGGAGTTGGCTGCGGAGATCCGCGCGGCGCTCGGGCGCGTCGACGAGCGTGTGGCGGGGTTCTGGATTCCGACCCAGAACTGGATGTGGGGGAAATGGATCCGCGGTGGTGGCTGGTGGCCAGACGAGCACCTGCGGCTACTCCGGGCCGGTCGTGCGCGCTATCGTGCCGACGTTGCGGTCCACGAAGTCGTCGAGCTGGAAGGCGAAGCGGAGCGCCTTTCGTCGCCGCTCGTGCACCTCAATTACGAGGCGCGCCGGGAGTTCGTCGCCAAGCAGCTCCGGTACGCACGCTTGGCGGCGCGTTCGCTCGTCGCACAAGGCAAGCGGCCGCGGCGACGGACGTTCATCGGGCAGCCGGCCCGCGAGTTCTGGCGCCGGTTCGTCACCCTGCGCGGGTACCGTGACGGGTTGGACGGGCTCTTCCTCGCAGCCACCTTGGCGTTCGCTACACTGGTGACTTGGATCCTGGTGGCGCGGCACTGGCGCCGAGTCGCTGCCCGACGGAGCCGTCGCACCGACGTCTTCGCCGAGCCAGAGACGCTGGACGTTTCGGTCGTCATCGTGAGCTACCGCAGCCGCGAGCACCTGCCCGCCTGCTTGGCTTCGGTCCAGGCGAGCATGGAGGCGAGCGGGCTGCGGGGCGAGGTCATCGTCGTCGACAACGCCTCACCGGACGGGACAGCCGAGTTGGTGGCCGAGCGTTTCCCGTGGGTACGGCTGGTCGCGAACCCGACGAACCGTGGCTTCGCCGCGGCCGTGAACGAGGGCGTCCGGCTCGCGCGTGGTCGGGTGATCGTGCTGCTGAACCCCGATGCGCAGCTCGTCGGGGACGCGCTCGGCCGCCTCGTGCGCTTCCTCGATCGTCACCCGACGGTGGGGGCTGTCGGGCCGCGTCTCCGCTACCCGGACGGGCGGACCCAGCCCTCGCGGCGGCGTTTCCCGACCCTCCTCACCGGGTTCCTCGAGAGTACGTTGATCCAAGACTATTGGCGCGATAACCGCGTGCTGCGGCGCTACTACGTCGCCGACCGGAGCGACGACGAGCCGCAGGAGGTGGACTGGCTGGTCGGCGCCTGCCTGGCGATCCGGCGCGACGCGTTCGCGACCGTGGGGTTGCTCGACGAGCGGTTCTTCCTCTACTCGGAGGAAGTGGAGTGGTTCTGGCGCCTGCGTCGCGCCGGCTGGCGCGTCTATTACCTGCCGGAGGCGGAAGTGCTCCACGCCGAGGGTGGCTCGAGCGAGCCGGAATCGGCTTTTCGCCAGGTCGCCTTCGATACGGCCAAGGTGCAACTCTTCCGGACGCTCTATGGGCCGGTCGCGGCCGAGAGCTTGCGTCTGTTTTTGCTCGCGACGTACGGTCTCCGCTTCCTGCGCGAGGGTGCGAAATGGGTGGTCGGGCACAAGCGCCCGTTACGCTGGCGCCGGATGGTGCGCGACTGGCGGGCTCTCCGCTCGCTCCTGCGGCCGCGGGTGGTCCGGAGGTGGGCGCAGCGTGGTTGACGACGCTGCCGATCGGCGAGCAGTCGCCGTGGTCACTGGCGAGTACCCACCGGCGCGGGGCGGTGTCGGCGACTATACCGCGCGGTTCGGCGAAGCGCTCGGGCGACGCGGTTGGGCCGTCACGGTCGTGACGCGCCAGCTCGCCGCTCCGTTGGCCGAGGAAGGAAATGTTCGGCGGGTCGGCGGGTGGGGACTGGCGCTCGGTCGCGCTGTGCAGGACCTCCGCCGCTCGGGTTGGCACGGCGTGGTGCATCTCCAGTACCAGGCGGGTGCCTTCGACCTCGCAGGACGCATCGCGGCCCTTCCCCTCCTCGCGCGACCGTTCCCGGTCGTGACGACCTTCCACGACCTGCGGGTGCCGTACCTCTTTCCGAAAGCCGGGCCGCTGCGACCGTGGGTCCTGCACTGGCTCGCCCGCGCCAGTGCCGCGGTGGTCGTGACCAACGTGGAGGACGAGCGCGTCGTCCGGCGCTGGGGTCTCGCGCCGGAGCGGCTGTGGCGCATCCCGATCGGCTCCAATCTCCCGCCGCCGCGGGATCCCCTGGCCACCCGCCGGAGCCTGGGATTGCCGACGGACGAGCCGCTCGTCGTCTTCTTCGGCTTCCGCCAGCCCGAGAAGGGGCTGGACACGTTGATGGCCGCAGTCGCTCGTCTCGCCGAGCCGCGACCGCTCCTCGTCTTGCTGGGTGGCGAGCGTCCTGACGCGCCGGGGGCGCGGGGAGCGCGCTCGATGGAGCTCGTGCGTATGCCCGGAGTACCGCTCGTCGACCTGGGTTATCGGCCCGCACAGGAGGTCGCAGACCTCTTGGCGGCGGCCGACGTCGTCGCGCTACCGTTCCGCTCCGGAGCGAGTCTCCGCAACGGCACGCTGGTGGCTGCGCTCGCCTGCGGGGCGGTGGTGGTGACGACGCGGCCGACCGATCCGTCGACCCTCCTGCCGCTGCGCGACGGCGAGTCGTGTCGTCTCGTCCCGCCGGGAGACCCGGACGTGCTGGCGAGCATGCTGGCGAGACTGCTCGCCGACCCCGAGCAACGGTCCCGGCTCCGGCACGGGGCGCGTGTGGTGGCGGACGCGTTTTCCTGGGAGCGGATCGCCGAGCGGCACGCGCAGCTCTACCAGGTCCTGCTCGCCCGTGCAGCGCGCAGCTCGCGCTAGGGGTGCCATGCGACGAAGTCTCCGATCGTCGCCGCTAGTGCGCCGTGGCCGTCGAGCGGAGCTCCGAATGTCCCCGAGCAGGGGGCGCTCTCCTGGGGCAGTAGGCGTGTGAACGCGAGGAACGGCGAGCGGCGCGGTACACTTGTGTCCTGCAGCGATCGTTCCGCTGCGGCGAGAATCCACGACCAGGAGGAAGACCGTGCGGTACTTTCTGAAGACGGACCGCGGCCAACCAGCGCGGGAACTGGACGAAGCGACCGGTCAGCAGATCCTCCATCGCGGCCGCCACGAGGGCCGGCGAGTCGTCGAGCTGTTCGTCCTCCATCCGGACGGTCGGATCGACCGCTACCAGGAGCGTGCGCGCCGCAAGCTCGGGAGCAACGCGATCGTCAGCCGGACGTGGCTGGTCGAGACCTACCACCCCGAGCGTCCAGGACAGTGGGCCGACGACCGGTACGTCCCCTCTCCCGAGGAGGCGCTGGCCGAGACCGAGCCTGCTCCGGAGGCGGTGGTGCTCGTCCTGCTCGGGGCGGAGGAGGACGACGAACCGGTGCTGGCCCAGCTGAGCGCGCTGCAGGCACAGCGCTCCTGAGCGCTGCCGGTGATGCAGTGAGGGCGCGCTCGTACCCGGACCGTACCCACGACCGGACAGGAGCGGAGGTCTTGCCGCTCCGGCCGTTCCGCGCGGTCCGCTACGACCTGGACCGGGTAGGTGACCTGGCGGCGGTCCTCGGGCCGCCCGACGACGTGCCGGACGAAGAACGCGCAGCAACGCTCGCTGCCCGGCATCCCTACCATTGCTTGCACCTGGAACTTCCCGATCCGGACGGTCGGACCTTCACTCGGGCGGCGCGCCTCTACCGGACCTGGCGTGCCGAAGGGGTGCTCCGGCTGGAATCCGCACCGGCCTGCTATGTGTACGTCCACCGGTTCTCGCTGGAGGGGCGACTGCACGAGCGGGTAGGCGTCTTTCTCGCCGCTGCGCTCGCTCCCGAGGTGGGTGTGCAGCTCCTGCCGCACGAGGGAACGGCGCCGGAACTGGTGGCGCGGCGTTTGCGTCAGCTCGAGGCGGTGCGGGCGCATGCCGGTGCCGTCTACGCCGTCTGGGCTGGGGACGGTGGCTTGCGGCGACTCCTCGAGACGGTGGTGACGACTGCGCGACCCGCGTGGACGGTCTCCGCCGGCGATGACGAGCACCGCCTGTGGGTGGTGACTGGGTCTGTGGCCCGAGAGGTGGCAGGGCTCGTCGCGCAGCGGCCGCTGGTCATCGCCGACGGGCATCACCGCTTCGCGGCAGCCCAGCAGCTGGCGCAACGGAGCGGTGCCCGCGCGGCCAGCGACGATCCGCGAGCCTGGGTGCCGGTGCATGTCGTCGATGCTGCCGATCCCGCTCTCGTGGTGCGCCCGATCCACCGCATCGTCACCTGGCTCCCGTGCGACTGGGAAGACGTCCGCGCACACCTGACGCGGCACACCGCGGTCCGGGTGAGCCGTGCACTGTCACCGGACCGGCTGGTGCAGCTCGCGCGCGACCTGGCGCGTGCGACGCAGCCGCGGGTGCTCGTCCTCCACGGCGAGGAACTGTTGACGGTCGATCTGCCAGCCGCGGACAGTACCGAGCCGGATGCGGTGCTGGTCGACCGGCTGCTCCTCCAGCATGTCTGCGGGCTGGATGCGGCGACGATCGCGCGGGTCGTCGACTACACGCCCGATGCAGGCGAGGCGGCCCAGGCTGTCCGGTCGGGTCGAGCAGTGCTGGCGGTGTTGCTGCGACCGACCGCGCTCGCGACGGTGCTGGACTGGGCGCGAGCCGGCCGCCTGCTCCCACCGAAGACGACGTACTTTTTCCCCAAGTTGCCGCAGGGGCTCCTCTTCTACGACCTCGACGATCCGGCGACGCTCGGCTGACCGCGCCGGCGCGACAGGCGCGGGGCGCGGAGAGCCGGGTCCCTCGCCGTGTGGGGAAAACGAACCGGCCGCTGCCGCGGCAGCGGCCGGATGGACGCTACGGAGTCGTCGGATCGTCAACGACGCGCGAAGACGACGCTGGCGAGGCTCAGGATCGCGACCGCGATACCGGAGACCACGCAGCTCGCCACTAGTGCGCCGATCGCCGTCTCACCGCTGACGAAGGGGGCCGCGGCGATCCAGAGGCCGATGGGAACGTTGGCGAGCCCGATCCAGCGCAGGCCGGGCGAGAGCGCGAGTTCGGCGATGGCGAACATCACGATGCAGCCACCGAAGAAGGTCGCACTGATCCGCGTCACGTCGTAGAGCCAGGCATCGGGAATGACGTAGGGCGAGGCAGTGATCCAGAGCCCGATGACCATGACCAGGGCGGCGACGTAGTCCCACAAGGCCGACGACTGGCGCTGTGCGGTAGCCATCGCGTTCCGCTCCTCTCCCTTCGCTTCCTTCCCGTCCGGTAGCGCGAGCGAGCACGCTGCGCACCGCGCCGATTGTAACGGAGCGAGCCGGGGAAGCAAACCGCCCCGGGATGACCCCGGGGGCGGTCGCCAGCCCTCGCTCAGCTCAGGACGTCGATCGTCACTATTGGTTTGTGATTGTAATCGTTACGGTGCCCAGCAGTGGGTCTGTGCTCTCCCGGACACCGGTCACGCCGTAGTCGAGGTAGCAGGTGACGGTGTAGGTGTTATTGGCCTGCCCATCAACCAGGATCAGGTCCGCTGTCGCGACGTTGCTCGCACCGCTCGTTACCACGCTGATGGTACCAGACGTACTGGGGGTCGGCATCCCGCTCCAGCGTGCTGTCGCACCGCCGGTGCTCTGGAACTCCAAGAGCACCGGGATACCAGTGGGCGTAGTGGGTTCGAGGTCACAACGGGCCTGGGTGGTAACAGTACTGTTTCCGGCGAGGCTGGATGCCAGTACGGTGTAATTCGAGTCCTCCTGGTTGACGCCACCCTGCAGGGTGAGCGTACCGGTTACATTGGCGACCCAGCTCACCTGACTCGTGTCAGCCAGCTCGCCGACATCTTGCATACCGTTCTCATTGATGTCCCACCAGGCGGTCACCGTGTTCGTCCCAGTGGTGGTGTTTGTGAAAGCGAACGATGCCCGACCCTGACTGTCTGTCGTCGCGGTACCGGTAGCCGGCTTCGGGGTTCCATCGCCTGTGACCCGGAAGCGAATCGTCCGGCCCGCGAGCGCCGTCCCGTCCGCAGTCAACGTGGCGGTCAGGGTGACCTCGGTCCCGGTCTCGGACAGCGTGACACTCGGCTCGAGGCGGAGCGCAAAGTTCTCGAGCGTGAGTGCCGGGTGGCGGGTCGGTGTCAGGACGAAGACTCCCGAACCATCACCAGCAACCTGGTAGTTGACGACGTTGGAGATGCCGATGAGGAAACCGCTGCCGCTCCCGGCCCCGTCGGTCACGCCGATTAGTGCGGTGCCGGTGAAATTGCGCGGCATGCTGGTGAAGGCCGTCCCGAAGTCGCTCGGATACGGATAGATCACGGCGTACCCGCCCGCCGGCACGGCGACCAGGACGGGATTTTCGCTGGTGCCGACTTGCGACGGAGCCACGGCTGCACCGGTAGCACTGAGGATCTGCACGTTGGCGAGTTGCTGGCGTCCGGTCGGGTTGAACAACGTGAACCCGCTCACGTCACCCAGCCCAGCGGCGTCGCCGACCTGGAAGAGCGGCAGCGCCAGCGTGTGCGTGAACCAGGCGCGGCCGATCACTTGTCCGGCGGTACGGGACTGCGTCTCGGCTGCCGACCAGCTCTGCTTGCTGCCGCCGAAGTCCGGCGCCGCCGGCGCGACGTAGCTCATCGCCTGGCCTTGGCCGGGACCGGCCAGGTACTTGACCTCGTCCACGGCGGCGGCGAAGGGGCGCTGGCCGCTCAGGACGACCGCGTTGACGCGGGCCGGGTCGAGGCTCGGCACCTGACTGATGTCCGGTCGGTAGATGAAGGCGCTCTCGCCAGGTTCGAGCGTGAGCACCGCGAGTTCGGGTGGCACGACCTGCACGGCACCGTTGCGGTCGTAGTAGGTCAAGGTGATCGTGTTGCTCTGGGTGGTATCGAGGTTCACCAGGGTGATCCCGGTGTTCCAGTTGTTGTAGTCGCGGAAGACGATGGGCGCATAGCGCGTCGTGGCGGAGGTGCGCGGGGCGCCCTCGTTGGTCAGGAGCATCCGCCACTCGGGCTTGTAGCGCTCGGCGACCACGGCGACGCCGCTGAGCTGGGCCTCGACGAAGGCCGCGCCGACCCACTCCGGCGGGACGACGCCAGCGAGGTCGATCGTCCAGGTCTGGCCGGGACCGATACCTTGGCTGAGTGTGTAGGTCGCCTCACCGGCGAGGACGCCGCGCGAGCGTTGCAGCGTCACGGTGACCTGGTTCAGCTGGTTGCGCAGGTTGGCGATCTTGATCACGGTGCGCCAGCCGTTGTTGGTCTGGACGACCGGGAGCACCCAGGAACGCCCGAGGTTGGCTGCCTGCCACTCGTCGTCGCGGAAGCCGGTCGCTCCGGAGACGGTCTGGAAGGCGCCAGACGTGCGGAGGTCGCTCCCCAAGGCGCTCGGCCCGCCGTGCTTGGCGACGACGGCGATGGCCGGGTTACAGGCGAGGGTGCAGATACCCAGCTCGGCCAGGATGTTCCGGCTCGTTTCAGGGAACTCTGCCTCGACGATCAAGCCGCTGCTGCCACCGCTCGGCACCAGGCCGAGTCCGGCCAGCTCACCGGCGGTGAAGGCGCGCGTCGCCCGCGGCGGCAGCGTGAAGGGTCCGCTCACGGTGCCGCCCGTGCGCTGGTTGCGTAGGCGGATCGCGATCGGCAACGCCTCCAGGTTCTGGACGACGACGGTGCTCCAGATCGGTTCGACGTCTCCAGGGAAGATCTCGCCGTTGTAGACGGCTGCGAGTGTGACGCGCGACTGCTCCTCGCTCAGCGGGGCGGCTGCCTGGACGCCCGGCAACGCGCTCAACAGGCTACTCGCCGCGAGTACCAGTGCGAGGAGAAGACGGTTCAGCCTCGACGGTCGCCGTACGGTTGCCATGGATACCCCCC
>JBEPZP010000009.1:0-23813 GCA_041640735.1 Thermomicrobium sp.
ACGTACCCTTTGACCGTATTCTCGCTCAGGAAGAGCCGCTCGGCGATCTGCTTATTGGACAGTCCCTGGGCCATCAGCCGGAGGACGGAGTACTGGTGCGGTGAGAGCGGGATGTCGCTCCGTGCCGCGCGCTTCCGCAGGCGCTCCACGACTGTCGTCGCCACGCGCGGATCCAACACCGCTTCGCCCCGCGCGACCGCCTTCAAACTCTGCTTGAGGTCGAAGTGGACGATGTCCTTGAGCACGTAGCCCTGCGCACCCGCGACCAAGCAGCGGTACACCAGCTCCTCTTCCCCGAAGGCGCTCAAGACGAGAATGCGCACGCTCGGCGCTCGCTCGCGGATCAACCGACAGACGTCGTCGCCTTGCATCGAGGGCAAGCGAACGTCGACGATCACCACGTCCGGCTGCACCGCATCGACCATACCGAGACCGCTTGGTCCGTCGGCAGCCTCACCCACCACGAGGAACTCCGGGTCGTCTTCGAGGATATGTCGGAGCCCGCTCCGCACGATCTCGTGATCGTCGATGATCGCGACCCGGAGTACCCGCTGGACCATCCCTCTTCACTCCCACCGCGGTTCCGCCGGTATGACCACACGGACCACGAACCCACCGTCCTGGCCGTTGCGCGCCTCGAAGGACCCGCCGAGCGCTTCGGCGCGTCTCCGCATCGAGAGCAAGCCGAGGTGGGCCGAACTCGTCTCCGCCTCGGCCAACACCACCGGATCGATGCCTCGGCCGTTGTCCTGCACGACCAGCGTCACTGCCTGCTCGCTGAAGTGCACTCCCACGATCGCCAGGTCCGCTGCTGCATGCCGCCGCACGTTGGTGAGTGCTTCCCGCGCGATCAACAGGAGCGCGTCCTCCAGCGCGTGCGGCAGTCGCCGCGGCTTCCCCTCCACCACGAACTCGACCTCCAGCTCGTCGCTCCGGTAGGCCTCGACCAATCGAGCCAGTTCCTCAACCAGCTCCTTGCCTCCTGCTGGCGACTCCGCCAGGTCGTAAACGACCCGCCGCACCTCGGCTGCGCCGCGGGCCGCCAATTCACGGATCCGATCGAGGCTGCGCGCCACCGGTTCCGGGACTCCCGGCTGCTCGCGGCACCAGGTCGCCTCGATCCCGATGCCGAACATGATCTGCGCTACGCGATCGTGCAGTTCCGCCGCGATCCGGTTCCGTTCCTGGTGGAGCAGCGCCTCGACGCGTGCGGCATCCAACCGGGCATGCAGCTGCTGCAGGTCCGCGATCATCTGCCGCTGCCGCTCGTAGAGCCGCGCGTTCTCGATCGCGACGGCGACCTGGTTGGCGAAGGTACTCAAGAGGCGCTCGTGCGCGCTCCCGTAGCCCCCCGGCCGGTTGGCCACCCCGATCATCCCGATCGTCTGGTCACGCACCTTGAGGGGCACACCGAGGAAGGTCTCGACCGGCGGATGGCCACGCGGCGCCCCGCGTTGCAAGGGGTCGTTCCGTACGTCGTTCGAGATGTTCGGTCGTCCCTCCAGGATGACCACCCCGAAGATCGTCCGCCGGATCGGTATCTTGCGGAAGCGCTCGTAGAAGTCCGGCCGGTCGGGCACGAAGCCGCGGATCGCCGCCACGTCCATCGTGCCTGGCCCGTCGACCAGGCCGACGAAACCGAAGGACGACGCCGTCAGGGCCAGGCAATACTCCAGCGCGCGGTCCATCACCGCGCTGAGTTCGCGCAGTCCAGCGATCTCGACCGAGATCGCGTACAGCGACTCCAGCTGCGCCTGCCACTCGTCCTGTTCGACGACGCTGATGCGCTGCGGCGGGAACCCGGCCATGCAACACCTCCGGTAGGCGCAGTGTACCATGAGGGCACGACCGCGCCGGAACGCTCACAGCCGGGCCGCGAGGGACGCCGATCCGAGGGGAGGGAGAGGACCGATGTCTGCCACCGATTGGCTGCGGGAACGCTTGGCCGATCGCACGCTCCTGGATCACCACTGCACGCCACCAGCGCGCCTCGACCAGCGCCTGCCGAGCGGCTACCTCGCCGCGTGTTTGCTCCCGGAAGGAGGTGCCGACACGAGACGGGACGCCCCCTACACCGTCACCTACCGCCTCGCCCTCCGTTGGTTGGCTGAACTCCTCGACTGCGATCCGACCGAACCGGCGATCCTAGAAGCGCGCGCCCGGTTCAGCCGTCAGGCCTACGCACGACTCCTGGCCGACGACGCCCGCCTCGGCCCCGCCTGTTGTCTCGAGGCCGACGACGAGCGGATCCCTCCACCGCGCGAATGGAGTGACGTCGTCGGTCGTCCCATGCTCGCGTTGCAGCCGGTCGAACCCGTGGCTGAGCGTCTCTTACCCCACTGTGGCTCGTGGGACGAGCTCCGCACCCTCTTCGCCCAAGCCCTCGCCGAGGCGATCGGCCGCGGAGCACGTGGCTTGGTCAGCGAGTTCCCCGCCCGCACGTCGCTCGCCATCCAGCCGGTCGACGTGGCCACGGCAGACCGCTCCTTTTACGAAGTACGGGCCGAGATCGACGCCGGTACCTTCGAGGGCTTGACGCACCGTCGTCTTTTGTATGCGCTCTTCTGGGTAGCGTTGGAGGTCACTGCCGAGCTGACCGTACCGCTCCATATCACGCTCGGTATCAACCGGACGCGCGACCCGCACGGCGACGACCCAGCACTCCTCCGCCCAGTCTTCGAGGAACCGCGCTACCGACACGTCCCGATCGTCCTCGTCGGTCACGCGCGTTTCCACCCCCACACCCCAGCGCTGGCGCGCGCCTACCCCCACTGCTACCACTCCCCTGGCCCGGCGTTCCTCGTCGAACCGGCCGCCGCCAGCGAGATGCTCCGCACGCTCCTCGCGAGCGTGCCAGCGACCAGGCTACTGGCCGCCACCGGCGGGGAGTTCCTGCCGGAACGGCACTGGTTCGTCGCGCGGCTCTGGCACCACGCTCTGGTTCGGGCACTCGGCACCCTGGCCGAGGATGGGTTCCTCACGCTCGCTGAAGCAGAGTCGGACGCCGTACTCGTCCTCAGCGGCAACGCCCAACGCTTGTACCGGTTTCCCGAGCGAGGATGAGGAGAGACGACGTGGAGCAGGAACTGCTCGAGCGACTGCAGCGTTTCCGGACAGCGCTCGCTGGCCAGCGGATCGACGTCGCCGTGCTCGGCCCGTCGGCAGACTTCCGGTACCTGACGGGGGAAGCCGCGCGCGAGAGCGAACGGCTCACTGCACTCGTCGTGCCCTGCGATGGCCCGGCGACGCTGCTGGTTCCCGAACTCGAAGCGCCGCGTTTCGGGGGAGAGCACCACTTTGTCGTCGAAGCCTGGCGTGACGGCGACGATCCGATCGCGCTCCTCGCCGAACGCCTCCGCCAGCTCGACGCTGCTACGATCGGCGTGAACGACGAGTTCCGCGCCGGTTTCCTCCTCCCGTTGCAGGAACGACTCGTGCCCCGGCGCTTCGTCCGCATCAGCCCGCTGCTGCAAGAACTCCGCGCCGTGAAGAGCGCTTCCGAGATCGCCCTACTGCGGGAAGCCATCGCCCGGGTCGACGCCGCCTGGGCACGCTTCTGCGCCGAGGAGCGGCTCGTCGGCCGATCCGAACGGCAGATCGCGCGCCGCTTGAGCGAACTCCTCCTCGAAGAGGGGCTCGACGAGGTCGCGTTCTGCATCGTAGCCAGCGGCCCCAACGCTGCTTCGCCGCACCACGAACCGAGCGACCGCATCGTGCAGAGCGGTGAACCGGTCGTCATCGATATCGGTGGTCCCTACCGCGGCTACTACGCCGATATGACCCGCACGCCGGTTGCCGGGAGACTCCGCGACCCTGAGTTCGCCGCCGCCCACGAAGCGGTACTCGAGGCCCAGCAGGCCGCCTTCGCTGCACTCGCCCCTGGCGTACCGTGCGAAGAGGTCGACGGGGTCGCCCGCGACGTCTTGGCGAACCATGGCCTCGCGCAGTACTTCACCCATCGTCTGGGCCACGGCCTGGGACTGGCCGTCCATGAACCTCCCTACCTGGTACGCGGCAACCGCCAGCCGCTCCGACCCGGGATGGTCGTCACCGACGAACCGGGTGTGTACCTCCCGGGGCGGTGGGGAGTCCGGATCGAGGACGTCGTCGTCATTGCCGAGCACGGCGCCGAGCGCCTGACGCGGTCGCCGCACGACCTCCTCGAACTCCCCTAGCGTGCGGGGGCGCCCTCTCCTGCCACGATGACGGTGTTGCCACCGCGACGCTTGGCCTCGTAGAGAGCGGCGTCGGCTGCCTGCACCAACGTTTCCGCTGTGGTGCCATGCTGCGGGGCACTCGCCACTCCCAAGGAGATGGTCAACGCGACCGTCTCTTCCCCAGCCGCAAATGGAACGTTCGCCACTGCCTGACGCAAGCGCTCCGCGATCTCGCCAGCGACGGGAGCGTCGACGCCCACGAGGACGACCGCGAACTCGTCACCCCCGTAGCGGGCGAGGAGATCGCTCGGTCGCAAGGAGCGAACCAAGCGCTCCGCCACCGCCTGCAGGATGCGGTCGCCGAAGAGGTGTCCTCGCGTATCGTTGAACGTTTTGAAACCGTCGAAGTCGATCAGGATCACGCTCACCGCAAGGGCGCGGCGATCGTTCAAGGAGCGCCGCAGCTGCTCAGCGAACGCACGCCGGTTGGGGAGTCCTGTCAGTGGGTCGCTCAACGCCTGCCGCTCCAAGCGGTCGGTCAGCTCGACCTGCCGCATCAAGAGTTCCAGGTGCACTGCGATGTTGAGCGCCAGTCTGAGATCCTCTTCGTCCAGCCGATGCCCCTGCCGGCTTTCGATATTGAGCACCCCGATCGGTCGCCCGTCCCGTCGCAGCACAGCGACCACTTCGCTCTCTTTCGGGAGGTCCGGCTGCGGATCGAAGTAGTCGGGATCCTCGTGCACGTCGACGACGAGCTGCGCGCGGTTCTCGCGCACCGCTCGACCGGTCACACCGCGGTCCGCGCGCCATTCCTGGAACGTCAACCCGCCCTCGACGCGCACCGCTCGCCCGACGAAGCGCGATCCGTCGTCGCTCAACAGTGCGAGCCCGACCAGCGCGTAGGAAAACTCGCGCTGGAGACGGTCGGCAACCACCCGGAAAGCGGCGTCCAGATCGCGCTCCTCCACCACCATGCGTGTCAGGTCATGGAGAAGCTCCAACTCCCTGAGGCGGCGCCGCTCCAGCGTCACGTCGTTCAAGACGAGTTGTACTTGCCGCTCCCACCGCCGGTCGCCGTCCGGCAACTCGATCACGCGAGGATGGAACTCGATGATCCGCAGACGCTTGTCGAAGGAGAGCACCGGGATTACTGCTTCGACCGCTGGCGCACCAGGGGAACGCTGCACCCACTCGTCCCAGGGTAACGGTGCCAGCACCTGCACCGACTCGGAGAGACGGTGACCCAACAGCGCGTCGGGTCGTTCGAAGCCGAGGAGACGAGCGGCCGCGTTGTTGGCCACGCGGACCGTACCGTCCAACGCACAGAGGACCAACCCGAGCGGCTCCTCCTCGACCAAGGTACGGTAGAGCGTCCGACTCTGGAGGATCTCGCGCCGTGCTTCGGCGACCCGCCACGCCACCGCCAACGCCTCGGCAGCGGCATCGTACAGCTGGATGTCCGCGCGGTCGAAGTCTTCCAGACGAGCCAGGTACACGGATAGGAGCGCGACCACCTGGCCGACCAGACGGATCGGCACCACGATTCCCGCCTCGAGCCCGAGTGCGCGACGCGTCTCCACCGAACTCACGACCCGCGAGTCGGTCGTCGTGACACGCATGTCGATCGGCTCGACGACCGATTCCAGCACCCGATGCACGAGCTCGCTGGCTCTACCGCGCGCTCGTGTCTCGAGCTCCTCGACGAATTCCCGGGTGAGACCGATCGCCCCCGCATTGGACAGCGCATTCGCTTCCCAATCGATGCGCCACACCGCCAGCGCAGGTACTTCGAGAATCCGCCGCAAGAGCTCCAGGCTCCGCTCCATCCACCCTGGCGTCGATTCGACGAGCAACAGCAACTCGGTCTGTACCTGGCGGAGGGCACTCAGCTTCAGCTGGAGGCGCCGAGTGCGATCGACCTCCACCGCGAGCACAGAACGTGCGAGCGCCAAGATACGTTCCAGATCGACAGCGGTGATCGGGTCGTAGAGCACCGCCCCGAATCCGGCGGCCAACAGTTCTGGCGTCGAGCGGACCTCCCCCGGCACGAGCGCCACGAAGAACTTGCCGTCCCGCGCAGCGCGCACGGTATCCAACACGTGGGCATGGAGGAGCCGCTCGTCCACCAGCACGACGGTCGGTCGCGCAGCCGGAGCCGTCGCAACCGCGCTCGTCCAGGACTCGTAGACTGCGAGGCTCCGGACACCGAGCCTGCTCGCCAGGCGAGCGACGACCAGCCGTCGCGCCGGATCGCTGTCGACGAGTATGACGTCGATATCGTGCCACCCGACCGACTGGTCCGTGCTCACGCCGATACCCCCGCCGGACGTACCATCATGGTACTCGGCCGTTCGTCCGCGCGAATAGGACTTTCCTACCAATGAGAACGCGGAGCAGTGGCAACGCAGCGCTCACTCGGATCCCGAGCTGGCCGCTGCCCGTTGCGCCACGTCACCAGCTGGACGCGCTTCGGCGAGCGTTTCGCCAGAGTATCGCCAGAGCTCCCTCCCCCACCAGCGGGATGCCAGCGCCACCGCGATACAGCCCAGACCACCCAGCACCATCGCGCTCGCCGGGCCGACCACGTTGGCGAGGACACCGGCCTGGAATTGCCCGAGCCGAGGGCCGCCGGCACTGAAGACCGAGGCCAGTGCACCGACGCGACCGCGGTAGGCATCGGGCGTCGCCAGCTGCCGCACCGTGTGCCGCAGCGCCATACTCACCGCATCGAGCGCACCGGCCAGTGCGAGGAGTGCCAGCGAGACCCAGAACCAGCGACTCACCCCGAAGGCTGCCAGCGCCGCACCATAGCCAACGACCACCCATACCACCACGCGACCGGGGTGACGCGGCGGTGGCAGGAGCGCCAGGAGCGCCGCCCCGACGATGGCACCGACGCTCGGCGCCGCGAAGAGGAGTCCCAGGCCGTCCGGGCCGACGCCGAGCACGTCGCGGGCGAAGACCGGCAGCAAACCGGTCGACGACGCCAGTACGACAGCGAAGAAGTCGAGCGCCATCAGTTGCCACAGGATCGGCCGGCTGCGCACGAAGACCAGCCCGTCCGTGAAAGCTTGCCAGCCGCGCCGTTCCGGACGCGGCGGCGGAATGTCGCGCCGCATCGCCAAGAGTGCTGCGACGACAGCGAGGTAGCTCATCGCGTCGACCCAGAAGGCGGCCGCCACACCCACACGAGCGATCAGCAGGCCGCCGAGCGCTGGGCCGGCCACAGCCGCCACGTCCCATGCCAGCACGTTGAGCGTCAGGGCGTTGGCGAGCCGGTCACGCGGCACCAGCGCTGGAATGAGTGCTTGCCGCGCCGGCGAGTCGAACGCCATCGCCGCTGCCGACGCGAACGCGAAGCCGTAGAGCAACGGGAGCGCCGTCCAGCCCAGCGTGACGCACAGCGCCAGCGTACCGAGGAGCACGGCGGCCGTCGACTGGGTGACGAGCAGCAACCAGCGCCGGTCGACCTGATCGGCTAGTGTCCCGCCGAAGAGCGAGAGCACGATGGTCGGCACGGCGCGCGCCAGCGCGATACCACCGAGTTGGGCCGGCGAACCGGTGAGGTCGTACACCAGCCAGCTCAGGGCGACCGTCTGCATCTGGTTGCCCAGCATGGACACGAACTGACCGGCCCAGAGCAACCGGAAATCACGGTAGCGCAGGGCCGCCAGCCCGTTCGTCCAACCTCTCCGCATATCCCCTCCTGCTGCGCAGCGCGCAAGCGGTCGTGAGCGTACCCGATCGAGCGGCAGCTGGTACACTCGAGCGGAAACGGAGGGACGCTTCGGATGCCCAGGCCGATCCTACGTGCGGGAGTGTACGGTGCACTCGGTGCAGTCGCTGCAGCGCTCCTCGTCGGCATTCCGACTGCGCTCGTGCCCAACCCGATCTTCGGGCGTATGATCGCGCCGACGACGATCGACTACGTCGTGTTCGCCGTGACGGTGCTTCTCGCTGGAGGGCTGGCGGCCACCGCTGCCTGGCCGACGGCCTGCCCGTTGCCGCAGCGGCGCCTCGGTGTGGGGGCGATCGTTTCCTACCTCGCGGTCGGCTGTCCGACCTGCAACAAGCTGGTCGTGCTCCTGCTGGGGACGAGCGGCGCTGTGCAGTGGTTCGCGCCGGTACAACCGATCCTCGGCGTGATCGGGATAGGGTTCCTGGCGTCAGCGCTCCTGGTACGCCTGCGCGCGGTGCGTGCTGCAGCGCGGGGAACGGCGACGGCGGCTCCGCAACTCTCGACGTAGCGAGGAGTTGCACGCCGGATCACTCGTGGATATACTTTGCCTGGTAGGCGGAACGTGGGCCGCTAGCTCAACTGGTAGAGCAGCTGACTCTTAATCAGCGGGTTGGGGGTTCGAGTCCCTCGCGGCCTACCGCAAGAAATCGCGGAACATCGCCCCGGTAACCACCGGGGCGATCGCGTTTGACTGCGTATCCGCACGCATACAGCCCTCTCATTCCTCGACTTCTTTGCGCCCCTTCGGGGATTCACCTCCAGCGTCAGTACCGCGTGCGCGCTGTGCATCCCTGTCTCACTCAGCAGCAGGCGATGAAGCCTCCACCCGCTCCTCGACCGCCCATCGTATTGCAGACCGACACCACGCCGATGCTCCGGCAAACGCCCGCAGCCGATTGGAGCCTCAGCTCCTGTCGTTCGCAACCACTGGCCGCGTCTCCGGCTGACCGTCGCCCTCAGGCACCGGCGCCACCCCAGCAGCGCAGTGGCGCTACGCCGACCCCGCCGCTCGTACCCCCACGTCCAGTTGAGCGAGGCTCCCCGACGCACCTCGGTCCGAGCGATGCGCCGCACATTCCGTATCGCCTCACTCCGGCACAACTGGTGGTGCACCTCGACCCGGCAAACAGTGCACCGGCCGGAGAATTCGCCACGCACCAGTCGAAACTGGTCAGCCTCAACGATCGGCCGAACGGCCCGCCACACCCGCCCCGCTCACCCGGCCCGGCGAGCCAGGCATCGAGGAGAGGAGTTGTTCCCTTCCTCCTCGAGCGCACCAGGTGGCACAATCGCAGCGAGTGACCGGCTCGCTCGCCGGAGAGGTAAGAGAGACATGACGAGACAGGCCACCTTCCCACGCCGACACATGCTCCTCGGGCTCCTCACTATCCCCTTCGTGCTCGCTTGCCAGCGCGGCGCACCGTCGACCGAGAGCGAGCACCTCTTGATCGCCTGGCCCAAGGAGGACCGCTGGCCCCCGATCTTCTATCAAGCAGCTCCAGAAGCACAGGAAGCCTACCGCTATGCAGCGCTGCATCCCGAGATCCTGCAGTACTTCCCCTGCTACTGCGGTTGCGGCGAGTGGGGCCACCGCTCGGTGCTCGACTGTTCCATCCGCGAATTCCGCGCCGACGGCTCCGTCGTCCTCAACACGATGACCTTCGGTTGAGGGATCTGCATCGACATCACGCGTGACGTGATGCGGTTGACACGCGAAGGCCGCTCGCTCCGGGAGATCCGAGCCTACGTCGAACAGACGTACGGCAGTTACGGCCCGCCCACTGATACCCCCTGGCCTCCGGAGTGAGCGCTCTCCCACCGGGTGCTCACTCGGCGTAATAGGCGAGGCCGAGAAGGCCCGGACCGGTATTGAGTGCCATCGCCGCGGTGAAGGGAGCGATGTAGCGCTCGACCACCCGGAAGCGCGTTGCGATCTCCTCAGCCAGTCGCTCCGCCTCTTCCCGCGCCCCAGCCTCCAGTACCGCGACGTGCACCGGACGATCCCCGACGTCCCGCTCCATACGCCGGACCATGGCCTCGATCGCCCGCCGCCGCATCCGTACCCGCTCCAACGCGACGATCTTCCCGTCCTGGAGCGTCAATATCGGTTTGATTTGGAAGACGTCGACCGCCAGCTGCGCCAGCCACGGCGCTCGGCCGCTCCGCACCAGATACGCCACGGTCTCCAGCACCGCGAAGAAGCGCACAGCCGACCGAAGCTGCTCGACACGCTGCACGACCGCCTGCAGGGCCGCCCCCTCCTCGGCGAGCCGCGCCGCCTCCAGCACGAGGAACCCTTCAGCCATCGTCGCGGCCCGGCTATCGACCACCGCGATCGGCACGTCCGGGACCATTCCCGCAGCAGCCTGCGCCGCTTGGTACACGCCGGTCACTCCAGACGAAACGTGAATGGACACGATCCCCTCGACCCGCCCAGCTAGCGCACGGTACACCTCGACGAACTCGCCCACTGCAGGCTGCGACGTGGTGACGATTTCCCCAGCAGCCAGCCAGGCGAACGCTTCCTCAGGGGTGACGTCCACGCCGTCGCGATAGATCCGATCGCCACGCGCGATCCGAACCGGGACCACCTGAATACCGTAGCGTTCGACCAGATCGCGCGGCAGACAGGCGATGCTGTCGGTCACGATGCCGAGCACGGCCGAGCTACTCCTCTGGTTCGGATGTCGGCGGCCACCGCTCCTCGTCGCGGTCGTACCAGAACCGGCGCCACAAGACGATGCGCCGCCGGACCGGGTCGCGCGGCAGCGGACGCCGGTTAGCTTCGAGTCGTTTGACGATGGTGAGAACGAGCATGCCGACCGTCCCCCGCACGAGCGCGTCCGACCCACCCGTCACGATCACCACGCCGGGCAAGGCAGTGAGACCGAGCAAGGCCCCGACCGGAGTACGATGCAGTAACCGGCCGAGCCCGAGCGCCCCCAGCAGCAGCAGCAGCGCACCGAGCGGAAAAACGACGGCCAGCATACCGAGGAAGGGGCTCAACCCCCGCCCCCCACGAAAGCCGAGCCATACCGGCCAGTTGTGACCGATGACGGCAGCCAGTCCGCAAGCGACCGCGAGCCCCTCGCTCCCGCCGAACAGGTACGGCACGTAGGTGGCGATCGCCCCCTTCGCGACGTCGACGAGCCCCACCGGTACGACTGCCCAGCGTGCGACGGCATAGTACACACCGGAACCGCTGACCGTGGGTGCCCGTTCGCGCAAATCGATCCCAGCCAACGCGTAAGCAGCGATCTGCGCCGTCGGCAGCGATCCGAGCAGATACCCGGCCAGGAGCAGTGTGACCAGCTCCACCACGCCCTGACTCCTTCGCGCTCTGCAGTACCGGAGTATAGAGCACACGTCTGGATACATGGAAGGAGTACCGGTACACTCCGTGTGAGCGCGGAAACTCGACGGGTGACCGAGGACCGACCGATGCCAGCACGCCAGCAGGGTAGCGACCAGCGGTTCGTCCAGCACCTCGATACAGCGTGGCAGGAGGACACTTTCCTCGCAGCGCTCGAGGCAGCCGTCACGGCGCTGGGAGAGCAAGCTGCCCACTTGGATGCGCTCAACGTCTTTCCGGTCGCCGATCGCGACACCGGTACGAACCTCCTCCTCACCGCGCAAGCAGCCCTGCGCGCGGCACGCACGGCGTGTGGACATGGCCTCGGCGCGGTCGCCCGCGCTGCTGCCGATGCAGCGTTCCGCGCCGCGCACGGAAACTCCGGCATGTTGCTGAGCCAGGTCTTCCGGGCGTTCGCCGAAACGCTCGCCGAGCGCGCGGTGCTCGACGCAGAGAGCTTCGCCGAGGTACTCACCCGCGCCGACACCCTGGCCCGCCGTGCACTCCTGCACCCGGTCGAAGGTACGATGATCACCGTGCTGCGCGCCGCGGCCGAGGAAGCTGAGCGCGCTGTCCGGGCCGGAGCGTCGCTGCCCGAGCTGCTCCGTCGCGTGAGCGCGGCCGCGCACGAAGCGACCCGGCGGACCCCCGAGTACCTCCCGGTCCTCCGCGAGCGCGGCGTCGTCGACGCGGGCGCCCAGGGGCTGACGCTCATCCTGCACGCCTGGGCGACAGGGGGAGCGGAGGCTGCACCGCCTCTCCGTCTGGAGCGTGCTACCCCTGTCACCGTCGCCGCGGACGGTCACGGCTCGTGCCTCAATGCCTTGCTCGAAAGCCACGCCACTCACGACGACGCCATTCAGACGGTGCTCAGCCAGTTCGGCGACTCGGTCGAACTCGTCCGCGACGGTCATCTCCTGCGCATCCATCTCCATACGGAACAGCCCGAAGCAGTACTCTCGTCGTTCCAACGCTTCGGCCGCCTCCTCTCGGTCGTTGTCGACGACCTCACCGGTGGATCCCCTCCGGCACTGTTCGACCAGCCGCCTTCGGTACCAGTCCTCGTGCTCTCTGGTGCACCGCGCATCGTCACCCTCGCGCATCGCATGGGCGCAATGGGCTTGTTGACCCAGGACGGGCAACCGGCTATCGAAGAGACGATCGGTCGGCTCACCGACCGTCTGGAGCGCCTCGTCCTTCTGCCGGGAAGCCGTACGGACCTGGCACGCGCCCGGGCACTGGCCGAACGGGTTCAGCGACCGTCTCTCGTCGTCCTCCCGGTGGAGTCCCTGGCTGCCCAACTGGCAGCACTGCTTCTCCTCGGAGGAGAGGAGACTGACCAGGCGATCGATCGCGTCCGGGAGACCCTCGAACGCCTCCGGACAGCCGAGATCGACCGGTCGCCGGACGGTCGCTGGCGAGCGATCACGCCTGAGTCCGGAGCGGCGGTGGTCGCCGACGTGGACCTCGTCACGGTCTTCTCCCGGGCGCTCGAGCTGCTGCGCGCCGACGAGGCAGCTGTGTGCACGCTCGTCATCGGCGAACGCGTCGAGCGCGTCGACGCCTTGCGGCGGATCCTCGAAGAGCGCTGGCCGCAGCTGGAACGCGAGTGGTTCTGGGGTCACCAGCCGGCTCCGGCCCTCTCCATCGCTGTGGAACCGGAGTAGCAGTAGGGGCCCTGGGACACGACACCCGTGCCTCGCTGCCGTGCCGCCTCGTCGGCCTTCGCTCGCGCCCTCCTCGCCACGCTTCGGAAGACCAGCCCGAGCCGGTTGCGCGGTAACACGTCTCGTCCCTGCTCAGCGCACCAGCCGCCTTCGCGACTCCATGAGCAGTGGGGCACGCTGGTTCACCGGCGAGGCATCGACCCCTCCTGTCCCTTTCACCGTCGGCCGACCACGTCCCCGAGTGGCCGGAGCAGCATTTGGTATACTGCCCCTTGCGGACACCCCCGCGGCGACCGATCGATGCCGCTATCGAGAGGGGGTCCGCATGCACAGGATCATCTGTACCGTCTTCCTGCTCGCGACGGTCGTTCCGCTGCATTCCGCCCTACCCGCTCGAGCGCAGCCGGCATCCCAAGCACAGGCCTGCCGCGCGTTCGCCGAGGTCCCCGCACGACTCTGCGAGCCGTTCCGGAGTGTTTGGGAACAGATGGGCGGCCTCGCCCTGTTCGGCTTTCCGCTCGCCGATGCCGTCGAGGATCCGCGAACAGGACTGCGGATCCAATGGTTCGAGCGGGCGCGGTTCGAGGAGCACCCGGACCCGACGACCGGACGCCCCCTCGTACTCCTCGGTCTCCTCGCGCGTGAGCTCACCAGCCACCGCCTCGACGAACCACCGTTTCGCCCGGCAACGCCGATGCCCGGTTGCCGCTACTACCCGGAGACCCAACACAACCTGTGTGGCGGCTTTCGCGCCTATTGGGAGCGGTTCGGTGGCCTCCCGCTCTTCGGGTTCCCGATCAGCGAGGAGTTCCGGGAGGTCGATCCCGACACCGGGCTCGAACGGACGGTCCAGTACTTCGAGCGCCAGCGTTTCGAATGGCACCCCGGGGTCTGGTCCGAGCGCTTCGACGTGCTCCTGGGTCGTCTGGGGGCTCTGGCGTTGGCAGGAGAGGCGGAGGCGCCTCTGCCACCAGCCACACCGTCACCGAACCAGGGAGGCGCCTTCGGCGACGGGCACTTCCGGGTGGGCGTCGACATCGCGCCTGGAATCTACCGCAGCAGTAACCAGGGTACGCTCTGCACGTGGCAGCGCATCCGTCGCACCGATGGCACAGCGCTCGAGATCGTCAGCGTCACGTCGACGCTGCGACACGTCGTCACGCTCACCGAAGCGGACAGCGAATTCCGGAGCGAGGGTTGTGGCCCGTGGATTCCGGCGACGCAGCCGGTGACCGATCGTCCAGACGCACCGTTCGGCGACGGTACCTATATCGTCGGCCTCGACGTCGCGCCGGGGCTCTGGCGAGCTAGTCACCCGAACCCCGCCTGCAGTTGGAAGCGCCTGACCGGCTTCAGCGGCTCGCCCCGCGACGTCCTGAAAGCAAAGGGGCCCTTCACGACGTCGGAGACGGTCCGTATCGTCCCGAGCGACCGCGGGTTCTTCACACTCGGCTGCGGCAGCTGGCGACGCATCGCCGATTGAGGACAGTCGATGCTCACGACCTGTCGGCGCACGCTGTCAGTTCCCGCTCCCGCAGCCAGCGGAGGAACCGGAGCCACGCCAGTTCTCGCTCGCTGAACCGCGGGACGAGGAACGGACTGGCTGGCGTATCGAGCACGCGGCGGCGCGGGAGCGCCGCGGCGACACTCCAAGCGACCGCGTCGGTCCGCTCCCCCAGCTGCCGGCGCGGTACGAGCACGCTCGCGCCACCGTCCGCCAAGAGGACGATCCCGTCACGCACCTCGGCCCAACCGACGATCGGGATACCGCGGCGCCAGAGCGCGGCGATCAGTTCGGCCAAGCCGGTCGTCTGCACAGATCCTGCCTCCATCGGTACGCCCCCGTCACTCTCAGGGTCGGCACCGACCGAGCGCACGATCCTAGCACATTCGTCCCGGTTCGCTGAGGACGCTCTGCCCGCGCCAGCGCTCTCGCGGAGGCCACCATCCGCCCAGCCGAGGCGCGTCGCGCCTCACACCGCGGTTCGCCCGTCGCGTCCGCTGACCGCTGGTCCCGGCTCGACCACCGGTAGCGCTAACCCGGCCGCGCCAGGAAGTGACCCGACAGCATCGGGATAGTAGCGGTGCAGCATCCCGAGCCCGATCGCCGCCCGGCGCACGCGCTCGCGACCGAGCTGCACCGCCAGGTCCTCCAGATGGCGCCCCGAGGGGTAAATGTTCGGCGCATTGCGCAGGCCGAACTTGAGATAGACCGGTGCGCAGATACGGACGATTTCGGCGATTTCGTAGTGGCGGACGAAACCGCCGACGTCGTCCGGGACTTCCACGTAGATGTCGAGCGGGACGTCGACCGCCGCGCGGATCGCCGCCAGCTGCGCCAGGCTCAGATCGGTGGTCACGTTGTAGGTGTCGGCGCCCAGCTGGACGAGCAGTTTGACCGAGGCAGGATTGGCGGCACCCATGAGCACGCTCACCTTGAACTGCATATCGGCGGGAAGTTCGCCAGCCCGTCGCATTTCGCTCGCCACCCACAGCGCTCCTTCGTCAGCCAGGAGCACGCTGCGGATACCCAATTCGGCTGCCCGCCGCACGTCTTCCAGACAATGGACGAGTTGCTCCTGCCCGCGCAGCTTCGCGCTCACCAGAGCCCCGGCACTGGTACGCGCCATCGCACCGATGTCCCAGCCAGCACTGGGGCGAGCGAAGAGGCTGACTTCGATCCGCTCCTCTGCCGCCAGATAGGCCATCTCGCGGATCTCCTCGTCGGTCAGCAGCATGACGCCGCTGCCTTGGGAGACGCGATGGACGACGATGCCGTACCGTTTCGCCTCCTCGATCACCGCCGCGAGCACCCGCGGCCCCTCCGTACTCGGGATCTCGACCCGATACTGGGCACCGTCGGGAAACCGCTTGCTACTCGTCGGCAGGTCGTGGAGGTCACCTCGCGGCAACCCCAACCGCTCCAGAAACGCCCGTGTCCGCTCCACCCTTCACCTTCCCCCCGACTCTCAGTGGCGCGCCCGCCGCACCCGCGCCCGACGCCGCTTCTGCCAGATATCGAGTGCGACCGCTAGGATGATGACCGTTCCGGTCACCGCCTGCTGGGCATAGGTGCTCACCCCGAGCAACACCATACCGTTCTCGAGGACACCCATGATCGCAGCCCCGAGCACTGCACCGAGGACGGTCCCCTCGCCACCCATCAGGCTCGTCCCACCGATAATGGAAGCTGCGATCACCGGGAGCTCGAAGCCCAGCCCGGCCGACGGTTGCGCCGAAACCAGCCGCGCCACCAAGATCAGCCCGGCCAGCGCGGCGAGCGTCGAACAGATCACATAGGCCAAGAGCTTCACCCGTTCCACCGGGATACCAGCTAAGCGCGCCGCCTCCGGATTCCCACCGACGGCGTAGATATAGCGTCCGTACGTCGTAAACCCGAGGAAGATGGTGCCGAGCACGGTGAGCACCACCATCACGATCACCGGCACCGGGATGATCCAGATGTACCCTTGCCCGAGCCAAATGAACGCTTGGTAATCGTACGGTACCGTGACCGGGTACCCCTTGGTGAGGACGTAGACCAGCCCACGCCCGATGCTCAACGTGCCGAGCGTGGCGATGAAGGGCGGCAGGCCGACCCGGGTGACGAGCAGCCCGTTGACCAGTCCCACCAGCGCACCCACCCCGAGGCCCGCCACCATGGCGAGCGGGAGCGGCGCTCCTCGCTCGAGCAGCATCCCCGTCGAGAGCCCAGCCAACGCCAGCACCGAGCCGACGGAGAGGTCGATCCCACCGGTCAAAATCACCATCGTTTGGCCGATAGCTACGATCGCGGTGAGCGAAAAGGCGCGGGCGACCCCGAACAGGTTACCCGTCGTCAAAAAAGCCTCGGTGGTGAGCGAGAGGAAGACGCCGAGTACCAGGAGTGCCACGAGGATGTTGAACTCGCGCAGTCCAGTCACACGCTGGATGACCCGCCTCAGGAACGGCACCACGCCCGCAGCCAGGGGAGCACTCACCGCCTCCCCCTGGCGCGTCTTCGTCACCGTCGCCTCCCGTTCTGGCGCTCGGCCGTCCATCGCCTCACCGTCCTCTCGCGCGAACGGGGGAGAGTACCACTGGATGACCGACCGGTACGACGAGCACAGCCAGCGGTAACTGACGGCTGTGCACATAACGGACGAGGTCGCCGGGATCGGCGAGGTTCGCCGCGAACATGTCGTAATGGAGGGGAACCACGATCGCTGCGCCGATCGCCGCCGCCAGTTCCGCTGCCTCGCGCACGTACAGATTACCGACGATATCGAGGCGCTCGCGGTACCAGTCGCGCCCGTTGATCGGGAGGAGCGCGACGTCCGGCCTCCGCGCCCGCAGCGCGTCTTCCAAGCCGTCGTACATGACGGTGTCGCCGGCGTGGTAGACCCGCACCCCGGCGAGCCCCACGACGTACCCGAGGAACCGCGGCACCCCATCGACCTCGCCGAAGCTGTAGGCGTCGCTCGCGTGGAGACCGTGCCGCGCTGCGACCGGCCACACCGACACGCCAGCGATGTCGTACGCCTCGCCCGGTCGCACACCGCGGACACGGTCCCGCGGCACCCCAGCCCCCTCCAGCTGGTCACGCACCGGCTCGGGACAGACGAAGACCGCTGGCGACACGCGCGCGATCGCCGCACACGTCGCCCCGTCCAGGTGGTCCCAGTGTTCATGCGTCACCAGCACGAGGTCGACCATCTCCAGCTGTTCCGGCTCCAACACCGGCGGTATCAACCGGTCCGGATGCGGCGAGAAGAAGGGGTCGATCAGGACGACTCGGCCACCCCCTGCCAGCGCGACACTCGCCTGCCCGAACCGGACGAGCGCGACTGCGTCGGGAAGCGACGCGAGACGCTGGAGCTCTTCGGCGAGCGCACGCATCCGTATCCCCCTCACACTCGTTCGGCCTGCCGCCGGTGCCAGTCCTCGGCGAAGAGATTGAAGAAGATCCGCCGGCGCGGGTGCTGAGCCACGACCGCGTGGTCAAGCTGCACGCCGAGCCCGGGGCCACTCGGCAAGGGGAAGTAGCCATCGACGACTTCCGGTACCCCTGGTGCCGCCGCCTTGACGTGCGCTTCGGCGAAGTCGTTGAAGTGTTCCTGGATCTTGAAGTTCGTCGTACAGGCGGCCAAGTGCAAGTTCGCCGCCGTGCCGACCGGGCCGCACACGTTATGCGGTGCCACCAGGACGTAGTAGGCATCGGCCCAGGCCGCGAGCTTCTTGGTCTCCAAGAGACCACCCAGATGCGTGATGTCCGGTTGGATGATGTCGGCGGCCTGTAGCTCGAACAGCTCGCGGAAGTCGTAACGCGTGTGGATCCGCTCGCCGGTAGCTACCGGGATCGACACCTGCTCAGCCACCTTCTTCAAGGCAGCCAAGTTGTGGGGCGGCACCGGCTCCTCGATCCAGCTCGGGTTGTACGGCTCGAGCAGGCGCGCCATCTCGATCGCGGTCGCCGGATTGAAGCGTCCGTGCATCTCGATCAAGATCTCGACGTCCGGCCCGACGGCATCACGCACCGCCTCGACCAGCGCCACCACGCGGCGCTTCCCCTCCAGCTCCAGCTCGTAGTAGCCGGCACCGAACGGGTCGAGCTTGAGCGCACGGTAGCCGCGCTCGATCACCCGCCGTGCCGCCTCCGCGAACTCCTCCGGTGTCCGCTCCACGGTGTACCAGCCGTTCGCGTAGGCCTTGATCCGGTCACGCACGGCTCCGCCGAGGAGCTGATACACCGGCAGGCCGAGCGCCTTCCCCATGATGTCCCAGCAGGCGATCTCGATCGCGGCGATCCCGCTCATCATGACGTAGTCGGGTCGCGCGTAGTCGTTCCGCATCATGCGGAAGACGAGGTCTTCGATCCGGAAGGGGTCGCTCCCCAGCACGTGGTTCGGCACCGCCTCGGCCAGGTATCCCAGCAGGGCGTCGGTGTGGTTGAGCATGCGCGCCTCACCGACGCCGGTGATCCCCTCGTCGGTATGCACCTCGACGAAGGTCAGGTTACGCCACGCCGTACCCAGCACGTAGGTCTTGACATCGACGATCCGCACCGATCGCTCCTCTCTGTGTCACACACGTCAGGCAGCACGCGAGTGACCCGTCGCCGCTGCCAGGACACGCTCCTCCGTCGCTTCCTCGCGTGGGAACTCGGCGACGATCCGCCCCCCGCTCATCACCAGTACACGGTGACTCATGCTCAAGACTTCCGGGAGTTCGGAGGAAATGAGCAAGATCGCCATACCGGCCTCAGCCAACTCGGCGATGAGCGCGTGAACTTCCGCTTTGGCACCGACATCGATGCCGCGCGTCGGCTCGTCGAGGATAAGCACCTTCGGTTGCGTAGCGAGCGCCCGCGCCAGGACGACCTTCTGCTGGTTGCCACCACTCAAGTTCAGCACGCGCTGCTCCAGCGAGGGTGTGCGAATGCGTAAACGTTCCACGAACGACTGGGCCAATTCCCTCTCCCGTCGATGCGAGGGAAAACCGAAACGTGCCAGACGATGCAGGACTGGCAAAGCGATATTCTCTCGCACCGAAAGGATCAGGACGAGTCCCTGCAGTTTGCGATCCTCGGGGACGAGCACGATCCCGTGCCGTACCGCATCTTGAGGGTTGTTGATCGTGACGGGATTTCCGTCGATCAGGATCTCGCCTGCATCCACTGGGTCGACCCCGAAGAGACAGCGGGCAAGCTCGGTGCGTCCCGAACCGACCAGACCAGCCAGCCCGACGATTTCCCCCGCCCGCACGGTCAAGCTGACTCCGTGGAGGACGCCACTGCGAGCCAGGTTGCGCACCTCGAGCCGAGCCGCACCGGGGGACGAGCGGACTTCCCGGTAGTAGGCGGAGAGGTCACGCCCCACCATCATCCGGATCAGTCCCTCTCGGGTCGCCTCGCTGATCGGTAGCGTGCCGACTACACGACCGTCCCGCAAAACGGTGACGCGGTCAGCGAGCGCGAACACTTCCTCGAGCCGGTGCGAGATGTAGATGATGGCGACTCCTTGTGCGCGCAAGCCGCGCAGGATCTCGAACAGCCGCTCCGTCTCCTGGAGCGAGAGCGAGCTCGTCGGCTCGTCGAGGATGAGCACGCGCACGTCCTGCGAGAGCGCCCGCGCGATCTCCACGAGCTGCTTCTGCGCGACACTGAGCTCTCGGACTGGCGTCCGCGGATCGAACGGTGCACCGACTCGCTGCAAGACTTCAGCCGAAGCCCTCCAGAGACGCGGCCAATCCACCGTTCCGGGCATGCCCGCTCGTTCGGGTAACCGACCCAGGAACACGTTCTCTCCCACCGACAAGGCATCGATGACGCTGAGTTCCTGGTAGATGATCCCGATGCCGTGCGCTAAAGCCTGCCGCGGGTTCACAAAACGGACTGGTCGCCCGTCGAGGAAGATGGCTCCCTCGTCCGGCTGGAGCGCCCCGGACAGAATCTTCATGAGTGTCGATTTACCGGCGCCGTTCTCACCGACGACAGCGAGAATTTCGCCGGGAAACACATCGAGCGACACACGCTCCAGCGCGACGACTCCTGGGAAACGCTTACTGATCTCGCGTGCTTCGAGGACTGGCGCCCGCATGTACGGTCTCCCGATGGAACCAGCCGGGACCCGAACGGGCCCCGGCTCGCACGGCAATCACTTCGTATAGCTGTACAGGTTTTCTTTGGTAACGACGGTCACGCCCGTGTCGATGTTCTGGAACGGAGGCTTGGCCTTCCCAGTCAGGATGTCGTAGGCCCACTGCACGGTGAGAATCCCCATCTGCACTGGACGCTGCACCATCGT
The DNA here is from genome assembly GCA_041640735.1 of Thermomicrobium sp. Classification (GTDB taxonomy): domain Bacteria; phylum Chloroflexota; class Chloroflexia; order Thermomicrobiales; family Thermomicrobiaceae; genus Thermomicrobium. Next base: position 20,700 of record JBEPZP010000009.1, read on the forward strand.
TGCGGCGATGATGCCTTCCTCGATGGCGCGCTTCGTCTCCTCCAAGTCGTCGAAGGCGACGATCACCAGCTTCCCGATCCGGTCGCGGAACTCCGGCGACTTGAGGACCTGAGCCAGCGTCGGCCCACCGGTCGCGCTCACGCAGGCGATCCCATTGAGGTCCGGGTGTGCCCGCAGCATCGCCTCGCTGACCGAGAGCCCCTTTTGCAGATCGTCGTCCGTAGCCTGGACGTCGACGACCTCGATGTTGGGGCCGACGCCCTCTCGGAAGCCCTCGATCCGCTGGTTGAGGTTGAGCGCGCCGAGCCCACCGGTGATGATGCCGACCTTACCCTGCCCGTTCAGGAGCTTGGCCATCGTCTCGCCCATCGTCTTGCCGGCAGCCTTGTTGTCGGTACCGATGTACATGACGCGCTGGCTCTCGGGCGAGTCGGCATCGAAGGTCATCATCAGGATGCCCTGCCGCATTCCTTCGGCGATGACCGGCTCGACCGATTTGGGCTCGTTGGGTGAGATCGAGATCGCGTGCACCTTCTTGCGGATCAAGTCCTCGATCATCGAGACCTGCTGTGCTGGATCAGCTTGCTGCGGCGCGACCCACTGGAACTCGACCCCAAGCTCCTTCGCCTTCTGCTCGCCACCCTTGCGCACGTCCTCGAAGAAGGGGTGGACGAGCTTGGGGACCATCGCGATCGTGATCTTGGTCCCTGGCGCCACAGTCGGTACCGGCATCGCAGCGGCCGCCGTCGGCGTTGCGGCAGCAGGCGTCGGCGAGGCAGCCGGCGCCGCTGGCGCCGGGGTGGGCGTCGCCTGGCCACCACCACAGGCGGCGAGCAAGGACGCTGCCGCGCCCCCGAGCAGGAGCGAACGCAACATCGAGCGCCGTGTCCAGCGAGTGTCTCGTCCACGCGTTTCCATGTCCATCTCCCCCTTCAAGTCGCTCGCCTGCTGACGCGATCACTCGATCGCCCGATGAGTGCTCAGTCCACTGTCCGCCGTGAGTGCCACCTCCTTCACCTCAGCGTCGCGTCGTCTCCACCTACTCGACGTGCCACGGTGGCAACTCGGGCTGCCACCCGTCAGCCTGCAGCCAGCGGAAGCCCAGCCGTTCCGAGACCTCCCGCGCGCCTTCGCGCACCAAGCAGGAGAGCGCGAGGAACCGCTCCGGCGTGTCACGCACGACCGGGAAGGAGATACTCATCGCCGCGACCATCCGGCCACGGTGGTCGAAGATCGGCGCCGCGACACACCGCACGTCCGGGTTCGATTCGCAGTTGTCCCAAGCGACGCCGCGCGCCCGCGTGCGGGCCAACTCGGCCTGCAGCGCCTCGATCGTGCGGATACTGTTCGGCGTCATACCGGGCAACTCGCGTACCCCCGCGAACCGCTCGGCGAACTCCTCCTCGCTCAGCCCGGAAAGCAGCATCTTGCCCACCGCCGTGCAGTGCGCCGGCAGCCGGCGCCCGATCGCCGAGACCAGTCGCAGCGCATTCGTGCTGTCGACCTTGGCGATGTAGAAGGCCTCGCGCCCTTCCAGCACGGCGATGTGCACGGTCTCGTCGCACTGGGCAGCCACCTTCCGCGCCACCGCCTGTCCCTCGCGCGCGAGGTCGAGCCCCGCCGCGTAGGCGTTACCCAGCTCGAACACGCGTGCGTCGAGCGCGAACCGGTGCGGGTTCTCCTCCAACGGTCGGAGGTACCGCCGCGCCACCAGTGTGGCGACCAGCTCGTGCGCAGTGCTGCGCGGCAAATCGAGCGCCCGCGCGATCTCGGGGACGGAGAGCGATTCCGGCTGCGGCGACCGCAGGAAGAGCTCCAAGATATCGAGCGCGCGTTCGACGGCGGGGACACGTCGCGGCATACTATTCGTCCGATATTTCAGACACTATCCGTTCTGTCGGTCATCGTCTACGCACAGTCTAGTCCTTCAACCACGCTCTGTCAATCCCCTGCCCCGACCGCGTGCAGCGAGCGTCGCTCTACTCAGTCAGAGAGGAACGGCCACCGTTCCCAGCGAGCACGCAAGCGGCCATCGGGCCAGGGCGTCACGCGCCTCGGCGAGCGCAGGACAGTCCCGCACCCGAGGACACTCCCGGCCGGCGACGCTCCGCACGGGCGCCGAGCATCGAGCTATCTCGACATCAGCAACCACTGATATCCTGGCAAGGACGTGAGGACAAAGAGCGAACGCGGCGCGGAGCTAATATTCAGGCCCGCTTCGAGCCCGCTCCGCCATCGTGGGCGACGACGGCCGAGACCGTGTCCGTCACCCATGGAGCCGCACCAGCACAGTCTCCGGCGCGACTCCGAACGCCTGGAGGACACGTCGCGCATCCCGTGGCGCTTCCGGCGCACCAACAAACGCTTCGACCCAGCACCGCCCCCGCACCTGGACTGGTGCCTCGAACGGCTTGCCGCTTCCGTGGACGCGCTCGCGGTGCACCACGAAGCGACCGTTCGGGTTATCGGTCCGAGGAATGGGTACCCTGGCCTCGTCGAAGCGTCCGCTGTCGATCAGCCACTCGACGGTGCGCACGAGGAAGTCGCGCCACGAGGAGAGCGGATACTCCTTGCCGTCCGGAAAGACGAGCGCTGCTGGTGGTGCCGTGCCCGGTACGCCAACGAACTGCGAGAGGGGAACGATCCGTGCTTCCGGGGAACCCGCCACTGTCGTTGCGGTCGTGACCAGTTGCGACGCTCGGCGCGTCTGCCAAGCTTTCGCCGCCGGGGACAGTGCCGGGACAGGGACCTCCGACGCGGTGGGGCTCTTCGTTTCGCACCACAGCTCGCGCCAGAGCGCCCGAGCAATCAGGAGCGCGAGCTCCGGCAGCGGTGTCTTCCCGCCCAGGTCGATCTGGTAGAGCGGTTGCTTGAGGTGATGCGGTTCGGCGAGCACCCAGCGCAGCCCATCGCTCAGCCCGACGAGACGCGGCGGCTGCCCTTGGTGGTGCAGCGCCCACGCATAACCGATCGCCGCCGAGCCCGCCAGATCCAATTTCCCACCCAGCGCCTTGGCCTCGAGCACGACGAGCACCCGGCCCACTCCGTCGAGGAGCACGTAGTCGGCCCGCCCACCGCCCGCGGTCTGCAACTCCACCTGCACCCAGGCCGGGT
>JBEPZP010000010.1:0-22052 GCA_041640735.1 Thermomicrobium sp.
TCTTCGACGAGGGCCGCACAGCGCTCGAGCGCGTCCGGTCCTACACCGACGGCCGCCCCCACGCGCAACCGTCCCTGGGCGTCCTTCGTCGCGTTGGGATACTGGATCCGCTTCTGGATGTCCTTGACCGTGATGAGCCCTTTGAGGATCCCATGCTCGTCGACGACCGGCAGCTTCTCGATCTTGTACTTGTGCAAGATTTCGCGGGCCTGGTCCAACGTCGTCCCGACCGGTGCCGTGATCAGGTTCTCCTTGGTCATGAGATTCGCGACCGGTTGATCGAGATCGTCCTCGAAGCGCAGGTCGCGGTTGGTGAGGATCCCGACCAGCCGTCCCTGCTCGTCGGTGATCGGCACGCCGCTGATGTGATACCGCTCCATCACCGCCAGCGCGTCGCGGACCTTGTCGGTGGGACGCAGCGTGACCGGCTCGACGATCATCCCCGATTCGGAGCGCTTGACTTTGTCGACTTCGGCCACCTGCTCCTCGATCGAGAGGTTACGGTGGATGATCCCGATACCTCCCTCGCGTGCCAGGGCGATCGCCATGCGGGCTTCCGTCACCGTGTCCATGGCGGCGGAGACGATCGGGATGTTGAGCTCGATGTTCCGCGTCAGCCGAGTCCTCGTTTCGACGTCTTTCGGCAGAACGGCCGACTCGGCGGGGACGAGGAGAACGTCGTCGAAGGTCAGGCCGATCCCGATCAGCTTCTCGGCAACGACCTCTTCGAGGGTCGGGATATCGGCCGTCGTCGCTACTGGATCGGACGTCACGGTCATGGTTCGTCACCCCCCAGGACTCGCATCGTTCGTCTCATTCCGCACCGCGTGAGGCTTCGACGAGCTGAGATGGCGCTGCCAGGGCCAACCGCTCCAGGAGTTCGCGCCCCAACTCGCTGTACGCCAGCGCCGCACGCGACGAAGGATCGTATTCGAAGATCGTTTGCCCGTGGCTCGGCGCTTCGGCCAGCCGGACGGCGCGCGGGATCACGGTGCGGAAGGCCCGTGGACCGAACACGCGCCGGACTTCCTGCACTACTTGCAGCGCGAGCCGCGTCCGCGCATCGAACATGGTCAGGACGACCCCCAGGACGTCGAGCGCTGGATTGAGGCGTCGCTTGACCAGGTCGAGCGTCGTCACCAGTTGTGCCAGGCCCTCGAGCGGCAGATACTCGCACTGGATCGGCACGAGGACGTACCGCGCCGCCGCCAACGCGTTGACCGTCAAGAGCCCGAGCGAGGGCGGGCAGTCGACCAGCACGACCGTGTAGGCTGGAGCGAGCCGCTCGAGCACCGCGCGGAGCCGGTACTCGCGTTGCCCTGCTGCGACCAGCTCGACCTCGGCTCCGGCTAACACACCCGCCGACGGCACGAGGTCTAGCCCGGGCCTGACGTCGGCCAACACTGTAGCGGCACTCTCCGCCGGATCGAGCAAGGCGTCGTACACCGTCGCCTGCAACCGGCTGCGGTCGATGCCGAGGCTACTCGTCGCATTGGCCTGCGGATCGAGGTCGACCAGGAGCGAGCGGTGGCCAGACTGGGCCAGAAAGGCGGCGAGCTGTACAGCGGTCGTGGTCTTGCCGACTCCACCCTTTTGGTTCGCGACCGCGATGACCCGTTCCACGCCGCCTGCCCCCGCTCGCGCGGTCGATGTTAATTACCTCAGTCTACCACACGGGTTCCAGGAAGCGGGCAGCGACTTCGTTCGCGACGAGGATGCCGCGACGCGTCAAGCGGAGCCGTTCTCCGTCCCAGGTCACGAGCCCGAGTTCCCGGAGTTCCGCGAGCACCGGCCCGTACGGCTGCTCCAGTCCTCGCCCGTGCCGCTCCTGGAAGGCCGAGGCGGAGATGCCGTCCGCCACCAAGCGGATACCGAGGATCATCGTCTCGATGATCTCCGTTCGGGCATCGATCACCTCGCTCTCGCTGACCGGGAGCGTACCGGACAGGGCTCGCTCGATGTAACGCGCCGGGAGCTTCTCGTTGACCGTTCGCACCCCGCCGAGGTATCCGTGTGCGCCCGCCCCAACACCGATGTACCAGCCGTTCCGCCAGTAGATCTGGTTGTGCTGCGAGCGGTACGTGCGCCCGCGTGCCCAGTTGGAGACCTCGTAGTGCTCGAAGCCGTGCTCGGTCAAGAGCTCCATCGCCGTCTCGGCCAGCTCGGCGACCGCGTCGTCGTCGAGTGGTCGCAGCACACCGCGCTGGACCCCTCGCTCGTAGGGTGTACCCGGTTCGATCGTGAGCGCGTAGAGCGAGAGGTGCTCCGGCTCCCAGGCGAGGACGGTTCGGAGGTCCGCCAGCCAATCGTCCCGCGTCTGTCCCGGCCAGCCGTAGATGAGGTCGAGATTGACGTTCCTGAAGCCGGCGGCCCTGGCGGCGCGGAACGCCTGTTCGGGGGTTTCCGGTCGATGGGCGCGGCCGAGGACTTTCAGGCCGTGGCGCTGGAGTGTCTGGACGCCCAGGCTCAAGCGGTTGACTCCAGCGAGCCGGTAGCCGGTCAGCCGCTCGACGTCGACCGTTTCCGGGTTCGCCTCGAGCGTGATCTCCGCACCCACCGCCAGGTCGAAGAGCTGGTCGACCGTGTCCAGCAACCCGGCAACCTGACCCGGTGTCAAGAGAGAGGGTGTTCCCCCGCCGAGATAGACGGTCTGTATCGGTGCCCGCCCCCACCGCTCAGCGAGGAGCTGCAGTTCAGCGGTGACTGCAGCCAGGTAGGCGGGGATCAGCGATTCCTGTCGCGCGTAGACGTTGAAGTCGCAGTACGGGCACACCCGGCGACAGAAGGGGATGTGGATGTAGAGGCCCCACGGAGCGGTGCAGGGCTGTGGTGCGGGGATGTCGAGTGCGATCGCAGACTGCAACATCGGTCGAGACGACCTCGGTGCGACGGTTCGTTCCAGCAAGCATAGCACGCTGTCTCGGTGAGCCGTTGTGATATTGTGGCGGCAGGCTGGTCCGTTCTCGCAGCCTCAGTTACGCCCGAAGGCGGTGCGCCGCCGGTGCATGAGTAACCCCTGCAGCAGACCGAGCGCAGCGAACTGGGTCCAGATGGCGCTCCCACCGAGGCTGATGAACGGCAGGGGAACGCCGGTGACGGGCAAAAGCCCGACGTTCATCCCCATGTTGACGAACGCTTGGAAGAACAGGAGCATGGTGATGCCGGTCGCGAGCGCCCGCCCGAAGAGGTCGTTGACCAGGAGCGCGACCCGGCTGGTTCGCCACAGCAGCAGCAGGTAGGCGGCGACCAGCGCGACGCCACCGACGAACCCGACCATCCCCATGGCATGGGCGAAGATGAAGTCGGTGTGGCGCACGCGCAAGAGGCCGAGCTGGCTCTGGAGGCTCCCCGCGAGTCCATTGCCCCAAAGCCCGCCCGTACCGATGGCGATCTGTGCCTGGATGATGTTGAAGCCCTCGCCGAAGTAATCGCGCTCTGGCTGGTACGAGATGAGCAAGCGCTCCTTCATGTAGTCGTGCAGGACGAAGTGCCAGGCGAAGAGCGCCACGAAGGGGGTGGCAGCGAGCACCCCGAAGAGGTGCAGTCGCCGCACTGGACTGACGAGCATCACTGCCAGCCAGGTCGCGGCGAAACAGCTCGCGGTACCCAAGTCCGGCTGCTGGTAGACGAGCGCCATCGGGACGAGCGCGATGAGCCCGGCGAGGACGAAGTTCACCAGGCGCCGCATCTCGCGCCCGCGGTCGGCGACGAACGCCGCCAGCGCGATCAGCATCGCCACCTTGGCCGGTTCCGAGGGCTGAATGGTGATCGGGCCGAGGTCGATCCACCGCCGCGCGCCACCGATCGTGACGCCGATGAGGTCCACCGTGAGGAGGCCGACCAGTGCGATCCCGTAGATCGCCCAGGCGAGCGCCTTGACGTAGCGCGGATCGACCCAGCTGAGGCCGGCCATGAGCGCGAGGCCGAGCACGATGGCGATCGCCTGGCGGACGACATGGCTGCCGGCAGTGATCGGCCCGGCACCATCGGCGCTCCAGATGGCGAGCAGGCCGAACGCGCAGAGGACCAGCGCCGTGGCCAGCAACGCCCAGTCGAAGTTGCGGACGTTCGCCTGTCGCTCGTGTCCACGCAGTGCGGCAGCAGTTCCGGCGCGGAGCACGCTGCACCTCTCCGAGTCGAGCCGGGCCTCGGTTCCCGGGCCGAGTATACGAGCGCGCACCCCGCCGGTGCGACCCCGCGTCGGCCCGCTCCCCGCGTGCGCGGCCGACGACGCGCGCTGCCTCAGCTGGGTCGACTGCCGCAGCGGCGCAGCGTTCTAGGCGGCCGTGCACCCTGGGCGCGGAGCACCGCGACTCGCCGGCGCTGGCGACTGGCACATGAGTCGTCTCGGGTTTCGAGCCTTGACACGCATCGTGTAGCTGTGTATATATATCTGTGGCAAGAACAGTGAGGCGATCGATGACCGGAGTCAGAGGAACGACGCGAAAGGAGGCGAGCCATGATGGAGCGCTGGAGCCCGATCGCGGAGTTCGAGCGACTCTGGAGTGAGATGGATCGCCTGATGAGCGAGACCTTCGGCCGCACGGCGCGACCGATCTTGGCGCGAGCGTTTGCCTTCCGACCGGCGATCGACCTCTTCGACACCGGTGAAGCCTTCGTCGTCAAGGTGGCCGTGCCGGGCGCCAAGCCGGAGGATCTCGAGGTGAGCATCGAGCAGAACACCTTGACCATCCGCGGCCGGTACGGCTACGTCCTCGACGAGGAGACGGCCAAGCACGCGACCTGGTACCGGCGCGACATCGGCTACGGTGAGTTCAGCGAGACGCTGACCTTGCCGGCACCGGTCGATACGGAAGTCGCCCAGGCGCAGGTCGAGCACGGTATCCTGACGCTCACCTTGCCGAAGGTGACCGAGGCTCGCGTCAAGCGGATCCCGGTGCAGCAGCCGAAGGCGCTGGCGAGCTCGGTCAGCTGATCCGAGCGAACCTACGCTGGAACGGTCCGCCCGGGCGTCGTCCCGGGCGTTCGTTCATTCTCCTGACCGGCTACCGTCGCTGCTCGACGGTGGTTCCGACGACGCGCTCGACGGGGCGCGCTCGCCGCGTCTCGGGCACCGCGACGACGAGTGCTCCCGCCGCCAGGACGCCCAGTCCCGAGCAGAGACCAGCGGTCAGAGCGATCCCGAGCACGTCGGCCACGAAACCGACGGCGAGCGGTGCCATCGCTTGCCCGCTGTCACCGATCAGGCGCCAGATGCCGAGGAACTCGCCCGTCCGGCCCGGCGGTGCCAGGTCGGCACCCAAGGTCATCATCGTTCCGGAGCCGAGGCCGTTGGCGAACCCGATCAGGAGTCCGACCAGGAGAAGCTCCAGGTAGGTCGTCGTGAACGGGATCAGGGCCATCCCGAACCCGAGCAGGAGAAAGGAGGGGACGGCTGCCGCCTTGCGACCCCAGCGGTCCATGATCCAGCCAGCGGGCCAGAAGAGGACCATGTCGACCATGGCGGAGAGACTGATGATCTGACCCACTGCGGCAGCGCTCAGCCCCAGCGCCTCCGCACCGTAGAGCGGCAGCGCGACCTGCCGCGTCTGGCGCAGCATCTGCCCGAAGAGCTGCGCCGTGCCAGCGCCGAGGAGGGCACGCCACCGCAGGCGCAGCACCTCGCTCATCACCGCGAACGGCGGGTGGGCGCTCGCTTCGGCAGCGACGCTGGCTGGCTCGACTGCGGCTGCGGCGACCAGCAAGGCGACGAGCGCGACCGATGCCGTGACCACGATCGCCCACTGGAGGCCCAGCACAGTGCCCACAAAGCCGCCGACTGCTGGACCCAAGAACCAGCCGATGCGGTTGATGCCGCCGAACACGGCGATGGCGCGTCCGCGCTGCTCGATCGGGACGACGGTCGCCAGGTAGGCATGGCGGGAGAGCCCCCACAGTGCGATACCGATGCCGCTCGCGAACCGGAACAGGACGAGGAGCAGCGGTAGCGTGGCCGTCAGGGCGACCGCGAACGTCGCGGCAGCGTAGACGAGGCAGCCGAGCAGGAAGGCGCGTCGGTACCCGAGACGGCGCAGCAAGAGACCCACGGGAACGTCAGCCACGAGCGTCCCGACCCACGCTGCCGCGATCGCGATGCCGGTCAAGGAGTAACTCGCTCCCTGCTCGCGCAGGAAGAGCGGGAGCACCGGCACCATCGCACCCTGCCCGAAGGCGAGCAGGATCGTCGGGAGGTAGACCGGTAGAACCAGTTCGCGTGTCGTCCGCATCGTCCCCGTACCCCGCCGTATGGTCGCACCCGACACGCTCCCTGGCAAGTACTCGACAGAAGCGATGGAGAGGCGCGCCCGGCCGGCGACCGCTCATGCACGCGACGTAGTCGTCCCCTGCACGGCGCGGTCGCCGCTGTCGTTCCGGGGCCGCGCCTGTTGCGTGGAGCGTCGCTGACGGGTCACCGACGGCTCGGGAAAGCGTCGCTCGTAGTAGCGTCGCCCATCCGTTGTTCGCGCACGGAGCCGAAACTTGACAGAATTCCGTCATTCTGGTATCGTATCGTAGTGGCTGACGCGCTCGCGCGTCGAGCGCTGACGTGGGGAGATGCCCGAGCGGTTCAAGGGGCCGGTCTGTAAAATCGGTGCGCTGACGCGCGTCGGGGGTTCGAATCCCTCTCTCCCCACCACAGCCAGACGGCGAGGGCAGGCACTCACTGGGGGACTGTCGAGTGCCTGCCCTGTTTCCTCTCCGTCTCGGCCCGTAGTGACGTCGTCTCAGGCAGGATCTCGGTCAGGAGCTGGCTCGGACGAGCTGATCGGCGAGCTCGGTGGGAACGCCGCTGTCGACCAAGCGCTCCTGCAGTTCCTGTGCTCTCCTGGCCGTGCCGCGCCGGACGCGTAACCGCTGATGTTCGGCCAAGTCCTCGAGCACCCAGAGCCGCGCCTCGACCTGCCAGTCCGCTCCTCGCCGTGCCACCACGACCCGGCCTGCTACGCTCTCGCCCAGTGCAGCGGCCCGCCGGTCCTTGCGCCGGAAGGCTAGCTCGATCGAGTCGGGCCAGCGCTGCCATTGGCAGGTCCACCCGGCGATCTCGTTGGGCAACAACCCTGTGTCCGTCGTCATCGTCCCCTCACCTCGTCACCCGGCTGGCACTCAGCGGAGGACACCTGGCCCCGCTTCGCTCAGTAGCTCCACCAGCAACGCCTTGTGCAGATGCAAGCGGTTTTCCGCTTGGTCGAAGATGACCGACTGCGGCCCGTCGGCCACCTCGGCCGTCGCCTCTTGCCCGCGGAACATCGGCAGGCAGTGCATGAAGATCGCGTGCGGCGCGGCGGCAGCCATGAGCGCCGGCGTCACGCGGTAGGCCTCGAGTTCGCGCAGTGTCTCCTCCGGCACGTTCTGCCCCATGCTGACCCAGACGTCGGTGTAGACGACATCGACGCCGCGGACGGCCTCGACTGGGTCACTCACCACCTCGATGCGGGCGCCGGTGCGGGTCGCGATCTCTTGGGCGCGGCGGATGATCTGCGGGTCGGGGCGGCAGCTCGGTGGCGTGGCGATCCGGACGGAAAGACCGACCAGGGCACCGGAGAGGGCCAGCGAGTGAGCCATGTTGTTGGCGCAGCCTAGATAAGCCAACGTCCGGCCGTGCCAGTCGCCGAACTGCTCCTTGATGGTCAACATGTCGGCCAGCCCTTGCGTCGGGTGGACGAGGTCGGAGAGGCCGTTGATCACCGGCACGGTCGCGTGCGTCGCGAGCTCGACGACGTCGATGTGGCGAAAGACCCGCGCCATGATCGCGTCGACGTAGCGGGACAGGACTCGGGCGGTATCGGCGATCGTCTCGCCGCGACCGAGCTGGAGGTCGTTGGTCGAGAGGTAGAGCGCGTGGCCGCCCAGCTGAGCCATACCGGCCTCGAAGGCGACGCGCGTCCGTGTCGACGGCTTCTGGAAGATCATCGCCAGCGTCTTGCCGCGCAAGAGGTGGTGCTGCGGCTCACCTGCCCGGTGCTGCGCCTTGAGCTGCGCCGCGAAGTCGATGAGCGCTGTGGCTTGTTCGGGGGAAAGGTCGTCGTCGGCCAGGAGATGGAAGACCTTGCGAACGGTCGGGACAGTCATCACACCCTCCTCTTTGCTCTTTGCAGCATGCGCACGATCCAGCAGCCAGCGCGACTTCGCCGACTAGACACGCCTGGACCTGTGCCTCATGCGGGTGTGCACTGTCCCTCGCTCCTTCCTGGGGCATCGCCCCGCTGACACTATCGCAGAAGGTGCGACGTCTGTCAAGCGGTGCCTACAACGAAACGGCTTGACACCGACGCTGCCTGCCGTTAGAGTGGAAGTGAGTCGGTGAACAGATGAATCGCCGCGGTGCACGCTGTGCGCCGCCGACTGGAGCGGGCGCTCGGAGCTGTCTCGGACGTCGAGGGCAGGTACCGTCGGGGAGTAGAAGAGAGGAGGGTGCTGTGCAGGGGGATGGTGGCTCGGTGCGTGAGGCGGTGCAGATCGGGACGGGTCGGCCGCCGCTTCCCCTGGTCGACCTCCCGGAACCGGAGGAGGTGTTCAAGGTTTCTCGGCTGGGGGCCAAAGAGATCGTCATGCTCGTCATCGGACCGAGCATGATCGCGCTCGGTCTCTCCATCGGCTCGGGCGAATGGCTGCTCGGCCCGCTCGCTGTCGCGCAGTACGGCTTCGTCGGGATCGGTTGGGTCATTCTCCTTTCGGCCCTCTTACAGACCTTCTACAACGTCGAAATCTCGCGCTACATCCTGGCGACCGGGGAAGTGCCGATTCTCGGTTGGGCTCGGGTGCCGCCGGGCTGGTGGCTGTGGGTACCAGTGGCGTTGCTCATGGTCTACTTTGCCAATATCTGGGGTGGCTGGGCTGCCGGGGCGGGCGAGGGGCTGTACGTACTCTTGACCGGCAATCTGGTCGACCAACCTGGTGAGCGGACGGCCGCCCGCTGGCTGGCTGTCCTGCTTATGGTGGTGGTGTTCCTGATCGTTTTGTTCGGGCGGAAGATCGCGCGGACGCTCGAACTGGCCAACTGGGCAATCGTTGGCTTTATTCTCGTTACTCTGTTCATCGTCGATCTCGCAATCGTGCCGCTGAGTCGGTGGTGGGAGGCGCTGCGCGGCATTCTCACACCCGCGCTACCTCCCTCCGGTGTGGACGCGACGTTGCTCGGGGGCTTGGCCGGATACACGGCACTGGCGTCCGGTCTCAACTGGTACAACATGAACTACTACCGTGACCATGGGTACGGGATGGGTTCCCGTGTCGGCTTCATCGCTGGTCTCGTCGGTGGGAAGCAAGAGGAGATGTTGTCGAGCGGGTTGACGTTCCCGGACACGCCGCAGAACGAGCGGCGCTGGAAACGCTGGTTCCGGCTCCTTCTCCTCGACCAGTGGGTCGTCTTCTTCGGTGGCGCGATTGTCGGCATGTATTTGACGACACTCCTTGTGTCTCACCTCGTCAGTCTTCCCGGGATCGAAAAGCCGACCCGCGCGACCATGCCGACGTTCGCAGCCGACGTGCTCGGCCGTGAGTACGGAGGATTCCTCTACACCTGGGCGCTTATCGTTGGGTTCTTCGTCCTGTTCAGTACACAGCTGGGTATCTTCGAGTCACTCGTCCGTAACATGTCGGACGCACTTTATGGCTTGAGCCCGCGCTTCCGGCGCGCCATCGCTGGTGACCCGCGACGCTTCTATTACCCATTCATGATCATTCTTCTGCTGGTCATCAGCTTTTTGATCTTCCAGGCTCTGCCGACTGAGCTCATTCTCATCTCCGCCAACATGTCGAATCTCGGAGCGCTGCTCTTCCCGTTCTTGCTGATGTATCTGAACCGCCGCTTGCCGCGTCCAGCTCGCCTCCGGTGGTGGTCGTACCTGGTCTTGGTGGCGAACACGGTGTTCTTCGGGTTCTTTTTCATCAATTTCCTCTGGACGCAGCTTTTCGACCAGCCGCTGGTTCGCTTTTAAGCATGCGGCGAAGGATCGTTCCGGCCCAGGATCACCTCGATCCTGGGCCGGTTTCGTTTTCAGTATGGGCGTCATGGTGGTTTGACGGCGCGACCAGTTCGCGCTAGGCTTATCGTCCGTGGGTGTGCAACCCACGGACGATAAGTATTGCCTGCCAGCCAAGAAAGGACGTGACGTGTACGCGGTCGTCCGCAGTGGAAGTAAGCAGTACCGAGTGCGCGTCGGCGACATCATCGAGGTCGAGAAGCTCCCGGTCGAGCCGGGGCAGTCGGTGACGCTCGATGACGTCCTGCTGGTCGAGCAGGACGGCGCAGTGACCATCGGGACACCGACTGTGCCGGGAGCGCGCGTGGTGGCGCGTGTACTGGACCAGGTGAAGGGGCCGAAGCTGATCGTCTTCAAGATGAAGCCGAAGACGCGCTATCGTCGCAAGACGGGGCACCGGCAACGCTACACGCGCCTGCAGATCGAGGCGATCGAGACCGGTGCACCGGCGTGAGCGTGGACGGAGGGTGAGCGATGGCGCACAAGAAGGGTGGCGGTTCGACTCGCAACGGCCGGGACAGTCGTGCCAAGCGGCTGGGCGTCAAGCGCTTCGACGGCCAGTTCGTGACGGCCGGGAGCGTCCTCGTCCGGCAGCGTGGCACGGTCTTCCGCCCGGGGAGGAACGTCGGCATGGGGCGCGACTTCACGCTCTTCGCGCTCATCGATGGCTACGTGAAGTTCGAGCCGATTTCGCGTGACAAGCGGCGTATCAGCGTGTATCCAGAGCCGGTCGGTCGGACGGTGACGCCGGCTACGCCTGTCGCCGCGGGGAGTGCCGGGGCATGAAGAAGGGGATCCATCCGCAGTACTATCCGCAGGCTACTGTCATCTGTACCTGCGGCAATACCTGGACGACCGGCTCGACCAAACCGGTCTTGCGCATCGAGCTCTGCCCCAACTGCCACCCGTTCTTCACCGGCGAGCAGAAGATCGTCGACACGGCCGGTCAGGTCGAGCGCTTCATGCGGCGGCTGGAAAAGGCGCAGGTGCAGCCACGCAAGAAGCGCGAGGAACGACGTCGCAAGCGGCTCGAGCGGCGGGCGCTCCTGGTGGAGGAAGCCGAAACGGCCGAAGCCTCCGGCGACGAGGCATCCGGGGAAGGCGAGGCCTGAGCCCACGAGTCCACCTGGCTCGTGCTATACTTTCGGTGCGGACCGTCCGATAGTCTGTATCGGACGAGTCTCGACACCGCCCGCAGGGGCGCGTGAACAGAGGGAGGCGGTCATGACGAGCTGGAAGTCGTTGGTACCGCGCCCCGAAGAGCAGGCCGATTCGCTACGACTCGAGGAGCTAGGGTTCACTCCTGAGCAGATCGCTCGGCTGCGCGAGCTGCGGGACATGTACCCCTATATCGAGTACATGGATTCCCGAAAGCAGTGGCATCGACTGCGCTTCGTGAAGTGGCTCTACTCGCGGGGCGCTATCCCACGCTGAGCGTGCGTCAGCGGTCAGCGGGGCGCCGAGCGCGCCCCGCTTTTCGATTCTCTGCCGACGGGTATACTTGCGACGCAACCAACGGCGGTTGGCGAGCGCCCGCGATGGCGCAGAGGTGAACGGGAGGAATTCGATGGCGTACGTGATCGCAGAACCCTGCATCGGGAACAAGGACGCATCCTGCGTCGAGGTATGCCCGGTCGACTGCATCAAGTCGGACCCGGAAGCCGACCAGTACTTCATCAACCCTGACGAGTGCATCGACTGCGGTGTCTGCGCTGAGGTCTGCCCGGTCGAGGCGATCTTCTTCGAGGACGACCTTCCCGAGCAGTGGCGGCACTATATTCAGAAGAACCGCGAGTACTTCCAGAAGCAGCGCGCCTGAAGGCAGCCGATCCGTCACACCGAAGCGGGCGGGGAACACCCGCCCGCTTCGTCGTCTCGCTTCCCATGAGGCGTGGCCTCACTGCGCGATCCCCGGCATGGCCAGACTGGTCGGGTCTGCTTCCGGCTGCTCGCGCAACGAGCGAGCGACCTCGAGTGCAGCGTCGTACGCGGCTTCGAGAGTGGCTTGCACGTCCGCCTCGCTGTGCGCGGTGGAGATGAACCAGCGCTCCAGGTGGTAGGGGTGGAAGTAGATGCCGCGCTTGAGCATCGCCCGGTTGAAACGGTCATAGATGTCGATGCTCGCGTAGGCGTGTGCCTCCCGATAGTTGCGGATGCGGTCCAGCGCTGGCGCGTCCGGCTTGGCGAAGTAGATGTGCCAGACCGGCCCGATCCCCTGCACGATGCAGCGGAGACCAGCCGCTTCGCAGGCCTCGCGCAGCCCCTCGCGCACCCGTTCGCCGAACCCGTCCAGGACAGCCCACAGTTCCTGGCGACGTGTCTTCATCTCGGTCAAGACGGCCCGCGCCGCTGCCAGTGCCACCACGTTGGCGGTATACGTCCCGCCGTGCATCACCTGGTTGGTCGCCTCCAGCTGCATCACCTCGCGGGAACCTCCGAAGGCCGCGACCGGGAACCCTGCGCCGAGCGCCTTGGCGTAGGTCGCGATATCGGGGATCACACCCAGCCGCTCCTGCGCGCCACCCGGTGCCAGCCGGAAGCCGGTGATCACTTCGTCGAAGATAAGCAGCGCACCGTAGGTCCGCGTGATCTCCCTGAGGAACTCGAGATACCCCGGCTCCGGCAGGATCACACCGGAGTTGCACTGCACCGGCTCGACCAGGACGGCTGCGATCTCGTCGCCGTGCTCAGCGAAAAGCCGCTCCAGACTCTCGCGGTCGTTGTACTGCGCGATGAGCAGCGCCTCGCCGTAAACCTCGGGGATCCCGCGGGAACCGGGGATCGGCCGCGGACTGTACGGGCGCACCTGTGGTCGCCACACGTCGGGGTGGCTCGACCAGAAGTGGGTGTCGGCCCAGCCGTGGTAGGCGCCTTCCATCTGGACGATCTTGGGGCGCCCGGTATAGCCGCGCGCGAGGCGCGCCGCGGCCATTGTCGCCTCGGTACCGGAGTTGGCGAACCGCAGGAGATCGACTCCTGGCACCAGTTCGGTGAACAGCTCGCCGACTTCGGCATCGAGTTCGTACGGGAAGGTGGAAAGCGTCCCGTAGCGTTCGATCGCTTCCATCACCGCCTGGATGATGCGCCGCGGCTTGTGACCGAAGATGAGCGGGCCGTAACCCAGGGAGTAATCGATGTACTCGTGGCCGTCGACGTCCCAGAAGTGCGACCCTTCACCGTGGTCGAAGCAGAGCTCGAGTCCCTTCTTGAGCCGCGCGTAGGAACTTTCGCCACCAGCGATGGTATGGCTGATCCGTTCGAACAACTGCCGGCTCCGCGCGAAAAAGTCACTACCCAGCAACTGGTCGGTACTCATACGATCCCTCCAAGGTCGAACCGATGGCTGCACAGTGACGGGGGCAGCCACGCCCGGGCGTATCCAGCCTGACGGTGGGTAACACAGCGGGGCACCGTCACGAGGTGGACCGCACGCCTGCAGTCTAATCGACACCCCCGGGGGCCTGTCAAGGGGCCGGATCAGGAGCGTTTCGTGTCTTCAGGTGCGCCGGACGGCACACTGGACGCAGCTGGACGCAGCGCGCGTCTCGCTCCGCGTGTCGGGTGCATCGCGCAGCCCCGGCTGAGCCCTGCTGCCGGGGACGAGGACCGAGAGGGTGCGAGTCGCCCGCCTCGGCGCGCGTAGACGACGCTGACGGCGGCCACCGTGGCGCACAGCGATCGGCGCTGCAGAGGTGGGAGGCATGTCACCGTGCGTGTCGCACCCACCGGTGGGAGACTCCTGGTACCCCTGCTCCCTGTCTAGGGTGTGTCAGACGCGAGGGGTGGTCGTGCCGCGCCCGGTCCACGCCGAATGGCGCGGGGGACGACGCCGATGGGCCACGAACAGCGACCGTGGTGGTGACGTGGTGCAGACGAAGGGTGGCATGGCCACGACAGCGCGATGCGGTTTCCCCGGTCCTGCGGGGAGCGTCCGGGTCAGACACGCCTGACCTGGACTACAGGACGGGGGTCGTCCCTATCCCCAGCCGTGACGGCTTGCGGTCCAGGTGTTCAGTCGGGTGAGGTCTCACGGCGGGGGGCGCGGCGTGCCGCATCCGGTTCGTGCCGGACAGCGCGGGTGGATCACCATGACGGGGCGACGACGCTGCTCGCAGGAACCACCAGATACAGGGCGCGCTGTGCGTGATCGGTGCGTCGACGTGGCGCTGCCCGGCCCTGCGGGCCGGGCCCGGGTCAGGCACGCCTGACCCGAACGGGTCACGCACGCGTGACCCCCTACACAACGGGAGCTGCCCCGCACCGCGCCGACACGGCACGGCGCCCGGGTGCCTGGCCGGGTCGACCGGGTGCACACAACCTGTGTCGGGGCGCGGCGTGCCTCGTTCGGGCCGCCCCGTCGGGGCAGTCATTCGGGGCACCGTGACGGATGAGCCCCGTTCACCGATTCGTCGACCACCGGCACGGTATCGTGCGCGCTGGTCGGTGTGGTCATGCCCGGCCTTGCGGGCCGGCGGGTCACACGCGCGTCACCCGGGCGGGTCGGGCATGCCTGACCCCGACCCAGGACCGCAGTGGTCCCGCACAGTGGTGGTTGCACGGTGCGCGGGTGCCGAGCGGGGGCGCCTGTGATCTGTCGGGGCGCGGCGTGCCGCGCCCGGGCCGCGCCAGTGGTGCGGGGGATCATGCGGCTGGGTGAACGACCTCGACGGGTGCGTCGACCGGCCCCAGATTGTCGTGGGCCTGGTCACCGCATGCCGGTGCCACCTACCCGGGTCAGGCACGCCTGACCGCTACACGGAACGTGCGTGGGTGGTGGGTGGAGGTGGTCATGGTGCGTGGCGGCGTGGTGCCGAGGGTGCCGGTACCGGCGATCGGTGTGTAGGGGCGCGGCACGCCCCGCCCGGTGCGCGCCGCCAGGCGCGGGGGTGACCTCATGCCTCGTCCAAGATCGTCGGTCGTCCGAAGAGAAAGCCTTGCAGATAGTCGACCCCGAGTGCTCGCGCGGCTGCGGCGTCCTCGGCGTCTTCGACCCCTTCGGCGATGGTCGCTGCCCCGATACTGTGGGCGAGCTCGGTGACCTTCGCGGTGATCACGCGCTTGACCTCGTCCCGGGCGATACCCTGCACGATGTCGCGGTCGATCTTGACGAAGTCCGGTTGCAGGTCTCCCAACCAGAGGAGACTCGAATATCCTGACCCGATGTCGTCCAACGCGATGCGGAAACCGTGCTCGCGGTAGGCGTGGAGCACGTCCCGCACGTGCCGCAGGTTGGTGAGGGACTCGGTCTCGATCACCTCGAACACGATCCGGCTGGGATCGACTGCCAACCGTCGGGCCGCCTCCCATGTCTGCCGGAGACACATGGCGGGATCGTAGATCGCTGTCGGTGTGAAGTTGATGAAGACGAGGCCGGGCAACCGGTGCTGGGTCAGCCGCTCTAACGCGACCAGACGTGCCTGGACGTCCAAGGGCACCAGCCGACCGAGCACGCGTGCCGCGCCGAGCAGCTGTGCTGCCGATGCGATGCTGCCGTCGGCGAGACGTGCCCGGAGCAGCGCCTCGTGCCCCACGATCGCACCGTCGCTGGCCCGGACGATCGGTTGGAACGCACAGGTCAGCCGTCCCTGGGACAAGACTTCGTCGAGCCAGCGCTGGTCGCGTGCTGCCAAGAGCTGGCGCAAGGGACGGATGAGTGGGATCTCCTCGATGGACGGGCTCTGCTCGGCTCCGATGAGCGCGCGCGTGGCGTCCAGTTCTTCCTCGGTCAGCTGGGCGGCGACGTTCCCCCAATAGCGCTCGACCCCGGTCGGCGAGTCGAGGAAGATGACGAGGCACGAGCGCTCGCCCCGGAGTTCCGTCCTCAGCCCGAGCGAGGTCGCCAGTTGTTGCAGCTTGGCGGTGGTGTGGAGCATCGGTGGCCAGAGCAGGAGCCGGTCGCCCTCCAACCCGTTGGGCTGCGAGGGAACTGGCCGCATGCAGAGGCAGTCACTCATCTGCGCATCACCCTTCTGCGTCCTGCGACCGACGTAACAGTGCCTCCTGTAGCATGTTTCGGCATGCTGGGTCGACTTCGCCAGGGGGGCGGTCGGCGAGTGTGCGGGACCAGTATCAGGGACGTCGCTCCCCGGGTGATCGGGAGCCTTCGCCCACCGCTCGGCGCGAAAATCATCGGCGGAGGCGGAGACAGTGGCTGCGGGGCACGGTCGGCGCGCGGCGTGCCGTCAGCGTGCCGCAGTAGGATTGGGCTGAGCTGTCGCGTCTCACGGGAGGGTATTCATGCGGCGGTGGGACGATCCGTACGGGCCGGTCCGTGCACCGGAGTTTCCGGACGACCTCGAGTGGTTCAACGTACAGCGACCGCTGCGTCTCGCCGACTTGGCGGGACGACTCGTCATCCTCGACTTCTGGACCTACTGCTGAATCAACTGCGTGCACGTCCTGCCCGCGTTGCGGGCGGTCGAAGAGCATTACCCCGCGGAAGTCGTCGTCATCGGCGTGCACTCGCCGAAGTTCCCCAACGAGCGCAGTGCGGTCAACGTCCGGCAGGCTGTCGTGCGCGAGGGGATCGCGCACCCGGTCGTGCATGACCCGGAGTTCCGTCTCTGGCGGACGTACGCCGTGCGTGCCTGGCCGACGCTCGTCTTCGTGGGGCCAGATGGCCGGATCCTCGGCGTCCACGAGGGGGAGATCCCGGCCGAGAGCCTCGTGCGCGCGGTCGGCCGCCTCATCGAACGCGTGGGTGTCACCGCTGGAACGCCACCCGCCTGGCTCGCTCCCGAGCGACCTCCGGCTACGCCGCTCGCCTTTCCCGGTAAGTTGGCTGTGGATCCGGAGCAGGATCTCCTCGTCGTCAGCGACACGGCGCACCACCGCCTCGTCCTCGCTCGCCTGGACGGTACGGTCACTGCCGTCGCCGGGGACGGCGCGCCCGGCCTGCGCGATGGCCCGCTCCACGCGGCGCGTTTCTGCGAGCCACAGGGGATCGTCATCGCGGGAACGGTGTGCTACGTCGCCGACCGCGGGAACCACGCTGTCCGCCGGCTCGATCTGAGCCGCGGCGTCGTCGAGACGATCGCGGGTACGGGACGGCTCGGGTACGGCTACCTCCAGGCCGGACCCGCGCGGCAGGTCGACTTGCGCTCGCCGTGGGCACTCTGGCTTCACGGTAGCCTCCTCTTCATCGCGATGGCGGGTAGTCATCAGATCTGGGCGCTCGACCTGACGAGCGGTCTCCTGCAGCCGTACGCTGGTTCGGGGATGGAGGGGATCCAGGGTGGTCCGCTGGAGCGGGCCTGGTTCGCACAGCCCTCCGGGTTGACCAGCGATGGGCAGAGGCTGTACGTCGCCTGCCCGGAGGCCAGCGCCGTGCGGACCGTCGACCTCCCAGGGACGCCGCACGCCAAAGTCGGCAGGCTCGTCGGCACCGGCCTTTTCGACTTCGGCGACCGCGACGGAACCGGTGACGAGGTGCTCCTCCAGCACCCGCTCGATGTGGCGTGGACCGGGAGCGAACTCGTCGTCGCCGATACCTACAACCACAAGCTCAAGCGGCTCGATCCCGTCACGCGCCGCTGCACGACGTGGGCCGGCAGTGGGCAGCCGGGGCACGAGGACGGCCCGGCGGGGACAGCGCGATTCTGGGAGCCGGGTGGTCTCGCCGTCACCGCCGACCGCGTCTACGTCGCCGATACGAACAACCATGCCGTCCGGGTGGTGGAACGCTCCACCGGTACGGTGCGGACGCTCGAACTGCGTGGGCTGACTGCGCCGACTGCCTAGTGGGAGGGTGCGATGACGGCGCGTTCCGGGCAGATCGCGTTCATCGGCGACGTCATGCTCGGGCGACTGGTCAACCAGGTGCTCCGGACAGCTCCGCCAGCGTACGTGTGGGGAGACGTCCTACCGGTATTGGCACGCGCCGATGCCCGCATCGCGAACCTCGAGTGCGTGCTGGCTGACCGCGGCGAACCGTGGCCGGGTAAACGCTTCGTCTTCCGGAGCGACCGCAAGAACGTCGCTGTCCTCCTCGCGGCGGGCATCACGGCGGTGTCGCTCGCCAATAACCACGTCCTCGACTTCGGCGACGAAGCGCTCTGCGAGATGCTGGCGACGCTGGAAGAGGCGGGTATCGCCTACGCAGGCGCTGGTCGCAACGCAGCGGAGGCACGGCGTCCAGCGACCGTCCAGTTCGCTGGCTGGCGGTGCGCCCTCCTCGCTGCGACCGACAACGAGCCGGACTGGGAGGCGGGACCGCAGACGCCGGGCGTCTTCTACGTTCCCTGCGACGTGGGCGCCCCCCGTTTCGGCGACCTCCTCGCACTCGTCGAGCGCGCTGCAGCGATGCACGACCTCGTCGTCGTCTCCTACCACTGGGGACCCAACTGGGGAGAGCGACCGCTGCCAGAGCACGTCCGCGCCGGACACGCGCTCGTCGACGCCGGTGCGACGGTCGTCTACGGTCACAGCGCGCACATCACGCGCGGAGTCGAGTTCTACGGAGAGGGCGCGATCCTCTACAGCTGCGGGGATTTCGTCGACGACTACGCGGTCGACGAAGTCGAGCGCAACGACGAATCGTTCGTTTTCCTCGTCCGGTTCGCTGGACGCTCCGTCCAGGCTGTGGAACTGGTGCCCACGGTGATCGCCGACTTCCAGGCTCGGCGGCCCGACCCCGTGCGGGCTGCACGCCAGTGCGAGCGGATGCGGCGCCTCTGCGCCGAACTCGGCACGGCTGTCGAGTTCACTCCCAGCGGCCTCCGCCTCTCTCCCGCCTGACTGTACGGTAGCGCAGCGTCTTCTCCTCCGTCGTTCCCCTCGGCGAGAACGGGCACAGCTTGCCGGAACCGGAGGAGTCGCGGTATCCTCTCTTTAGATACCCCTGAGGGGTATAGGAGGGGCCGATGGACGAACGGACAGCCGAACACGGGTGCGAGCGGCGCGTCGACTCGTATCGTGCCGATAAGGAGCGCATCTTGGCGCGCCTGCGACGGATGGAGGGGCAGGTGCGCGGCATCATCCGGATGGTGGAGGAGGACCGCTACTGCGTCGATATCCTCACGCAGCTCTCTTCGGTGATCGCGGCGGCGCGTAGCGTCGGCCTCGTGCTCTTGGAAGATCACATCCGCGGGTGTGTCCTTACGGCGGAGGACAAGGAAGCCGCGATCCAGGAACTGACGGAAGCGATCGAGCGCTTCACCCGCAGCGTCGGGTGAGCGACCGGGGGAGAGGATGAGCGGAATGGAACGAGCGCCACAGGCTGCCAGCACCGAAACAGCGGTTCGGCTGGCGATCGAAGGGATGACCTGTGCCTCCTGCGTCCGCCGTGTCGAACGGGCGTTGGCCGCGGTGCCGGGCGTGGTCGAGGCGACGGTGAACTTGGCGACCGAGGAAGCGCGGGTGGTCCTGGCGCGCCCTGACGTCGCGGTCGAGGAGCTCGCTGCCGCTGTCGAACGCGCGGGATACCGGGCGCGTCCGCTCGAGACGGAGGCGATCGCCGGTCAGGAAGGCGAGGCGACGGTCGAGCTCGCGATCGAGGGGATGACGTGCGCCTCGTGTGTCCGGCGAGTGGAGCGTGCGGTGCAGCGCGTGTCCGGCGTCCGCGACGTCTCCGTCAACCTGGTGACGGAACGGGCTGCGGTGCGCTACGACCCGCGGATCGCCAGTATCGATGCGCTCCTGCGTGCTGTCGACGCAGCTGGCTACCGGGCGCGGGTGGTGTCGTCGCCTCTCGGCGGTACCTGGGAAGAGCCGGACGAGGCGGAGCGCCGGCGCGCGCAGGAACTGGCTCGACTACGCCGCGACGTCGTCCTGGCCTGGATCTTCGCCGTGCCGGTCGTCCTGCTGAACATGTTCGTGCCCGCTTCCTGGTGGTCGGGGGTGCTCCTCTTCGCTTTGACCTTGCCGGTGTGGGGCTGGTTCGGCCGGCGTTTCCACCTGGTGGCACTGCGCAACCTGCGGCATCGCCAGTTCACGATGGAGACACTGGTCAGTCTGGGTACGAGCGCGGCTTTTCTCTCTTCAGTGGGCAGCACGATCCAGGTGCTGTCCATGCAGCACGCCCATGCGGCGCACTATTACTACGACGTCGCAGCGGTGGTCATCGCAGCCATTCTGCTCGGTCGCTACCTGGAATATCGGGCGCGTGGACAGACCTCCTCGGCCGTGCGACGGCTGCTGGGGCTGCAGCCGAGGACAGCGCGTGTCCGTCGCGGCGGGATCGAGCAGGAAATCCCCGTACACGACGTGCTGCCAGGCGATCTCGTCGTCGTGCGGCCGGGCGAGCGGATTCCGGTGGACGGGGTAGTCGTCGAAGGGTTTTCGGCCGTCGACGAGAGCATGCTGACCGGGGAGAGCCTCCCCGTCGAGAAGGCGCCTGGCGACCGCGTGTGGGGCGGGACGCTCAACACCACCGGCTCGTTCGTCCTGCAGGCGACTGCCGTCGGACAGGCGACGGTCTTGGCGCACATCGTCCGTCTCGTCCAGCAAGCGCAAGGCTCCAAGGCTCCGATCCAGTCGCTGGTCGATCGCGTCGCGAGCGTCTTCGTGCAAGCCGTCATCGTGGTCGCCCTGTTGACCGTCGCTGGGTGGTGGTTGGCGACCGGCGACCCGCTGCGTGGGCTCCTGCCGGCTGTCGCTGTCCTCGTGATCGCCTGTCCGTGCGCGATGGGGCTGGCGACGCCGACCGCGGTGATGGTCGGTACTGGACGCGGAGCTGAGCTCGGGGTCTTGGTCAAGCGTGCCGAGGTCTTCGAACGGATGGAGCGCCTGACGACGGTCGTCTTCGACAAGACCGGCACCCTCACGGTCGGGCGACCCGGTGTGACCGACGTCGTCGCGTTCTCGGGCTGGGAGCATGAGGACGTGCTGCGCCTGGCGGCCGCAGCCGAGTCGCGCAGCGAGCATCCGCTGGCGCGCGCGATCGTCGAGGCTGCGGGAGCGGGCGAGGCGCTGCCGCCCGTCGAGCGCTTCGAGGCCGTCCCCGGGCGAGGCGTGGCGGCACTGGTCGCTGGGCGCTCGGTTCTCGTCGGGACCAGTCGCTTGCTGAGCGAGCGTGGTCTTGCGCTGGAGGACGTGCGTCAGATTGCCGAAGCGCTGGAAGCGGAAGGCAAGACGGTCGTCTTCGTCGCCGTCGATGGTTCGGTGGTGGGGCTGATCGCGCTCGCCGACCGGCCGTGGCCCGAGGCGCGGCCGGTGGTGCAGGCATTACGGGCCCGCGGTCTCCGGGTCGTCCTCCTGACCGGCGACAACGCGCGGACGGCGTGGGCTGTCGCGCAGGCCGTCGGTATCGACGACGTGCGGGCCGAGGTACTACCGGACCAGAAGGCGTCGGTGGTGCGTGCCTTGCAGGA
This sequence comes from Thermomicrobium sp., assembly GCA_041640735.1. Lineage (GTDB taxonomy): Bacteria > Chloroflexota > Chloroflexia > Thermomicrobiales > Thermomicrobiaceae > Thermomicrobium. Next base: position 21,293 of record JBEPZP010000010.1, read on the forward strand.
GGAGGGGCAGGTCGTCGCCATGGTCGGCGATGGCATCAACGACGCACCGGCGCTCGCCCAGGCGGATGTCGGTATCGCGATCGGCAGCGGGGTGGACGTCGCGCTCGAGGCCGGCGACGTGGTGTTGGTGCGCCCGGACCTGCGCGGGGTGCTCGCGGCGCTCGAACTGGCACGACGGACCCTGGCGACGATCCGCTGGAACCTGTTCTGGGCCTTCGCCTACAACACCGTACTCATCCCGGTGGCCGCACTCGGGTTCTTGAACCCGATGTTGGCTGGTCTCGCCATGGCGATGAGCTCGGTGTTCGTCGTGACGAACTCGCTGCGCTTGCGTCGCTTCCAGCCCTCGGCCCAGGCCGGCGGCGACGGTGCCGTGGCGCCGGTGGGTGAGCGCGCGCAGCCAGTGCGTGTGTAGCAGCGTTCTTCTGCCGGGATCAGCTGGTCTCTGCACCTACGGGTAAGGTGAGTCCGTTGGCGGCCAGAAAGGTCGCGGGGTCGGTGAACGCGTTGACGAAGAGCGGCGTACCCGCGAAGGAGACACATCTGCCTGCCTACGTAGGACGGAGACGTCCGTCCTGGTGAACGCAACGATCGCGCATGTCGCGGCAGCACAGCGCGCGGGCTATCACCCGGGTCTGTCGGGGCGCGGCGTGCCGCATCCGGTTCGTGCCGGACAGCGCGGGTGGATCACCATGACGGGGCGACGACGCTGCTCGCAGGAACCACCAGATACAGGGCGCGCTGTGCGTGATCGGTGCGT
>JBEPZP010000011.1:0-21987 GCA_041640735.1 Thermomicrobium sp.
ACGTCGATCAGGTGATGGGGAACCCCCCGGCGTTCTTCCAACGAGGGCTTGTCAGTCCCGATATCCATACCGCGGTACAAGTACCGCGAATCGACCGACACCACCTCGCCGTCGAACTCCAGCGCCAGGCGGATCGCTGTCGCTGTTTTGCCCACCGAGGTGGGACCGACGATCGCGACCACTGGCTTTCGCTTGCCCATCGTTTTCCGTCCCTGGTAGACTGACCGCCGGTCGCGCTTTTCTCTTACGTCCAGCCCCGCGCCGACGGGAGGCTCAGACTCGTGTTGCGCGTCATGGTACAAGGGCTCAAGCTGGCTGCGGTCCTGGTTCTCGCCGCCATCATCGTCTTGACCGCCCAACGAGCACTGGTGAGCCAACTCGAAGCGTCCACCGGTTCGATCGGCACACCGGTCACCTTCGAAGTCCAGCCGAACGAGTCGATCGATTCGATCGCCGAGCGTCTCGAAGAGGCAGGGTTGATCCGTTCCGCGACCTACTTCAAGCTCCGCGTGCGCCTCAGTAACGCCGACACTCGTATCCGCGCCGGCCACTTCACGCTCTACACCGGGATGTCCGTCAACCAGATCATCACCGCACTGACGACGACGCCGGGTGTGCAGACGGTGCAGGTCCGCTTTCTCGAAGGCTGGCGCGCTGAGCAGTACGCCGAAGAACTCGTCCGAGCAGGCATCCTCTCCGATCCCAAAGAATTTCTCGACGTTTTGGTCGCCAGTCGGTGGCAGGCACGCTACCCCTTCCTGGCCGACCTCCTCCCCAACCAGACGATCGAGGGGTTCCTCTTCCCCGACACCTACGAGTTCCGCATCGACGCGACCCCGGAGGAGATCGTCCAGACACTTCTCGACAACTTCGACCGCCGCGTCCCCGCCTCGATGCGTGCCGAGGCGGAGCGGCTCGGTCGGCCGTTCTACCAGGTGTTGATCATCGCCTCGATCGTCGAGCGCGAGGCTGCTGTTCCGGAGGAACGACCGATCATCGCTTCCGTCTTCTACAACCGCCTGCGGGAGAACATGCTGCTGCAGGCGGATCCGACCGTACAGTACGCGCTCGGCACCGAAGGCGACTGGTGGCCCTCGCTGGAAAATGTCCGTGACCTCGCCGCGGTCAACAGTCCTTACAATACGTACCGTAACCCCGGACTTCCACCCACGCCGATCTGTAACCCTGGTCTCGCGGCGATCCGCGCCGCCTTGTCGCCGGCCGACACCGATTATCTCTACTTCGTCACCCGCGGCGACGGGAGCGGAGCACACGTCTTCGCACGTACCTACGAGGAACACGTCCAGAATATCCGGGAACAGCACGGTGGATGATCGCGATGCGTGTCGGTCTGATCGGTTACCCGGTCGAGCATAGCCTCTCACCAGTCTTCCAACAGGTTGCCCTGGATGCACTGGGTATCCCGGCTCGCTACGAGCTATGGCCCACCCCACCCGAGGCGCTGCTCGATCGCCTGGAGTCGCTCCGCTCTCCGGACGTCGTCGGCGCCAACGTCACGGTACCGCACAAGGAGGCGGTGGCGCGGGCAGTGGATCGCTTGGAGCCCCGCGCCCAACGAGCTGGCGCGGTGAACACTGTCCTCCGGCGTAACGGAGAACTGATCGGAGACAACACCGATATTCCCGGCTTTCTCTACCCGCTCGCCCGCCGCGGTATCCCGGTTGCCGAGCTCCGCACCGTCATCCTCGGTGCCGGCGGTGCAGCCCGCGCGGTCCTCGTCGCCCTCACCGACGCTCGCTGTCGCCGGCTCGTGGTCGCCAATCGCACGCGGGCTCGTGCCGAAGCCCTCGTCAGCGAGTTCGGATGCGCTGAAGCGGCATCCCTCGACGACGGGTTGACGAAAACGCTAGCGACGACTAACCTTCTCATCAACGCGACCAGCGTCGGTTGGGACGGTTCGACCAGCCCGATCCCTCCGGAATGGCTGGAAGCCCTCCCTCAGCATGCGCTCGTCTACGACCTCACCTATCGCGATACTCCTCTGCTCCGGGCAGCTCGAGCGCGTGGCTTGGCCACGCTCGACGGGCTGGAAATGCTCGTCGCGCAGGGTGCGGAATCGTTCCGCCTCTGGTTCTCCACCGAGCCACCGTTCGATCTCATGCTGCAGGCAGCGCAGGAAGCCCGCGCGCGCCGGTTCGGTACCAACGGGTGACCGGCCGATCTCCCCTTTCCTGATACGCTCCGAGAGCGTTGAGGTGCCTCTCGCCGGTCGGGAAGGGGAAGAGCTTGACACCGGTCATCGCCGCACTACCGCTCGTGGCAGTCGCTGGCTTTCTGCTCGGCGGACTCGTCGAGGTCACCGCACTGCGGCTTCCGACGAGCGAACCGCTCCTCTCACCGCCGACGTGCCCAGCGTGCGGCTCCCGACGAGGCTGGTCGAGCTGGCTCGTGCCGCGCCGGTGCAGCATCTGCCAGTGGTCGCCACGGTCTCAACTCGTCATCCAGATCCTCAGTGCCTCGACGCTCGTGCTCGTCTGGCTCCGCTACTTCCCCTCCGCGCCGCTGGACATCTTCCGCGTGTCCTTCTTCGCGCTTCTCCTCCTACTCATCGCACGCATCGACTGGGTTCACCATCTCATCTACCTCGTGACGGTCCTCCCCAGTCTCGGGCTCGCCCTGCTCCTCGCGCTGCTCGCTTCGCCGCGGTCGTTCCTCTTCGCGGCGATCGGCATGCTCACCGCGGGCGTCCTCTTCAGCGCCTTCTACGCGCTCGGTCGGCTACTCTATCGCCGCCCGGCACTCGGGAGCGGCGACATCGTCCTGGCTGCGCTCATCGGTGCGATGACCGGGGCGCTGCACCTTCTTCCCGCGCTCCTCGTCGGCATGACGTTGGCGGCGGTGGCAGCACTCTGGTCCCTCGTACGCCGCCACGCAGGACGAACGACGTATCTTCCCTACGGTTCGTACCTCGCTCTCGGCACGATCGTGAGCCTGCTCCTGTGGGGTCCGGCCTGACTCGTCTCTAGCGACTGCTGCCTGCGAGCAGACGTTACGAGTGGCGGCGATGCCCCTCACGAGGATGGAAACTGAGGACGAGCGATTCGTTCCCCTCCGGCTCCCGTGTCTCCAGCCACACGCGGCGTCCCCAGAGCCGGTAGACGTGTTCCAGCGTCTTTTCAGCCCAGGGGAGATCGAGGGGACGACCATCCCAGATATGCCGGAGGTACAGCTCGCGGTTCCCGGCATAGTCACCGTCCTCGACGACGATGACCGGAATGTGATTCCCGCCGAGTTCGTTCGTCAGGCGGTCGCGCACTGCTTCCCAGTCCTTGTCGACGACGACGAACTCGTCACCCCGCCGCTCGTACAGGTAGAGATCCAAGCGCTCGACCAGTTCTTCCGTCAAATAGTTCCGTACGAGCGAGACATCGGACTCGACCTCCCTGACCAGAAAGAGCGTCTCGAAGCCATACCGGCGCTCGATGTCGCAGAGCAGTTCCCACCCCAGGAGGTACGGATTGATACGTCGTCCAGCCGGCTGCAAAACAGCCGCGTGCAGACGAGCGAACTCGATATGTTCGTCCAGTGGCAGGTCGAGTTCGTGCAGGATCCTGGCGTGCCACAAGGTCGCCCAGCCTTCATTGAGTACCTTCGTGCGGATCTGTGGAAGGAAGTACAGCATCTCGGCTCGCACGATCGCGACGACGTCCCGCTCCCAGTCGTCCAGCACTGGCGAATACTCATGGATGAACCACAAGAGGTCCCGAACTGGCTCGTTGGGTGTCAGCGACGTCCGGCGTGCGAGGCTCTCCTCCGGCCCCTGCTGACCGCCCGGTCGCTGGTCCAGTCTCCAGAGGTCATCGTAGGGTGACGACGCACGGCTCACCTGCGGAGCCGGCGGAGGGCCAGCCGCTTCAGTCGCACTCGGGTCGACGTGCTCCTGGATCGCCAAGACAGCATCGAGGAGTCGCTCGACCTCCAGCTTCCCGTGTGTGAACTCGTACTGTTCGATCCGCTCAGCGTGGAGGGCAGCGATGTCGAGCATGTCGCGCCGGGTCTCGGCGAAATACGCGTTCTTTGCGAAGAAGTCGGCATGAGCCATCACATGTGCAGCGACGAGCGTATTCTGTAGCAACGTATTCGTCTCCAAGAGAAACGCGTAGCAGGGATTCCCGTTGATGACGAGTTCGTAGATCTTGCTGAGGCCATAATCGTAGAGTGTCTTCTGTACTTGGTATGCCTTCCCATGCGTCCAATGCGAGAAGCGGCCGGGTAAACCATAGGCCCCGATCTCGTACATGACCGTCGCGGGAACGATCTCGAAGTGTACTGGCAGGGGACGCAACCCGAGCTGTTGCCCGATGTCCCAGATGCGTTCGATCCGCCGTTCCAGCTCGCGGACGAGACTCGGCGTCATCTCACGCACGGGCCACCTCCTGCTCGAGCTCCGGGCCGAAGAAGCGGCGCAGTGCATGGTACACGTCGGTCTTGTCGCTGATGGTCACCGTCACCAGCTTGGGATGGCCGATACGCTGCAGCGTATGCATCAGCGTGCTCTGGTACGCGTAGCGCCCCTGCCGGATCTCGCCGTATCCGAAGAGGTTCACACAAGCCAGCAGTTCCTCGACCAGCTCGCGGCAACGCTCGTTGTCGGATGGCCAGTTGTCGCCGTCCGAGAAATGGAAGGGATAGATATTCCAGGAGTCGGGCGGATACCGTTCCCTGATCATCCGCAGCGTCAGCTCGTAGGCTGTACTCGCCCGCGTGCCCCCGCTCTCCCCGCGGGTGAAGAACTCCTCTTCGCTGACTTCTTTCGCCTCCGCGTGGTGCGCGATGAACCGAATCTCGACGCGGTCGTACTTGGTGCGCAAGAAGCGCACCATCCAGTAGTAGAAGGCGCGGGCGACATACTTTTCGAAGGTCCCCATCGAGCCGGAGACGTCCATCATGGCGATGACCACAGCATTCGACTCGTGCTTGACGTCGCGTTCCCACGTCTTGAACCGAAGGTCCTCGTTGGCGAAGTCCCCGATGCGCGGCCAACCTCGCCGCGCGTTGCGCCGCAGGTTCTCACGCAGGGTGCGCCGCTTGTCCAGGTTGGCGAAGGGGCCGTGCTTCCGGATATCGGTGAACCGCACCGTCTCCGACTGGAGTTCGCGCAGTCGCTTCGGCTCAAGATTCGGGAGCGCCAAGTCCTCGAAGATGAGCTCACCGAGCTCGTCGATAGTCAGTTCAGCCTCGTAATAATCGATGCCCGGTTCGTCGCCGGCCTGCGGTCCCATCCCTCGGTCACCGCGTCTGCCGCTGCGCCCGACGACGTCGCCGACCTTGGTTTCGCCCGTCCCTTGTCCGACCTGCCGACCAGCTTCCGGATCGAACCGGAACCGGTACTCCTCCAGTACCCGGATCGGTATCCGGACGAGCCGCTTGCCATCGGCAGTGACGATCGATTGTTCGCTGACGATGTCGGCCAGGTTGCGCTTGATCGCCTCCTTCACCTTTTCCATGTGGCGCGCTTGGTCGATCGCGCCCTTGCGGTGCAGCGACCAGTCGTCGCGTCGGATCGCCAGCGTGAACATCGCCGCACCTCCCGTGCAGCCGGTTTCCTTCAGCGACTCAAGAGCGCCCCGACGTACTTCAAGAGCTCGTTCGCACACACGGGACAATAGCCGTGATGCTGCACCAGACGGTCGACGACCTCGTTGATCCGCCGCAGCTGCTCCGGATCAGGTGTTTTGGTCGAGGTGGTGATTTTGACGACATCGCGCAGGTCTGCGAAGAGCTTCCGCTCGATCGCCTCCCGCAAGCGGTCGTGCGAGGTGTAATCGAACGGCTGCCCGCGGCGAGCCATCGCCGAGAGCTTGATCAGCAGCTCCTCGCGGAATTGCCGCTTCTGGCTCTCCGGAATGCCGATCTGTTCCTCGATCGAGCGCATCAACCGTTCGTCCGGATCCAGCTCCTCCTCGGTGATCGGATCGATCACCTTGGTCCGGTTGACGTACGCTTCGACGTTGTCGAGATAGTTGTTGAACAGGGTGCGTGCCTGCTCCTCGAAGGAGTAGACGAAGGCGCGCTGCACCTCGCGTTTCGCCCACTCGTCGTATTCTTTGCGTGCTTCGGCGATGAGGTTCAGCAGACGCTCGCGCTCCTTCGGCGTGATACCGGTGTGTTGCTCCAAGCCGTCGCGGAGACTCCGGAGGACATCGATCGCATTGATGCACCGTGTGCCTTCCCGCACGATCGCCGCTGAAATGCGATTGATCACGTAACGGGGCGACACGCCGTCCATTCCCTCACGCGTGGCCTCTTCCTGTAATTCCTTCACATCCTGTGGCGTATAGCCCTCGACGACTTGACCATCGTAGAGCTTGAGCTTCTTCATGAGTGTCATCCCGGCACGTCGACTCTCTTCCAGCCGGGAGAGGACGGCGAAGGTCGCAGCCGTCTCCAGCGTGCCGGGAGCGATGTGAACGTCGCGGATACCGCTCTGCCTGAGCAGCTTCTGGTAGATCTTGACCTCATCGGAGACACGGAGATTGTAGGGGACCTTGACGAGGATGATGCGATCCTGCAACGCCTCGCTCCGCTTGTTTCCCACGAAGGCGTTATATTCGTGCTCATTGGTATGACTGATCACGACCTCGTCAGCATAGATCATCGGGAAGCGACCAGTCTTGATGCTCTGCTCCTGAGAGAGCGTGAGGAGCACGTACAAGAACCGCTCGTCGACCTTGAGCATCTCAATGAACTCGACGAGGCCGCGATTGGCGATATTCAGCTCACCGTCGAAACGGTAGGCGCGTGGGTCGGACTCCGAACCCACCTCACCGATGGTCGAAAGGTCGATGCTCCCCACCAGTTCAGCGATGTCTTGACTCTTGGGGTCCGAGGGGGTGAAGGTGCCGATCCCCACACGATGCTTTTCGGAGAACACGATACGCACGACCGGCACGTCTTCGTGCCGCCCGCTGAACGGGCGGCCCGGACGGCTCCAGGGATGCGTCTCGTCTCGGGGCGCGTCCTCCAGCTGGTACCGGCACCACGGACACAACTCCCCCTCGATGTAGAGACCGTACTCGCGATACAGCTCGTCGCGGAGCGGTTCCGGTACGAGGTGCAGCGGCTCCTCGTGCATCGGACAGCCCTTGATGGCGTACACCGCCCCCCGCTCGGTGCGCGTGTACTGCTCCAGCCCGCGTTTGAGCTTGGCCACGATCGTCGACTTCCCCCCGCCCACCGGGCCCATGAGGAGCAAGATCCGTTTCCGTACTTCCAGCCGTTGCGCTGCCGAGCGGAAATACTCCACGATCTGTTCGAGCGGCTTCTCGAGCCCGAAAATTTCGTCGGCGAAGAACCGGTACCGTACGCGACCGTCCGGAAGCTGTTCCACACCGGCGTCCATGATCATGTTGTAGATTCGGGCATGCGCCAGCTGCGCGATCTGTGGATTGGCGACCGCCAGCTGGAAGTAGTCGGCGAACGTCCCCTCCCAGTGCAGCTGCGCTTCTTCGGCTCGGTAGCGTTCCAAGCGTTCCAACAGGTCCATGACCGGTGTCCGCTCCTTTCCCATCGCTGCCGCCCCGAACGGTTCTGCCTCCATCGGTGATTGGCACCTCCCCTCCGAGCGATGTCGAGCACGATGCCCGGCGCTACGCGGGTTTCCGAGCGGTCTCTCGAGTTGTGAAAGGTGGAAACGAACCTCGCCGATGCGGTTCGGCTCGGCGTTGGCCGGGAAGTTCGCCCCAGCAAACAAGAACAGCGGCCTCTGGTCGACGCTCATCCGACCGAGAGGGTTCCGCTGTCCAACGTGCAGATCTTTCCTGTAGGAGTGTACGTAACGCGAGGCTCGACAGATCTATGCCCTTTCGTCCTGCACGAGAGCACCCGTTAGTACTAGCCAAGGGAGATACTGAAGTACTAGGCTCGAGAGCTCCCGGTCGCGCCCAGTTCCCGCCGGACGAGCGAGTCCGACGCGCAACCCTCGCCGGGCCTCGGAGCCACTGCGCACGGTCGCTCCTACTCGACATCGAGGAAAACGCGGGCTCGTCCGGAACCGGAGAGGAGCGGAACGAACCGGCCCGCGCTATCCTTCCCCGGGAGGTGGCGGTGTTCGAGTTAGTGCGTTCAGTCGGTCTCCGGTTTCTCCTCGTCAATCGACTGCCCCTGGCTGCGATCGACGCGGCGGTGCGCTTGGCCAGCGCTGCCGTGCTCTCCTCTCCGGCGCGGTATCGCTTCCTGCTCGCCGGGATCCATCCGCGGACGCTCGCGGGCACGTTGCGGCGGATCCGCCGCTTACAGGACTGGCCACGGGCCTGGGTCCGCACTGCCCACCACTACTTGCTCGCCGCGCACGAGCGTGCGCTTGCCGGAGAGCTGCGCGCCGCCGCGGAACTGCAGCGGATCGCTGCCTTGTGCTATCACTTCGGGCACGTCATGGTTTTCGACGACCTGGGACGCCGGCAGCTTCTCTACACCATCGCAGCCCGTCTCTACCGTGTCGCCGCCCCGAACCTCGATCCCCCGATCCGCCCTGTCGAGGTCCCCTGGCGCGGTCTGACCCTACCCGGGTACCTGTGCGCTCCCAGCGACAGGCAGGCGCCGCTCGTCGTGTTTCTCAACGGCGCCAGCACGACGAAAGAGGAGATGATCGGCTGGGCACGGCCGTTCGTGGACCGCGGCCTGGCCGTGCTCGCACTCGACACCCCAGGAAGTGGCGAAGTTGCCGAGCTGGTTCCCGCCGCTCCCGGTCAAGAAGACGTCGGGTGGGCGATCGTCGAGGCCGCCCAGCGGTTACCGGGTGTCGACGCACGGCGAATCGCTCTCCTCGGCGTGAGCCTCCGCGGCGCCTACGCGGTCCAAGTCGCCGCAGCGGTACCCGCTTTCGCGGCAACCGTTTCGGTGACTGCCCCTTTCGACCCGCGCAGGTACGTGGATGCCCTGGGCGAACTGGTCCGGCGCGACGTTGCCTTCGCCGCTGGCGTTGCGCCCGAGGAACTCGACCGGCTGGCCCCAGCGTTGGCACTCACCGACGTCGCACCGCGTCTCCACACCCCGCTGTTCGTCGTCGGCGCCGGCAATGACTTGGTCGTCCCTCCGCAGGAATCGCTCCGCCTCTATCGCGCGGCTGGCGGCCCCAAACGCCTTCTGTTCTTGAGGCGCGCCAATCACGTCGCTTTCACGCACCTGGAGCAGTGGACGACTGCTGCGGCTGCCTGGCTCGCCACGATCTTGCTCGGTTAGACGCGGACGGACCTCACAGCGGATTCCCTACCCAGCATGCCCGGCGGTTACCCGAGCTCGCGCCGTTCGCCGTCGTTCTGTTCTCCGTCACCGACCAGTATCACTTCGTTCGGCGAGCGTTCTGCCGTTCCGTCGACCGTCGCGAGCAGCGCGCGCTCCTCCTGCTGCCGCGCCTCGAGCGATTCTTCCGGCTCTGGTAGGGGCGGCGGCACGACGAGTTGGAACCTGGAGAGAACTTCGCGCAGCTGTTGCTCGTTCAGCTCGTCCCGCTCGAGCAAGGCTTCGGCGATCGCATGGACAGCATCCTGGTTCGCTTCGAGGAGTCGCTTGACGTTCAGGAACTGATGCTGTAACAGGCGTTCGATGCGCTGCTTTCGGTACAGGTCGGGAACCATCTGGTTGTAGGTGAGGGCGCTGTACAACGAGCCGTCCATGCCCCACGCCGAGACCATCAGGTTCGCCAGATGGGTCGCCTGGGCCAGGTCGTTCGTCGCACCGGTCATCTGCGTTCCGAGGAACAACTCTTCCGCAGCGCGCGCCGCCAGAGCCACCTGGATCGAGGCGAGCAGCTCCTCGCGCGTCTTCGTGAAGCGTTCCTCCGTGGGCTTGGTCGCCGAAAAGCCGAGAGCCTCGCCGCGGCGGATGATCGACACCTTGACGACGCGCTCTTTCGGTTGCAAGAGATACTGCGCTAGTGCATGCCCTGCCTCGTGGTAGGCGATCCGCCGCCGCTCCTCGTACGACATCGTCCGGATCGGCTGGCGCAGCCCCAGCTCGTGCGTCTCCCGCGCTGCTGTGAAGTCCTCGTAAGTGATGTAGTTGCGCCCCTCGAAGTGTGCGTGGATGACCGCTTCGTTGATGACGTAGCGGATAGCCGCCGGTGTGTAGCCGATCGTGTCGTGGACCATGTAGTCGATCGGGATGTTCGGATCGTGCTTGACCTTGCTCAGGTAGTACTCGATGATTTCGCGTCGCCCTTCGGCGTTGGGCAAGTCGACGACGATTTTGCGGTCGAACCGGCCGGGCCGCAGGAGCGCCGGATCGAGCGCGTCGGGCAAGTTCGTCGCCGCGATCGTCAACACCGGTGGGAGCTCGGCCCGGCCCTTGCGGAGGCCGAGCAAGCGCAGGATCCGCCCGATCAACGTCACCTCTTGAGGCGGCGGATCGAGCTGGAGCAAGAGTTCGTTCAGCATAGCGCTCCCGCCCCAGCCGAAGAGCGGCCCCATGAACCCGCCGCCTGCGTATCGTCCGCCGCGGGCTTGGCCGATCGCGTCGATCTCGTCGATGAAGAGGATACAGGCACCGTACTTCTTCGCCAGCTTGCGCGCCTTCCGGTACAGCATCATGATCCGGAGGTTACTCACGCCGAAGAACATGTTCTGGAAGGACGGCGCACTCGCGTAGCCGAAAGGCACGTTCGCCTCGGTCGATATGCACTGTGCGAGATACGACTTCCCTGTCCCCGGAGGACCGACCAGCAAGAGGCCGCGGATCGCCTCGCCCCCCATTTCCTTGAACTCTTTGATCCCCTTGAGCAAGGTCACGATGCGGCGCGCGCTCTCCAGCACCTCCGGGTTGCCCTTGTAGTCGGCGAAACTCACCCCCGTCTCACCCGGCTTGATCCAGTAGGTGCGCCCTCGACCGAGAAACCAGAAGATGGCAGCGAACTGGACGATGACGAACATGATTGCAAAAGCGATATACAAGAGTGCGAAGAGGACCGTGAGGACGTTGGGACCCCAGGTGGCACGGGCTGGCCACGCCCAGGTATAGAAGGCGTAGGCCAGCGCGGCCAGCGTCAGCAGCCCCCGGAAATGCGTGCGCACGAGTTCCCCGATACCGACGATGACGTCGTCGATCTGTTGCTCGAGGTCGTCCCAGTAGCGACGCCGTTCTCGCGCCTTCGGCAACGTCTGTGTCTGGCCGCTCATGGTCATCCGTCCTCACTGCAACTGCGGCGTGTCGACGAGGAAGATGAGCCCATCGCTGTCGACCCAGAAGATTTGATAGACGAGAGCACGCTGATCGATCGCGTTGCGGATCTCGGTGACGTAAAAGTAATAGGCTTGCCCGTCGGGCAACCTGTATCCGCCGACGTAGAGACTCTCCCCGAAGGAGTAGCCCTGTTCCTGCAGTAGCTCGAGCGAGCGGCGGAAGCTCGCCAACGTCTCACCACTGGCCAATCGCCGGGCCTTGGCGTCCGGACTGAGCGTCTGCCACATCCGCTCCGCGTCGAACTCCCGCTGTGCGTCCAGATAGGCGCGGACACTCGCAGGCGGCGCGATGACCGGTACAGCCTGGACCGGAGGCTCATCGGCCCGTTCGAACGGAGACGGTGCCAGAGCACGATACGCGTAATAGGCACCCAGAGCGACGACCACCGTGATCAGCAGGTGCCGCCAGGCCAGGCGCAACGACCGGAGGGCGATCCAGAGGACCTTGCGCAGAAGGACCCGAACGAGCTGCAGGACAGCGACGAGAGGCCAGGAAAGGACACGCCTGGTGCGTCGTCGTACCGGTCCTGGATGCCCCGAAAGCGGCGAAGCCGGAACCGTCATCGCCATCTCACCGGACCCGCTTTCACGTTCTCGCTTTCGTGTGGTCTCTGTAGCTTGAGCCAGAGTGTAGCACCCGGCGGCCTGTGGCGACAGTACCCCGAGGTAGCGTCCGAACCCAAACCAGCGGTGAGCACGAGGGCTCAGCAGCGCACATGTCCGACCTCGCCACCCCCTGTCGAACCGCGGCGCGGGCTCCCTCCGCCTTCCGGGGCACCTTGCGACTCAGTGTGCAGCGAAGCGCTCAGCGAGGGTCCGCCCGGTCGGCGGTCGCCCCGTGCGCTCTGCCCGCCGGTCGAGCCCCTCCAGCGCCTTCTGCACGTAGCGAACGCCCAGCCAGCGCAACGGTTCTGGTTCCCAGGGACGGATGCGGTGCTTGGTCATCGGCAGGCGCGTCAGTGGACTCTCGCAGCCAGTGATCAGGTCGGCCAAGATGCGCCCGGCCAGGTTGGCAGTCGCCACCCCCTGACCGGTGTAGCCACAGGCGATCGCGATCCCGCTCCCTGGGTCGTAACGCATCGTCGGCATCCAGTCGCGCGGTACCCCGAGCGGCCCACCCCAGGCGTGGGTGAACCGCACACCGTGCAGGCGCAAGACGGGAAACCACTCGTAGCACATCTGGCGGAGCATCTCGTGCGTCGGCTCGTGCCGGTCGAACGCGTCGGTGATCCGCGATCCGAAGTGGTACGGAGCACCACGCCCGCCGAACATGATGCGTCCGTCGGCGGTACGCTGCAGGTAGTCCACGGTCAGCCGCTGCGAGGACAAGAGTTCGCGGTTCCCCCAGCCGATCTCCTCCCAGACGTGCGGAGGGAGCGGTTCGGTCAACACGATGAGCGAGTAGATCGGAATCAGGGAGCGACGCAGGGAGGGAAGCTGCGACAGGTACGCCTCACCAGCCAGCACGAGCACCCGCGCGTGCACTTCGCCCTTCGGAGTGCGGAAGAAGGGTCGCCGCCCGCCCCGGAATTCGGTGACCGGACTCTCCTCGAAGATGGTCCCACCCCGCCGCTCGACGGCTCGTGCCAGGCCGCGGACCAGTCGACCCGGGTGGACCACCGCTCCTTGCCGCGAGTAGAGACCGGCGACGACCTCAGTGACCCGGACACGCTCGCGCACCTCTTCCGCCGAAAGCCACTCGGCATAATCGGTGATTCCGAGCCGCTCGAGCGTCCGAGCGGTCTCTTCTAACGCTGGCAGCTGATGCCAGCCACGCGCTAACCGCAGCACGCCACCCCGATGGAACTGCGCATCGATCCCTTCCTGCTCCAGGACGCGCTCCACTTCGTCCACCGTCTGGCGCATCGCGTAATGGACGGCGCGCGCAGTCTCAGCACCGTAGCGCCGCGCCAGCTCACCGAGCGACAAAGGAAAGCCGGGATACAGCCACCCGCCGTTGCGCCCTGAGGCACCGAACCCGGCGATCCGTTGCTCCAGGACGATGACCTTGATGCTCGGCTCCCGCTCCAAGAGATAGTAGGCCGTCCACAGTCCGGTAAAGCCCGCCCCGAGGATGGCGACATCGGCTTCTACCACACCCTCGAGCGCCGGCCGCGGCGTCAAGTCATCGCCCGATGTCTCCAACCAAAAACTGTACTGTGCGTAGGTCGCCGCCCGTTCCGAGCGAGTCATGACCGACCCTCCTCCCGCGCGCAGTATAACGCCAGACTCTACATCCCTTCCTCTCCCGTACACGAGGGCACCGGTGCGTCTCGTCACCACTCGCGCCATCCCGTACACTGTCGCAGGAGTCGCTGAGAGGGTTTGGAGCACGCACGATGGAGAACGCTGGAGACGAACGAGCGATCGACCGCGCCTTTCTACAAGCCGTCCGCCGCGCTGCTGGTTTCCGCGCCTCACCGCGGCAGGTGATGCCCGTCATCGCGGCACTCGAGCAGCGCCGACGACCGGTCACGGCCGAGGAGGTCGCTCGTATCGTCAAAACGATCGAACAGGGCGAGCGTTCGGCGCGCCAGCACCGCAACGCTGACCTTTGGAGAGAACTGGGAGCCTACCTAGCGCTCGAGGGGAAACCAGCCCATCCAGCAGCGCAGCGGGAACTGATCGGACGGGTACGCCGTATCCTCGGTGAGCGCCACTCCGATCGCGTCCTGCTCCGCGTCGCCGTGGCGCTCGGTGCTGCTGGCCGACCGATCGAGGCTCGGACCATCGCCGACGCAGTCCGTTGGCTAGAAAGCCGGCTCGGGCCGGAACTGGCAGCCGACACCATCGAACCGTACCTGGATCAGGCGATCGACGCCGTCGCCACTCTGGCTCGCCCGACGAGTCGACGCACCTCCGGCAGGTCCAAGCGGCCTAAGCGCTGAGGAATCACGAGGACGGGCACGCCCGCTCCATCCGCCTAGCCGGCCGTCGGTGCCGGCTCCAGTTCACCGGCCAGCGCTTGGCGTACCACTTCAGCGAGCCGGGCGATCCCTTCGTCGATCTGCTCGAGCGTGACAGCACTGTAGGAAAGCCGGAAGTGCCTGTCCCCGCTGCCGTCGCCGAAGAACGCTGGTCCGGGGATGAAGTCCACCCGGCGCTCGCGGCAAACGGTCAAGAGCTGCGTCGCACTCAACCCCTCCGGCAGCGTTACCCAGATGAAGAACCCACCGTTCGGTCGCGTCCACTCGACACCTTCCGGCATTTCGCGTTCGAGCGCTGCCAGCATCCGTTCGCACTTTTGCCGATAGAGTTCACGGAGCTGGGCCAGATGCGCGTGATACCGACCGGTCCTGATGTACCAGTCAGCCAGTGCAGCCGTGAAGCTGTTGCGCAAGGCATCGATGCGTGCACGGGCCAGGGTGGCGACGATCGGTGCCGGTCCCACCACATAGCCCAGCCGCAGCCCGGCAGCGATCGTCTTGGAGAGCGTGCCACAGTACAGGACGTTCCCGGGCTGCGCGAGACTGTAGAGCGTCGGCGGATAGGTGCCGCGGAAACGCAACTCGTAGTACGCGTCGTCTTCGACGATCAGCAATCCTCGCTCATCGGCCAGCTGAGCCAAACCCCGCCGTCGTTCCAGGGTAAGTTCCACGCCAGCCGGGTTCTGGAACGTCGGCAAGGTGTACAGGAACTTCGGTTCCCGTCCCTCGCGGGCCAGCCGATCGAGCGCCGCCGCGACAGCGTCCGGGTCGATGCCGTACTCGTCGACCGGAATACCGACGAGCTCTGCCCCGGCGAGCTTGAACATACTGGTCGCACCCATCCAGGCCGGGGCATCGATGAGCACCACGTCTCCCGGATCGAGGAGCGCGTCGCAGATGATCCCGAGGCCGTTGCTCGACCCGAGCGTCACCAGGATCTGCTCGGGAGATACATGCATACCCTGGTCGCGAGCCAGCTTCTGGGCGAGCGCTTCGTTCAGTTCGTCCGGCCGGATCAAGTTCTGGTATCCGAGCGCGTCGCGCCGCTGGTTCTCAGCGAGAAACTCCGCCGCTAGCGCCATCTCCTCCAACGGTAACGTGTCCCAGTCCGGATCACCGTAAACGAACGAGATCATTCCTTCCGGAGGTACACGGGGAGGCCGCTCAGCAGCGGCTGCGATGCGTCCACGCCTCGACCACCTGGCATGCCAGCGCTCGTCCATCGCAACGGCTCCTTCCTTGCGCGTGGTATGCTGCGCGGCGACAGGCCGCCGTCTCAGTATAACCGGACGGCGGCCGGTGGAAGGTGACGAGGCACGTGACCAGTCTAGGGGAGGAAGGTTCGATGAGTGTCGTCGCTGACCCAAAACTCGTGATGGCGATCCACCGGGCAGTCGGCCACTACCGAGAACTGGATCCCCAGACGATTCCAGTCGATCATCCCGAGTTTCCGGAACTCGCGACGCCGAACCGGCTAGCCTACGCGCTCACGTGGATCCTGGCGGCAGCCATCGTCGGCAGCCGCTACACCTCTTCGGGCATCGACGTCCTGCCTGTCTATCACCCGGAGCACGGCTGGGACCGTTTTCTCGTGACGCGTCGCGTCTCCTGTCGCCTCTATGCGACCGAGCCTGCCGACAGCCTCGGCACGCTCTGGATCGGCGAGGAAGACGCTCCCGTCTTTACGGTCGGACAGAGCGTCCGCTTGACGCTCGGAAAACTCCTCCAGCACGACCCAGCTGAAGCGATCCGCCGGTTGCTGTTCGCTGTCCCCGCACCACGCCTGCGTCACGGAGATCACGCGACCTGTCCGCACCAGCGGGCTGGAAAATACCCGATGATCTACCGCGTGACTGCGGAACTGATCGCTGACCACCCTGGGCTCGTCGCCGCGCGCGAGATCTTCGTCGACGACCAACCGATCGACGGCGCCTATCACCCCCTCTACACGGCGACCGGTGCCCGCTTGACCGGTTGGACTTACGACTACATCCAGTACTTGGCCGGTGACCGCATCCTCTTCCTCGGGATCGACGGCCGGCTCGCTACCTACGAGATCGAACCCGGCATCTGGCGGACCGAGGAGGCTCCGTCTGACGACGAGGCCTCGCTTCGTGGCTACCTGGCGGAACGCCTCGCGCTCGGTGAACCCGGCCAGCCGGTCGTCCCGGTTGCCTCAGCGCAGCCGCAGCACGGCGGGGACACGCCAGGCCAGGAGCAGGGAGAGCAGTGAACTCGCCAGCGCTCCGAGTAGCACCGATCGGTCGATGCCGATGAGGTCGCCGAGTGCGCCCATCGGCAGCGCACCCAGCGGCATAAATCCCCATGTCACCATGTAGAGCCCCATCACGCGCCCCCGCACCTCGTCCGCGACGGCGAGGTGCAGGAGGGCGTTGTTCAATGCCATGTAGCTGGAGCCCAGGAACCCGGCGACGAACAAGCAACAGAGGACGAACGGCAACCAGTGGATCAACGTGAAGGCTGCGACGACGACACCGTAGACGACGATGACGGCGACCATGGTCACCCCGCGCCGGCGCAAAGAGCGAACGCTGGCGACGAAAAGCGAGCCAGCCAGAGCGCCCGCGCCCCCGGCTGTATACAGCAGCCCGAGGCTGGCTGGCCCGACGTGGAGGATCTCGCGAGCGAAGACCGGCAACAGCTGGAGATACGGGAAGACGAGAATCGTCGGGATGCTCGCGAGCGCGATGAGCGTCGACACCACCGGCGCGCGCCGGACATACGCGATCCCCGCGGCTAGGTCGACGAGGAACGAGGAACGCGCTCCACCGTCCGGGGGTGTCCGCGGTAGGCGCGTGGTATTGAGCAGTGCCAGCCCCAGAAAACCAGCCTGCACGAGCAAGGTTCCCCCGACCCCGAGGGTCGCCACCATCGGCCCTGCCAGCGACGGCCCCACGATGCGGGTCGTGTTCATACCGGCTGAGAGCAGGGCCACTGCGTTCTGCAGCGCAGCTCTCGGGACATAGCGTGGAAGCACGGCCTGGCGGGTAGCGTTGTTCGCTGCCAGAAGCGACCCGTTCAAAAGCGTGGCGAGGATGAGGATCCACGGGTTGACACGCCCAGCGAGGACGAGCAGCGCTAGGACGAGACTGACCGCGAGGGCTCCCCCTTGACAGATCAGCAAGAGCGCCCGCCGATCGATCCGCTCGCTCAGGGCACCGGCTGGTGCAGCGACCACGAGGAACGGCATCCCGCTGGCGAACCCCAGGAGGCCGACCCACAGCCCGGAATGCGTAAGCTCGAGCATCAACCAGGCGGTGGCCACCTGGAGCATCCACTGGCCGATCTGGGTCGTGACACTAGAAAACCAGAGGTGACGATACGGTCGGTAGACGAGCAACGCTTCGAGGAGGCCGCCGGAGGCAGCGCTCGACGATCGATCCGCCTCCCCCTCGACTAGCGGCGCTGTGCGCCCATCCTCGACCATCGCCGCCCCCACCGGGCAAAGCTACCGGAGCCGGGTGACTCCACGCAACCTCCGCCGGCAGCGTACAGACCAAGATACCCATGGTGCGCCCGCACGCTCGGGCCCCTCGCCGAGAGAGCCACGCTGCCGGGTGCCGGCGCTCCAGGCGTCGCTACCCGATCCCTCCGCTCCTCGATGGCAGCAACGCTGGAGGGGCGAGGACCTGCTAGGATAGAGTCACGGAAACCGATCGTCGCAGGGGAGGGAGAGCGATGGGACGCTGGTACAACGGCGCGCAGTGTGCCGTGATGTTCACATTCGACGTCGACGCCGAGACGCTCTGGCTGGCTGGTACGCTCGAGCACCGCGACCGCATCGGGCTGCTCTCACAAGGCACCTACGGCGCTCGGGTCGGCGTCCCGCTCCTTCTCCACGTGCTGCGACGATTCGACCTCAAGGCGACCTTCTTCGTCCCCGGCTGGGTGGCCGAGCATCATCCCGATGTCGTCGCTGCGATCGTCGACCAAGGTCACGAGGTCGCGCACCACGGGTATCTCCACGAAGCTGTCACCGGATTGGACGAGGCGGAGGAACGACGCGTGTTGGAGCGCGGCATCGAAGCGCTGCACCGCGTGACGGGAACAGCGCCGCTCGGGTATCGTGCCCCGTACTGGGAGCTGACACCGCGCACCCTCGCGCTCCTGTCGGAATACGGCTTCCGCTACTCGTCGAACTTGATGAGCCATTTCCTTCCGTGGCAGCACCCGGAAACGAACCTGATCGAGCTCCCGGTCCAGTGGCTCCTCGACGATGCCCCGTTTTTCCTCTTTCGCACCGGGGCCGGGTCGCGCCCGCTCCTGCCGGCACAGCACGCTTTTCAGGCCTGGGTCGAGGAGTTCCAGGGGATCTATCGGTTCGGAGGGCTGTTCAACCTCACCATGCATCCCGAACTCATCGGTCGACCAGGCCGTATCCTCATGTGGGAACGACTCATCGAGCACATTCTCTCGTATCCACACGTCTGGGTCGCGACCGGGCGGGAGGTCGCCGACTACTGGGCAGAACACGTCGCTCGCAATCCGGGAGAGTGGCGCCAAGGGCTGGTGTACGACCCGCTGACGCACCGCTGACGGCAGCCCTCACACCTCAGAGGCGGACGCCGCGGTCACCTGCTGCAGCGTGATACGGTAGTGCTTGCGGAAAGAGAACCGCTCGTCGCGGATCAGCTCGAAGTAGGAGCCGAAGCGCTCCGGGTGCTCCGCTGCCTCGTCCAAGGGATGCGGCGGGTCGTCGTCGGTCAGGGGCGTGCGTAGCTCGTACAGCGTCGTGCGCTCGGCCGGTATGCGACCTGCGTCGCGGATCCAGCGCCGGAGCTCGCGCGGCGGGACCAACTGGCCGTACGTGGCACCGGCTGCCGTCGAGATACTCTCGTTGATGAGCGTCCCGCCGAGGTCGTTGGCACCGGCATCGAGGCACCACTGTGCCAGCTTGGGCCCCTCCTTCACCCATGAGACTTGGATATTCCGGACGTAGGGATACAACATGATGCGCGCGATCGCGTGCATCTTCACCACTTCCGCCCCGGTCGCGCCCGGTCGGAGCCCGGGGATGAGCCGCTTGCGGTACATCGGCGCTTCACTGTGCACGAGACTCAAGGGGACGAACTCGGTAAAGCCGCCGGTCTCCTTTTGGATCGAGCGGATGAGCGAGAGGTGCGCTGCGCGGTGGCGGTTCGTCTCCACGTGCCCGTACATGATGGTGGCCGTGGTCGGGATACCGAGGCGGTGCGCCGTCGTGATGACCTCGATCCACTGCGCGGTAGTGATACGGCCGGGTGAGATCAGACGCCGCACCTCGTCGTCCAAGATCTCCGCCGAGGTACCCGGGAGGGAACCGACTCCCGCCTCCTTCAGGCGCAGCAGGTACTCTTCGATCGAACAGTGCGCACGGCGAGCTCCATAGACCACCTCTTCAGGCGAGAACCCGTGGATGTGGATATCGGGAAGCTCAGCCTTGATCGCTCGGCAGATCGTCGGGTAGAGGTCGGGGTCCATCTTGGGCGGAAGGCCGGCTTGGATACAGACCTCGGTAGCACCGAGCTCCCAGGCTTCCTTGGCTCGACGCACCACCTCCTCGAGCGGCAAGAAATAGCCTTGCTCCTCGCGGTGCCCGCGCGAAAAGGCGCAGAAGCCACACCGCTTGATGCAGACGTTGGTGAAGTTGATGTTGCGGTTCACGACGTACGTCACGACGTCGCCGACCGCCCGGCGGCGCAACTCGTCAGCGGCGAGCGTGAGGAGGAGCAGGTCACGACCCTGCGCCTCGAACAAGCGCGCGCCTTCCTCGACCGAGAGCTCATGCCCGGCGAGCGCGCGATCGAGCGCGCGGGCGATATCCGGCGAAGCGAGGGACAGAAATCGCTCGATCGTGTCGCGTAGCGCGTTCGTTTCCAGCATCACCACAACTCCTTTTCCGGCGGGACCAGTCCACCCGGGTCGACCATGGCGACGACGCGCGGGCGCAACCGCTCGTCGAGGAACGCTTCACCGCGCGCGATGTAGGCGGGATGGACGGCGAGGCGTTCCCGGAGGGTGAACCCGAGACGTTCGGTCCGTTCTTTCAGCTCGCGGAGATGCGGCCAGGCACGCTCCGGGTTGATGAAATCCCGCGTCACCGGCGACACACCACCCCAGTCATCCAACCCAGCGAGGAGGTACACGTCGTAGCCGTCGGGCATCAAGTTGGGCGGCGCCTGGACGGCCATCGTGGTACCGACGATCAGCCGCGCCACCGCGATCGTCCGCAGCATGTCGAGCAGCGTCGGTTCCGGCCAGTCCCGCATCCGGATGTCCGGCTTGCGACGGAAGTTCTGGATGATGACCTCCTGGATATGACCGTACCGATCCTGGAGCTCGCGGATCGCATACAGGGAATCCACTCGCTCGCGCGTCGTCTCGCCGATACCGATGAGGATGCCGGTCGTGAAGGGCACCCGCAGACGCCCAGCGGCGGCGATCGTCTCCAACCGCACCGCAGGGACCTTGTCCGGACAACCGCGATGGGCACCGCCCCGTTCCAATAGGCGTTCACTGATCGTTTCCAACATGAGCCCCATGCTGGCCGTCACCGGCCGCAGGAGAGCGATGTCGTCCTCGCTCATCACACCAGGGTTGGCATGCGGCAGGAGCCCGGTCCGCTCCAGCACTAGCGCACACATGTCGCGCACGTACTCGACCGTCCGGGCATACCCGCGCGCGGCCAGCCACCGACGGTACGCAGCATACCGCAGCTCCGGCTTGTCGCCGAGGCTGAAGAGCGCCTCCTTGCACCCAGCCGCCCGACCCGCCTCCGCAACAGCCAGCACTTCCTCCGGGGTCATAGTATGGGCTCGCGGATCGCTCGGCCGACGCACGAACGTGCAGTAGGCACACTGATCTCGACATAAGTTCGTCAAGGGAACGAAGACCTTGCGGGAGTAGGTCACGGTTCGACCCGACCGCCGTTCACGTACTGTCCGCGCAGCTTCGAGGAGCAGCGGCAGTTGATCGACGTCCGCCTCGATCAAGCGATAGGCCGCTGCCGGATCCAGCCTTCCAGCGTCGACCGCCTCGGCGAGTGCGCGCTCCAGCCCGGGGTCGCGGGGTGGCCTGGAGACGACCTCGACTGTCACTCGTCGTTCCCTCCCTCCGGCGCCTCCCGAACGCTCGAGAGTATGACGCATCGAAGTCCTCCAGGCTAGTGATACACTCCCGGCCAAGTTCCGCTCCGGTGCATCACACACAGGTAGGGGACAGGATGCAGCCGAGCGAACGGTGGCTCGCACGAGTCTGGCAGGAGCAGTGGTTCGCGCAGCCACTCGCGACGACGGAAGGCACACCCCTGCGCATCCTCTACCGCGGCGTCTGGTCGCAGCGGCATGGACCCGATTTCGCTCACGCCCTCATCGATCTCGCTGGGGCTCGCCTCTCCGGTGACGTCGAACTCCACGTCCGCGCATCCGACTGGTACGCGCACGGTCACCACGAGGATCCAGCCTACGACACTGTCATTCTCCATGTGGTGTGGCAGGACGACCTGCGCAAACCGGTGACCCGTCGCGACGGACACGCCATCCCGACACTGGAACTCCGTCGGGTCCTGGCTTGCCCTGACGACCTCGCCTCCACCACACCACGCCCACTGGGCGCGCTCGGCTTTCAGCACTGTGCTCCGGAACTGGCCACCCGCGCACCGGAGCGGCTGCACCGCCTTCTCGAGGAGGCTGGCGATGCACGGCTCCAGGGCAAGGTCGACGGCGTGCGTGCTCGCCTCGCGCTGGAACCTCCCGCACAGACGCTGTACTGGCTCCTCGCCGACGCGCTCGGCTTTCACCGAAACCGCGAGGGGATGCGCACCGTCGCACAGCGACTGCCATTGGAGCGACTCGAGGGCGTCCTGC
>JBEPZP010000012.1:0-21768 GCA_041640735.1 Thermomicrobium sp.
CCAAGGAAGTGCTCTTGTTCCGAGCCGACGAACAGTTTGCGGTAGTTCAGCAGTCCCACAAACTGGAAACGGAAGCCGCCCGCAACCGGCTGGAAACGCGCGAGCGAGAGATACAAAGAGAAGAGCAAGGGGAAAACTGAGAGCGCGAGGATGACCAGGACGGCCGGAAGCACCAGCACTGCCCCAGCCTGTCGATCGGCCCAGGTCACCAGGCGGTCACGAGTAAGGGGGATGCGGCGGTGCAATCGCACCACCGCCTCCCCACGGGCAGGTGTCGTGTCGACAGGTCGCGTTTCCCGCACGGCCGATCCTTCCCTAACGGATGCTGAGACTCGCCCGGTAGGCCTGCTTCTGCTTCTCGCGACCAAGTTCGTCGGTAATCTCGTTCCACCCCTTGGTCAGCTCCTCCATCGCCTGCTTCGTCGTCAGCTCCCCGGCGAGGTAACGCGAGAGCACCCTGTCCAGCACCACGCCCTGGTACCGCTGTGCACCGGGAATTCGGAGGTCGAGCACCATGTTCGGACTGTTCAGGCTCTCCTTAATCGCTCCGAGGTAGTTTTTCGCGGCAGCCTCGCTCATCCCCGCCTTGATCCACAGGTCGAGGTTCTCGAATTGCGAGATCCGGTACGGATTGAAGCCGGTCTTCCCAATCGTGACGTCGACATTGGACTGGGCTGGCTGGCTCACATAGGAGAGGAACGCGTAGCCGGCATCCTTCACCTTCGCGGGCGCATTCTTGTTGATCGCACCCGACCATCCGCCGTAGGCAGCGTACGGTGCGTGGTTG
The DNA here is from genome assembly GCA_041640735.1 of Thermomicrobium sp. Taxonomy (GTDB): domain Bacteria; phylum Chloroflexota; class Chloroflexia; order Thermomicrobiales; family Thermomicrobiaceae; genus Thermomicrobium. Next base: position 788 of record JBEPZP010000012.1, read on the forward strand.
ATACCGTTGATGGCATACGGGCAGGTGTTCGCGTCACAGGCGACGAGTTTACCTGTCTTACGGTCGAGCACCTCCTTCGTACCGGGCAGGATGATCGCACCGACCTTGTCTTTGACCTTTGACTGCTCGGGATCGATCGCCAGCGTACCGATATCGCCCCAGTCGATCGTGAGCGCGCAGCGCCCAGTAACAAAGGCCGAGCGACTGTCACCAACGTCCCAGTTGAGCTCATCCGGTGGACCGTACTTCCCGGTCTCCTTGTAGATTTCCAGTGCGCGTTCCATCGCCTCGTTGTTGGTCAAAGGTTCCATCGTGTCGACATCGAAGAAGGAGCCTTGTTGCGTTCCCTGGCTCTGCAGGAACGAGGCAGCAATCGACCAGAACATCCAGTAGCTCTGGGCACCACGCCGCTTGGCAATACCGGAGCCGAAGTCGGGGACGCCGTCCCCGTTGAGATCCTTGCCGTGGAAGTGCTGGGCGATCGCCAGGTAGTCTTCCCACGTTTCGGGTGGCTTGAACCCTTCGGCTTCCAAAAGATCGATGCGGTAGTAGGCCATTTGGAAGTCACCATCGAGTGGAATCGTGTAGATGCGCCCCCCGTACGCCGCACTGAAGTTGCGGAAGAATGGCGCGATGTCGTCCCACTGCAGCGCGGAGTCAGCCTCAACACGTGGCGTGAGGTCTTCCAGATAGCCCGGCTCGACGTAGTCAGCCATCCACTGTGGCGAGAAGACGATGACGTGGTAGCTGTTCGTGCCCGTCGTGAAGTCGGTAAGGATCTTCTGGTAGAGGTCAGCAAAGGGTACCGTGATAACATTGATCTTGGCACCGGTCAGTTTCTGGAATTCCGGAGCCCGTCGCTGCAGGGGCTCAGCGATCTGCGGGCCGGTGAAGGTAATCACGTTCACCTCGACGCCGTCGAAGCGCTGGCCGGTCTGGCTCGGACCGGTCGTTGCGGGGGTTGGCGTCGCCTCCTGGCCACCGCGGCAGGCGGCGAGTAACGCCGACCCGGTCATGGCTGCAACGCTCAGAAACCGCCGACGCGAGAGCATCGTCATAGCACGACCCTCCTCCTCTGCAACTCGTCGATGACCTCTTCGCTCACTGCTGATACCATATCCCTGTATCCGAGGCGAAGCGACAGCTCCGTCGCTGCTTGCCGGGCTGCAGCGATCAGCCCATCAATCCGCTCCGGCGCGATCCGGGTGACCGGCACCGAGATACTGAGCGCTGCGACGACGGTTCCCTGGGCATCCCGCACCGGCGCACCGAAACACCACACATCGGGGAGCGTTTCACCACGGTCGATCGCATAGCCACGCTCGCGCACCTGGGCGAGTTCAGCTCGCAACCTATCAGGATCGGTGATGGTGCGCGGCGTCAGCGCAGGGAGGGGCCCGGCAGCGAGCAGACGCTCCAGCTCGTCAGATGGCAACCAGGCAAGAAGACACTTCCCCAGGGACGTCGCGTGCGCCGGCAGCCGCGTGCCGACCTCCGAGGCGAGCCGCACCCACTGCGTCCCTTCCTGCTTGCCGATGTAGAGCACGTCGCGCCCTTGCAGGATCGCCAGCTGGATCGTCTCGCCCAACTCGCGCGCCAGCGGACGCGCCACGTCGGTGAAGGCACGCAGGAGGTCGCTCTGTCGCGCGTAGGCACCGGCGAGCGCGAGCACGTGTGGGCCCAACCGGTACCGCTTGGAGGCCTCGTCCCGGACCAACAAACCGGACTCGACGAGCGTGACGAGCACCCCGTGGAGCGTGCTCTTCGGTTCACCGAGCTCGCGCGCCAGCGCACTCAACGTCAGCCCTTCGCTCGACCGCGCGAGCGCGTGGAGCGCCGCGACCGCACGCGCCACCGCTGGAGATTGCCCCGGCATCGCTACCCTCGCTGATTGTTCGAAATACTGAATACTGTTCCACACTGCGAACTACTCGTATCGTAGTGCGCTGCTCTCCTGCTGTCAAGAGGTCGTGACCAGGTGCGTCGATCGCTGCGGACACCCTGCGCTCGCGCCTCGTCGCCACGTCGGCAGTCCGAGTCACTACCGAGCAGCAGGCACGGAAGCACCACAGGTGGGCGCGCTTTACCGTCCTGTGGAGTGACACGCCACCGTCGCTCCACGAGCCCTACACTGGGCCTTGCAAGCCCGTCGTTCCGGAGAGCGCAGCGAGGACCAAGCTCGTGAGAGGGGACGACCGAACCGGGAACGGGACGCGCTGGCGCGAGAACGATGCGGCGTTCAGGCACGGCAAAGGGGAACCGCGTTCAGGAGGTGGTGGCTGGAGGCGATGCCAGCGCGAGGAGAGGGTGCGAGCCGCATCGAGCATCACCGCGGCGACTGCCCTAGCAGGGGTAGCCTCCGGCGGAGTGGACACACGGAGAGCGCGTGCGTGCCGCGGGTAGGCCGGGGCCGCGCGCCCCGACCAGGAGTCGCGCGGCCCCGAGCGTCACTGCGTACCCCGCGGAGGACCTACCGCTCCTTCCGAGCTGCGCCTCACTCGGCAGCTTTGAGCGCCTCGGCGAAGACGTCCAGGAAGGCGTCGGCCTGTTCCTGCGTGATGATGAGCGGCGGGATGACGCGGATCACCTGGTCGTATTCACCGGCGGTGATCAGCAGCGTCCGCAACTCCTGCGCACGCTTGACGACCCGCTTGACGGCCTCCGGGTTCGGCGACCGGTCCGGCTTGACGAGCTCGACGCCGATCATCAGTCCGAGCCCACGCACCTCACCGATCACCGGGAACTCCTGCTGCAGCTCGCGCAGCTGCCCCATCAGGTAACCGCCGATGCGGGCTGCGTTCTCCGGCAAGCGTTCGTCGCGCATCACTTCGAAGGTCGCGACCCCTGCCGCGCAGGCGACCGCGTTGCCGCCGTACGTTCCCCCGTGGGCACCTGGCTCCCAGCGGTCCATCAGCTCCTTGTTGGCGACCACCGCCGCCAGCGGCAAGCCTGAGGCGATCCCTTTGGCGACCGTGACGATGTCCGGGACGATGCCGAACTGCTCGAATGCCCACATCGTCCCCGTGCGCCCCACACCGGTCTGGATCTCGTCGACGATCAACAAGATCCCGTAGCGGTCACAGATCGCCCGCAGGTTCTGGAGGAAGCGCTTGGGCGGGAGGATGTACCCGCCCTCACCGAGCATCGGCTCGACGATGATCGCTGCCACATCGTCCGGCATGACCATGGTCTGGAAGAGCCGTTCGAGTTCAGCGATGCAGACGAGGTCGACGTCTTCCGGCGGGACATTGTAGGGATTCCGGAAGGGATAGGGATACGGCGCGTAGTAGATCGAGGGGACCAGCGGTTCGTAGTGTCCACGCACCTTGACGCGGGAACTGGTCAGCGCCATCGCTAGGTGCGTGCGGCCGTGGAACGCTCCGCGGAAGGCGATGATCGCCGGGCGCCCAGTGGCGGCCTTGGCCAACTTCACTGCGCCCTCCACCGCCTCAGCCCCCGAGTTGGTGAAGAAGACCTGGTTGAGCTTCGGCGGCATGGTCGCCGTGATGAGCTGCGAGAGCCGCAGCATCGGCTCGTGGATCAGGATGTTCGCCTGGGCATGGATGATCTTGCCAGCTTGCTCGCGGATCGCCGCGACCACGCGCGGGTGGCAGTGGCCGGTATTGACCACGGCGATCCCTGAGGTAAAGTCCATCCAGCGCTCACCGTTGGTGTCCCAGACGTACAGCCCTTCCGCTCGGTCGACGACGACCGAGGAGTAGCGCGTGAGCACGCGGGGCAAGATCTGCAGGGGATCGACGTCGAGACGCATCGTGCCAACTCCCTTCGTTCCCTTCGCCTCGTCCATCCCATGCCGTTCAGTCACAGGCGATGCAGGAGCGCCGCCAACAGCGCGGTCCGCTCGATGAGGCCGGGAATACTGATCTGTTCGTGTTCGGCGTGCGCCCCGTCCCCAGGACAGCCGAGACCATCCAGCGTCGGCCTACCGAGGGCGGCAGTGAAGTTCCCGTCGCTGGCACCGCCCGTCGCTGCCTCGGTCAGTTCCAGCCCCAGCGCTCGCCCGATCTCCCGCGCGCGCTCGAAGGCGGCGACGATGGCCGATGTCCGCTCCATCGGGGGACGGTTCATCCCTCCCTCGACCGAGACCGTGGCGCCGGGTAACCACGCACGCGCCCCGAGGATCGCTGCCGTGACGCGTTCCCCCTCCTCCTTCGTCGCGACACGCACATCGACCCTCGCCCAAGCCTCAGCGGCCACGACGTTGCTCCGCGTGCCCCCGCCGACCACGCCGACATTGACGGTCGTCCCCAGAGCCGGATCGTTCAGGCTGTGCAGGTAGAGGAGCTGGTTGGCTAGCTCCTGGACTGCGCTCACGCCGCGCTCCGGTTCGGCTCCAGCGTGCGCCGCCCGCCCCTCGATCCGCAACCGGAAGATGCCGACGCCCTTGCGGGCGGTCTTGAGCGCGCCCCCGGGGGCTGGTGGCTCCAGGCAGAGCACCAACGCGCTCCGCTGGGCTTCCGCCTCGATGAGCGGCCGCGAGACGGGGCTCCCCACCTCCTCCTCGGTGTTGATGAGCCAGCGGATCGGTCGATGCGCCAGACCGCGCTCGCGGAGGAGACGCATCGCCGCGAGGAACATCACGAAGCTCGCCTTCATGTCGTAGATGCCCGGTCCGAAAGCGCGTTCGCCTTCGACCCGAAACGGCCGCCGCTCTACGGTCCCGACCGGCCAGACCGTATCGATATGGGTCAGGACCAGGAGCGGTTCCTCTGGAGCATTCCCCACCCCCGGCCACCACGCCACCGTCAGGTCACCGTATTCCGCCTGGGGATACTCCTCGAGCACGGCGCCGAGGGCGCGCGCTCGCTCACGCACGGAGGCGACCGCTCGATCGACCGCGGCCTTGTCCGTGCTCGGCGACTCCAACTCCACGAGCGTGCGCAGCTCCTCCAGAAGCGCGCTGCGCCGTTCCGCCACGTCAGCGATCGAAATCGTCATCGGCATACTCCCGCTCGCTCCAGCTCGAGCGCCCCTCGAACTGTTCGCCTTCCTCCGCCGCTTCACCCTCGCGGCGGTCACGCCAGGCTTCGCCCGCGCGTCCGCCCAGCTCTCCCTTGCCTGGTGCCGTTGCGCGCGGCTGGCTGAAGTGACGGAGGTTCGCTTCCAGGTCGACGTAGTAGTCGGCCAACTCCATCAGCTCGACCGCCGTGTTGCGCGGCGCTGACGCGATTTCGACACGCTTGCCTAGGCGCTGGACTGCCTCGACCAGGTAGCAGTAGTCACCGTCGCCCGTGACCAAGACGACCACGTCGACATGGGGCGCTTGGAGGAGCACATCGACGGCCAGCTCGAGGTCGAGGTCACCCCGCAGCGTTCCGTCGCTTCCGCGCCGGAGCGTGCGCGTGACCACGCGGAAGCCGTTGCGGCGGAGCCAGGTCAGGAACGGCACCGCGCTCGATTCCTCACCGGCGAGGGTCACGTAGGCGTACGCGCACACCAAGCGCCGCCCCGCGACGAGAAAATCGAGGAGCCGCGCGTAGTCGATGCGCACGCCGAGATCGCGCGCCACGAAATAGAGGTTGGACATGTCGAAAAACAAGGCGACACGGTCGATCTGGTTGGTCAAAATCATCGCGAAAACCTCCTCGCTCCCACCGAGCGATCATGGTCACAGGTAGACAGCGACGATCGGTAGATCGACCATCGTCACCAGACCGGGTGCGTGCTCGACCACCCGGGGCACCGCGTTGAGCGCGATCGCGGTCGTCGCACGGTCGCCTTGCAGACCACCCGGTATGACGAGTTCCAGCGGCGTCGGCCCTTCGAGGACGACGCGGTCGTAAGCCGGATCAGCGTCGAGATACATCCGAAGGTGGAGCAAGATACGCTCCTGGCCGTCCACCACGGCGCGCCCGAGTTGATCGACACCGCAGACCCGCCCTGGCTCGACCGTGAAAAACTGGGTCACGATGCGCCGCTCGGCGATGACCGGCTCGATCCGCTCCTCGTAGTGCTCGACCCGCCAACCGAGTCCCGCAGCGATGAGGTAGGCCGATTCACGCAGCCCGACGTGCCGGACCGTTCCGGCCGCCACCAGTTCCTGGAACTCCTCGACCGTCTTGCCCGAACCGATCTTCTCCTGCAGCGGCTTGCGGCGCGTGGAGGCATTCTGGACCCGCTCGACGCGTACCGCCGTGACCGCTTGCGCGACCCCGCTGAAGAAGACAGGCAAGGTATCCATCACGTAGCCAGGATTGACACCGGTTCCGAGGACAGTTACCCCGTGCGCGCGGGCCAGCTGGTCGAGTCGCTCGGCCAGATCGGGATGACCAGCTGCCGGGAAGGAGAGTTCCTCGCACGTCGAAACGACGTTACAGCCGGCGCGGACGATGAGCTCGAGTTGTGGAAAGACCCGGTCCAAGTAGGAACCGGTCGTGTGCAGGACACAATCCGGACGCGTCTCGGCGAGCACCGACTCGGCATCCGCCCGCACCACGACCCCGGTCGGTCGCCCGAGCCCGAGCAGTTCACCCACGTCGCGGCCGACCTTGGCCGGATCGATATCCACTGCACCCACGAGTTCGAACGACGGCCGTTCGATGACCAAACGAGCCAGCTCCTGGCCGATCGGTCCTAGGCCGTACTGGACGACCCGATACACGCGCCGCCTCACGCGCCAACCCCCTTCTGCGAACGGACCCGTACCCTCAGGACTGCTCTTTTCGGCGCTCGCGCTCCTTGAGCTCGCGGTAGTACTTCTTCGGCTTCGGCAGGGGTCGCTCGGCTTCTTGAGCCCGGGCTGCTGCTGCCTGCGCAGCTTGCTGGACGAGTTGTTCTTCGAGGACGGCGAGGTCGTCGTAGATGGCGATGTTGCTGTTGGCCTGAGGCGTACGCATCAGGCGACGAACCAGCTCGAGCAGCGAGCGGACTTGGGCCTGGTCGCCGCCAGCGCGCTCCGCCGTCGCCAGGACGCTGTCGACGAGCGCGAGCGTTTCCGGTCGCGCGCGGTTCTCTACCAGCCGCTGGCGGATGCGTTGCAGGGCATCGGTCAGATACATCCGCCACACCTCCTATCCGGGCTAGCGCTTCGCCCGTGCTGCACTGAGGGTACAACGCTGGCCGCACACCGACCACAGCGCGCTCTCCGCACTGCGGGGAGTATCCGGTAACGGCTGGAAGCTGGCAAGAGCACACCGCCGCGAACGATGCTGTCGCCGCAGCATTGCCGAATCAGCCCCCTGACGACCGAGCCGACACCCCCTTGGCCAGTGGACAACTGGCTGCGACCGGCCGCCGGGGATGGCCCGACTCGACGGTCCACTGCGAGCGAGCACGGTCGCGGGAGCCAGGAGCGTTCCCTGCACCACCGGCGCGTGGAGCGCCACCGATACGAGGAGTGTCCGATGGCGCGAACCGCTGAAGGAGTACTATCCCTTGACAGCGGGCGGGATAGCGTGGTATCGTGTCAATGCACAGCCCTGACGGGTGAGTGCACGACCGGCGCAACGGTCGGCTTCGGCCGACCGGCCCTGGCTCTCACCGAGCCACCATTGGCGGTCGCGGGGCCCGGTGATGAACCGGCACCGCGGGCCAATGAGAGTATCGAGGGCGCGTCGGTCGCGAGGCTGCCAGTCAGGGCTGTGCGTTTTCCCGCCGCGACTACCCCTTTGTGCACCATGCACAATGCCCGACACCTGCCCCGTGCACAGCGCCAAAGGCGCTCGTCTCACCGCCGCCGTATGCTGACCCTGGAGCTGGGAGCGGACGACGACAGCTCCAGAGACAGCAGAGGGAGGAGCGGTGCCGTGGATCGTTCCAGATCCGTCGCGTCAGGGGGTCGCTCGAGCAGCCGCGATTCCGCTCGCGGCATCATGAGCGCACGCCCGACGAGTCGCGAGCGCGACGGCAACTCGGGCCGGAGCCTCCGGCTGGTCGCTTACGCGATGGTGACCCGGTACCGCCGACCGCGTCGCGGAGCGCGTCAGGCAGACGGTGGGGATGGGAGGGGTACGTCATGAGGCCGTAGCTGCGAGAGGAGTACACTCATGGCCGGCCAGGATGGCCACGGCGCAGCCCCCAGGCCGATCGGGTGGCACCGGCGCCGGAGATGGATCGGCAACGGTCGTCGATTCCATGAAGGAGGGTTTGCCTTGGTCGTCGATACGCGTGCTGTCGGTCGTCGTGCACCGGTTCCGACTCCTGACGAGGTCCTCGCGCGGGCTGAGGAACTCAAGATCGAGTTCGTCAGCCTGCAGTTCACCGACATCATGGGGATCGTCAAGAACGTCCAGATCCCCATCGAGATCTTCCCCCACGTCATCGAGCAGGGACAGTGGTTCGACGGGTCCTCGATCGAGGGGTTCGCCCGCATCGCCGAAAGTGACATGTATCTCATGCCGGACCTCTCGACCTTCACCCCGATCCCCTGGGATCCGCAGACGGCCCGCGTCATCTGCTGGGTGTACAACCCCAACGGTGAGCTGTTCCCGGGCGACCCGCGCGTGGTACTGCTGCGGCAGCTCGAACGGGCCGCGCGGCTCGGCTTCGTCTACAACACTGGCCCGGAGCTGGAGTTCTTCCTGTTCCGCAAGGAAAACGGCAAGATCATGCCCTTGCCGCACGACCAGGGCGGATACTTCGACCTCACTACTGACCTCGCTGCCGAAGTGCGCAAGGACATGATCCGCGCCTTGCAAGCCTTCGGCATCAAGGTCGAGGCTGGCCACCACGAGGTCGCTGTCGGCCAGCACGAGATCGACTTCGAGTACTCGGACGCCCTCACCACGGCCGATAACGCGATCACCTTCAAGTACACGCTCAAGGCGATCGCACAACGGCACGATCTGCACGCGACCTTCATGCCCAAGCCGATCGCCGGCATCAACGGTAGCGGCATGCACACCCACCAGAGCCTGGCTTCGATCGAGACCGGCGAGAATCTCTTCGTCGACACCGACGACCCCTACGGGCTCTCCGATATCGCCAAGCACTTCATCGCCGGGCAACTCGCCCACGCCCGAAGCATGTGCGCCGTGCTCGCACCGCTCGTCAACAGCTACAAGCGGCTCGTCCCCGGCTACGAGGCGCCGGTTTACATCAGCTGGGCGCGCCAGAACCGCTCGGCACTCATCCGCGTGCCCGCCGTGCGGCAAGGCCGCCTGCAAGCCACGCGCATCGAGCTCCGCTGCCCGGATCCCTCGGCTAACCCCTATCTGGCCTATGCCGTCATGCTGGCCGCCGGTCTCGACGGGATCGAGCGCAAGCTGCCGCTGCCCGAGCCGGTGGAAGAGAACCTCTACCACTTCACCGACGAGGACCTCAAGCGCCGCAACATCCAGACGCTCCCGGCCACGCTCGGTGAAGCGATGCAGGAACTCGAGAAGGACGAGGTCATCCGCGAGGCTCTCGGTGAGCACGTCTTCGAACGTCTCCTGGAGGCCCAGAAGCGCGACTGGGACACCTTCCGCCAGCACGTCACGCAGTGGGAGCTCGATCGCTACCTCGAGATCTACTGATCCTCCCCGCGAGCGCCGAAAGCGGCTGGCCTGCCCGGTACCGGGCAGGCCAGATCTGTTCCGTTCAGCCCGTGTCGAGCCTCACCGACTCCATCAGCCGGCATCGGGTTCGGCACCGTACCGCAGACTCCTCCCGCCCTGCTCGCAACGAGCCCTGCGGAGTGCGACCGCTGTCCAGCACCAGTGAGCCCTCCACCAGCGGCCGGGCACGCTGGCTTGACAGTCGTGGCCGGCATCGTCGACACTCGAGGCCGGTGCCTCACGCCCACGAAAGGACGAAGCGATGCGGCGCTCGCTCTCACTCCTGGTGGCACTCGTGCTGCTCAGCGCTTGCGCTGCGAGGCAGCCGACGCCGACCGCGGTTCCGCCGACGCCGACCCCTTCCGCTCCTGGCGCGCCCGTGCTGTCAGCGGACGATCGCGCCCGCGTCGCTGCCTGGGGCGCTGCCTGGGCTTCCGTCCAGCGCTTCCGGGTCGAAATCACCGCCTACGATCGCTCGGGCACGCTTCGCCAGCGGCTGGAAGCCCTGGTCGTCCTCCCCGATCGTCTCCACGCGCTGCAGTACGACCCCTCGACCGGGCAACTGCTCCAGGAATGGATCATCGTCGGTGATGCCGGCTGGATCCGCTCCGGCGACCGCTGGCAACTCGGCCGCATCGAGCAGCCACCGGATCTCGGCAGTTTGTACGATCCAGAAGCACTGGCGGCTACCAGCCACGAGGTCACGAGCGTCTCGATGCAGGTACTCGCCCCGGAGACGATCGACGGGACACTCTGCGAAACTTGGCTGATCGTAGTCGAACCGGTCGGCCAGGAACCGAATCGCCTCACCCTCTGGATCGGGCACAGCGATCAGCTACCGCGGCAGCTGCGCACGGAGTACCCTGACGGATCGGTACTACTGCTCCGCTACTGGGGCTTCGACGAAGCGTTCACGGTCGAGCCCCCGACGACGAGCCAGTGACGCAGCGAAGCGTGGAGCGAGGGCATGAACGACTCGACGGTCACGCTTTTCGTGCTGCTCGGAGGCTTTCTCGGGTTCCTCGCTGCCGGAGGTGCTCTCTTGGCCCTCGCCTGGGTATTGCGACGCACGCCGATCCGGAACGCCGACCTGACCGCAGTCCAGACAGCGCTCGGCGCACTCCAGGAAGCTGCCCGCACCCACTCGCAGCAGGGTACCGAGCTCGCCCGCTCCCTACAGGAAGTTGTCGCAGCGACAGCGCAATTGCAAGCACGCACGCTGGCAGGCGAAGCGGCTCAACGAGACCTGCAGGAAGCGCTGCAGCGCGTGAGCCACTCGCTCGGTGAGCTGCAGAGCGGGCTCGCGGCGATCCAGCAGCACCAGGGCACCACGACCGTACGGATCGATCAACGGATCGATCAGCTGCAGAACGCCCTGACCGCTGCACAACGAGCACTCGACGAACTCCGCCGAAGCGAAGAGGAAGTGCAGCGCCGGCAGCTCGAGCTCGCCCAGTTCGTCACGCGCCTCGACAGCATCCTCACGGGCTCAGCCTCGCGCGGCGCGGCCGGGGAGCACGTCCTGGAAGCCGTGCTCGAACACCTCCCTGCCGAATTCAAGGCCTTCAATCTCCGCATCAGGAACCGCGAGGTGGAGTTCGCGTTCCGCTTGCCGAACGGGAAACACGTCCCGGTCGACTCCAAGTGGGTCGGTACGCGGCAGCTCGAAGCACTCGGAGAACGTGCGGACGAAGGCACCCGCCGCGAACTGGAAATTCTGCTGCAACGACGGATCGACGAGGTAACCGCCTATCTCGACCCGGACTTGACGCTCGGCCTGGCGGTCATCGCCGTACCGGACGCCGTCTACCGCTGGACGCAACGCGTCCACGCCCGTGCGCTGGAGCGCGGCGTCGTCGTCATCTCCTACAGCATGGCCGTCCCGTACTTCCTCACCTTGCTCCACTTCGCTCTGCGCTTTCTCCGCGACGAAGAGACCGCTCGGCTCTCTGCGGCCACGCATCAACTGGAGAAGGCGTTGCAGTCGATCAAGGATGAACTCGACGGGCGCTACGCGCGAGCGCTCGCGATGCTGCAGAATAGTCGCGATGAGCTCGCGCGCCAGACGGCGAGCGCACTCGGAACGTTGAAACAACTCGAGCCCCTCAGCGGAACGACACCGGGGGCACTCGTCGAGGAGGGGAGTGGAGGCGACCAGCGTGCGGACACCGAGTGACCACTGGGAACGTGTCGAGGCTGCCCTCACCGGCGCCGCCACCGACGCACCACCCGTCAGCCTGTGGCGGCATTTCCCCGAGGTCGACCAGCAGGCTGACACGCTCGCCGCCGCAACGCTCACCTGGCAACGACGTTTCGGCTTCGACTTCGTCAAGCTCATGCCCCCCGGCGACTACCCGGTCATCGCCTGGGGCGGAGCGAGCGAGTACCGAGGCAGTCCGAGCGGCACGCGCACCGTCACGCGCTACCCGGTCCAACATCCCGACGACTGGGCCACCATTCGTCCGCTTCCGGTGGACGGTGGAATGCTCGGTATGGTCGTCGAGGCAGCGCGGCTGGTCGTGACGGAGTTGGCCGGTACGGTACCGGTGCTCCAGACGGTCTTCAGTCCGTTGACGGTCGCCCACAAGCTCTCCGGTGGTCGCGTCCTCGCGGATATCGAGGACTACCCGGAGCGGGTGGAAGAGGCGCTCGCTGCGATCAGCACGACGATGCGGGCACTCGTCCGCGCCTCGCTCGAGGCGGGTGCCCACGGCTTGTTCTTCGCCACGCAGTGTGCGACCGCAGACGTGATGGACGCGGCGAAGTACACCCGTTGGGGGCGCCCCTGGGATCTCGCGGTCCTGGCGGAAGCGGCTGGTGCGCCGATCGTCTTGCTCCACCTGCACGGCCTGCAGCCGCACTTCGATCTCGTCCTCGACTACCCTGTCAACGTGCTCAACTGGCACGACCGGCGAGCTGGTCCCTCCCTCCGCGAGGGGCAGCAGCGGAGCGGCCGATGCGTCGCAGGCGGCATCGATGAATCACGCATCGCCGAGCGTCCCCCCGAGACGGTCGCAGCCGAAGCACGAGAGGCTGTCGCGCAGCTCGGCGGACGCCACCTCATGGTGACACCCGGATGTGTGATCCCGATCGCGACGCCGGAGACCACGATCGCAGCCGTCGTGCGGAGCGTGCGGACGGCTGGAGCAGCACACCGGTAGAGTCGAGTCGTTCCATGCTGCTCTTCACCACACCACCGACGCTGCGCTCGCTCCGGCCGGTCGGACCGCACCGCGAGACGATCGCCCAGCGGTTGGCACGCGCCGAAACGCGGGCCGATCAAGCTGTACGAACGCTTCTCGAGCAATGGTTCGCGCACCTGCCAGAGCCGGCACAGTTCGATATCCGCAGCCGGTTCTGGGAACGCGATCGCCGCCTCGCCCTCGCCGCATTCTGGGAACTCTACCTGCACGAACTGTTGCGACGTCTCGGGTACCAGCTGACGATCCACCCTGCCCCCAGCCAGTCTGGACCGCGACCGGATTTCTCCGCCGTGCAAGGGAGCGAGGCCTTCTACGTCGAAGCCCTCGTCCACGGCCCACCGACCGAGAGCTGGCGCGCCGAGCGACGTCTGTACCCGATCCTCGATGTCCTCCACGAAATCCAGCAAGCCCGTGTCCCTGTCCGGCTGATAGACGTCGAGTACGGAGAGAGCACTCCACCGCTCCGCGAACTGCGAGATGCCTTGCTGGCCTGGTGCGAAACGGTCGACCCGCACGCTCCCAGCGCGCCACGATTGGTGTGGCAACGCAACGGCTGGAAACTGACGTTCGAAGCTGGCGCAGCTGGCACGAGCGAGGAACCGGCGAGCGACCTCCCACACCTTGCGACCAGCATCCCGAGCGAACGCGCGCTCCTGGCCAAGCTCCAGACCAAGGCTCGACGATACCGCGCGCTCGACCGCCCGCTCCTCCTGGCACTCTGCGTCACCTACACCATCGACGCGGCTACCCTCGTCGAGTTTCTCGCTCGCGTGGTGCACACACTGCCCGAACCTGTCGCTGGTCTCTTCGCGACCGCGGGGCTGACGCCGTGGACGATCGCGCACACGCCGCTCGCGCTCGCCCTGCCGTCTGAGCGCGCACAGGCGGCACCGCCGGGTCTGCTGGCGCGCCTGAACGCCCTCGGCGCCGCGAGGCACTCTTCCAGCACGCTCGTCATCGAGGCAGCCTGGCGATTGTTCGACCTTCCGGCCGCATGGCCGGCGAGCGAGGAAACGTAAACGCGTGTACCAGCATATGCTGCCCCCCGACTCACTCCCGCACCACGCGGATCGTCCGCAGCGTGGGGTCGCTCGCGCCGTTGAAGCGCATACCAGCTGCGATTCCTGCCTGGAGGAACTCGACCACTTCGTGGCGAATCGCCTCGCCCGGCGCCACCACCGGAATGCCCGGGGGATACGGTGTGACCGGTTCGGCAGCGATGCGTCCAGGCGCGTCCGCCAGCGGTACGCGCTCGGTCGCGGCGAAAAACGCCTCGCGCGGCGTCAAGACCTGCGGAGCCCCGGCGACGATCGGCCCCGTGGCACGCAGCAGCGCGGTGAGGTGAGCCGTCTCGGCCGCGTTCCGGACGTTGCCTCGTTCGGCCGCCAACGCGGTGAAGGCACGCACCAGCGCGTCGATGGTTTCCGGTGTATCTCCCACGGTCAAGAGGCACACGACACTGACCAGGTCAGCCATCTCAGCAGCGATACCGAAGTCGCGGCGCAGGCGTCGCTTCGCCTCCAGCCCGGTGAGGCCGATGCCTTGCACGTCTACGACCAAGCGTGTGCGATCGAACCCAGCACCCGGTCGCTCGCGAACGATTTCTGGGCCGACAACACGCAGTCCCGGCACTCGAGTGAGGGCACAGCGCGCAGTCTCGGCGAGTTCGAGCGTCCGCGTCAGCAACTGCTCGCCTTCCAGGGCCAGCCGCCGGCGCGTCGCGTCGAGCGAGGCATAGAGGAACGCGGCCGGACTCGTCGTCTGCACCATCGCGACGGCAGCGCGCACCCGCGCCGCATCGACCAGCGTTCCCGCGACGAGGAGCAGCGCCGTTTGCGTCAGCGCACCGGCCAGCTTGTGCAGGCTGGTGACTGCGAGGTCGGCCCCCGAAGGGATCGCTGCAGGCGGTAGTGCCGGATGGAAGGGAAGGTGAGGGCCCCAGGCCTCGTCGACGAAAAGTGGCACACCGGCGGCGTGACAGACGGCAGCGAGACGTGCGATGTCGCTCGTGACACCGGTATAGGTGGGACTGACGATCGCGACAGCTGTCGCTGTCGGGTGCTCTGCCAAAGCTCGCTCGACCGCTTCGGCAGCGACGTCCAGGAGCAGTCCGCTCTCGCTGTGGAGCTCGGGCACGACGTAGACCGGACGAGCACCGCTCAGGATGAGCCCGGCGAGCAGCGACTTGTGCATGGCGCGTGTCACGACGATCGGTTCCCCGGGTCGACCGAGCGTGAGGAGCGCCGCCAGGTTACCAGTGGTACTCCCGTTCACGAGGAAGACTGCTTCGCGGGCGCCCCACAGCGCTGCAGCTAACGCTTCAGCTTCCTCGAGCGGGTCGACAGGGAGATGCGTTTCGTAGGTTCCACCGTCATGGGGAATATCGAGCGCCAGCGCCCGTGCTCCGAAGGCAGCAGCGAACTCCGGCGGGGCTCCCCGTCCCTGCTTGTGACCGGGTGTCGAAAAGGGCACCACGCCTTCCTCGAGATAGGCGAGCCAGCGATCCAGATACGGCGTTCGGGACTGTTCGTCGGTCACTCGCTCGTCCTCCTGCTCGGCAACGACCACCGAAGGCGCAAGTATACGCCCACCGGGCACGGGCTTTCGCTCGTCGCGACCGGACCACCGTACTGGTCGCAGTTCCCAGTAGACACACCGCCGGGGGAGGTGCATAATGGCATTCGATACCGATCCACGCCGTGCGTGGGAGGACGCGGAGTCGACCGTGGCTGAACAGCCGATGCGCGATCAATTCCAACCCGACGACGAGCTGTTCGAAGCGATTCAGCGATTCCTCCGCGAGCAGTCGTCCGATACGATCGACGCCGAACTCCGTCGCGCTCTGCAGGAAGCTCGACGCTTCATCGAGCGTACCTTGCGCGAGCGCCCGGAGTTCGAGCGGATGATCCGCGCACTCGAGCGCGTCATCGAGGATGAGTTTCCTGGGGCCTTCACGGCACCGGTACGGACGCGGCTCGCCGAGCTCCTCTATCGCTACGGCCTCGCCCACTATTGGTTGGTCCAGGGGCGCGAACTCCCAGAATGGCTCGCGCCGTCCGACGAGGGCGAGGTGGAAGCCGAAGCACCGCCGGAAGAAGCACGGCCGCTCGTTATCTACGACATCTGGTTCCCGCAAGACATCGCGCTCGAACACGCCGACGACGGCTACTACTTGCACATCAGCGACGGGCGGATCGATCTTTCGCTCTATCTCGGTGAAGAGCCCAACGAGCGAGGCGCGCTCACTGATCTCCTCGGTCACTATCGACACGCGCTGACCCACGCCCCGCATGGGGAACCGGCCGAGCCGAGCGACCGCTTGACACCCGTGCTGACGGTCGAGCTCGACTACAGCGGCTCCGAACTCGTCGAGGCCAACGACCACGTCGATGTCCTGTTCCTCGACCCACACGGTGAGCCGATCGTCCGGATGCACGCGCGGGCGGCTGAACTCCGCTTGATCCTCGAGGAACTGCAGGCGATCGGCCGCGACGGCGGTTTCTGAGCCCCAGCCTGCGCACACCACCGCACCGGCGCCACCCGCGTGGGAGCGTCGGTCTCCCTCGCTGGCCTGCTCGGCGTTTACCGAGCACGCCTGCTCAGAGGACGCGGCCGCAACGCGGGCAGAAGACCTCCGCGTCGCGGATGTCAGCGTGACAGTAGGGGCAACGGTCACCGACCGGTGGCGGTTCCGCTGGTAGGGATGGTCGGGCGAGTACAGCGGTCTCCTGATCGGCGAGATCGCTGACGCGCTGGCCGCCCGTCTCTGCGCTGGTCGACGCTGGGCGCAGCGGTCGCGTCGGCTCCGTACCTCGGCGTACCGGTTCGGTCTTGTATGCGACGGTCGGTGCACGCTGGGCGAACACTGTGCGTGGCGGCAGGGGACGCGTCGGCGTGTGCTGTGCGGCGAAGGCCTCCTCGGCGACGCTTCCCACTTCCTCTTCCACTGCTCGGGCGCCGAACAGTGCGGTGAAGACGATCACCGGAATAGCGAGCACAGCGCCAGCGAGCAAGACCCAGGGCATGCTTTCGCTGAGCACGCGAGCGACGATCGCTTGCGCGAAGAGTCCCGAAGGTACACCACCGAGGAGATAGAGGCGGATGGCCCGGAGCGCGAACCCGAGGAGCAGCATACCGTTCGCGAAGGCGATCGCCGCCCCCAGGAGTCGCCCCGGCAGGCCGGGTTGCGGGACCAGGACGATCGCGCTCGAGCCATACCCGATCAGGAACGTCCCGGCCACTAGCAGGAGGACGGCGGTGAGAAAGCTTCCCGCGCCAGCGCTCAGTCCGGTGCGGTCAGCGAGGTCGAGTCCCCACGGTTGCGCCCAGAAGTCGCCGAGCGCGAACCCGAGCAGGATGCCCAGCGTCACCAGGACCTCGCGCGAGGCACCGCGCCAGAACCCGATGGGGACGAACAGGGCTAACAGGACGAGCAGCAAGATATCGAGAACGAGGTAGAGCGTCACCGCAAGCTCCGACCTCGAACGACTTGGCACGTCACCTGCAAGCCTACCACGGAGACACCGGAAGCCGACGCTCAGTGCAGGAATTGCTGCACACCGGCCACGAGATCGCGGACGAGCCGCCTCGGCTGGAGGTCAGCGAGCAACTCGTGCACGATCGCGCGGTATTTCGTCGCCTTCGGCGTACTGTCGACAGTCAGATAGTGCCGCAGCGCGCGGGAAAGCGCCTCCGGGTAGTCGCGCAAGAGGTACGGTCGCGCGTGCACGAACGGCGTCACGTTCCGGATCGCCTCGAGGTCGGGGAGGATGAAGCTCTCTTCCAGCTTTTCCCAATAGCGGCTCAGGGTGTGTACGGAATACTCACCTGCCTGCCGCGCCTCCAGGATCGTCTCGGCAGCGAGCTTGCCGGAGATCATGGCGAAGTTCGAGCCCTCCCGGCTCAGCGGGTTGACGAACCCGGCAGCGTCGCCGACGACGAGCGCCCCATCCGTGAAGAGCGTAGGCAGGGCCCGCCAACCTCCCTCAGGGATGAGGTGGGCGCTGTATTCGACCAACTCCGCCCCCTCGATCAGCGGTGCGATCGCGGGATGTCGCTTGAACCGCTCGAGGAGGTCGCTCACGTTCACCTCGTGCGCGATCAGGTCGCTGAGCAGTGCCCCCGTCCCGATCGAGAGCGTCTCGCGGTTGGTGTAGATGAAGCCGTAGCCGAGCAACCCGCCGGTCGCGGCGCCGAAGGCCTCGATGGCGACGCCCTGCTCGGGCGGGACAGCGAACCGGCGCTCGATTTCCCCTGCCGGAAGACGCAGCAGCTCCTTGGCGACCAGCGCTTGCTCCTCAGGACGCCAGTCCCGCGTGAGCCCCGCCTTCTGTGCCAAGAGCGAGTTGGCACCGTCGGCGATGACCACCACGTTCGCGTAGAGTTCACCCTGCTCACCGGCACGGACTCCCACGATCCGCCCGTCCTCCCAGAGGAGATCCTCGACCGTCACCCCCGTCGCGACGAAGGCGCCAGCCGCCTCGGCCAGCTGCGCGAACCAGCGGTCCCACTCGGCGCGGAGCACGCTGAAGGCGTTGTACGGCGGCTGCCCGAAGGCTGGCGTTCGGTAGGTCAGTCCGATCGCGTCCTCCTCGGTGAGCAGGAGGTACCGTTGCTCGACGATCGCGCGCTCGAGCGGCGCTTCGCGCCAGAACTCAGGCACGAGCTCCTCGGTCGGTTGCCGGTACAAGATACCGCCCATGACGTTCTTGGCACCCGGGTAGGCCCCGCGCTCGAGCACGACGACCTCGACACCCGCTCGGGCCAAGGTCAAGGCAGTGGCGATCCCGGCCGGTCCGGCCCCGACGACGATGACCTCGACACGCTCCTGACTCATCCGGTCCCACCTCGTCGCTCGCGCAGCCGCGCGATGAGCCGGGGCACGATCTCGTTCCAGTCAGCGATGACGGCGAAGTCGGCCATCTTGACCAGCGGCGCATTCGGATCGCGGTTGATCACCACGATCGTCTCGCTCCCTTGCATGGCCACAGTATGCTGGACCGCACCCGAGACACCGACTCCGAGGTAGAGTTTCGGCCGCACCTGCTTGCCTGTCTGCCCGATCTGCTCGTAGTGCGGCCGCCACCCGAGGTCGCTGACTGCTCGCGTGCAGCCGAGCGCGCCCCCGAGGAGCTCAGCGAGTTCCGCCAGTTGCGCGAACCCCTCCGGTCCGCCGATTCCACGACCTCCGACCACCACGACCGATGCGCTCTCGAGATCCACTTGACCGCGCGGCTTCTCCACCATCTTGGTGACGTGCACGCGCTGGGCATCAGCCGGCAACTCCACCGGCAACGGCTCGACCCTCCCGGCAGGTTCCCGCGGTTCGGGCGGACGATACGATCCGGCGCGCAAAGTCGCGATGACCGTCCGCGAGCGGCTCGCGTGCACGGACGTCAGCAGCTTGCTCTGGTAGACCGGTCGCGTCGCCACGATCTCATCCGCGGTAGCGCTGAGCAGCACGACGTCGACCAGGTAGGGGAGCCCCTCTCGCGCGGCCAACAGCGCAGCCACGTCGCGACCGAGCGTCGTCCCGGGGAACAACACGAGCGACGGGCGCACCGACTCCCACGCCGCACGGACCGCGCGCAGCATCCGCTCCGCCACCGGATCAGCGAACGCCGGTCCCTCGACGGTCAGCACACGCTCGACACCGAGCCGTGCGACCTGCTCGACCGCTGGAGCGATCCCCTGACCGACCACGAGCGCCGTCACTGGTCCGATAGCCTCGCGCAGCGCCTGTGCTGCCCCGAAGAGCTCGAGCGCGGCTGGGCGCACCTGAGCCCCTGACGTCTCGACAACGACCAGCGTACCGTTCTCCGCCATCGTTCCTGTGTCCTCTCAGCTCAGCAATCCGCGGTTCTCCAGAAACGCCAGCAGCCGCTCCACAGCTTCCTCGGGCGCGCTGTCCTGGAGGACGATGCCAGCCGCCTTGGCCTCGGGTTGGCGGAGCCCTTCCCAACGAACGAGCGGCACGAGACGCTGGGCATCCAGCCCCAGATCCGCCGGGGTGAGATGTTCGACCGGCTTCCGACGCGCGTCCATGATCCCACGCAGCGTCGGCAGGCGCGGCTGGGGCAGCGCGGAGAGCGCACAGAGCACGACGGGTGGCGCGACCGCCTGGAACTGGTGCCCGTCTTCGATTTCTCGCTCGAGCTCGAACACGCCGTCGCGGAACTCCCACCCGACGACGTTACTAACGAGCGGCATGTCCAGAAGCGCTGCGACCGCCGGTCCGACCTGCCCGGTTCCAGAATCGCTCGTCTCTTGCCCGCACCAGACGACCTCGGGACGCTCGCGTTCCAGCCACGCGGCGAGCACCGTCGCGGTCACCCAGGCGTCACCCGGCAGCCCATCCCCCTCGATCGCGACTGCTCGGTCGGCCCCCATCGCGAGAGCGCGGTTCAAGGCGTCGCGGGCGGGGCCGACACTCGCGACGACGACCTCACCACCGACCTGTTCGCGGAGGCGCAGCGCGGCTTCCAGCGCGTAGAGGTCGTACTCGTTGGCGACCTGCTGCACCCCTGGGACCAGATCACCGAGCCGCGGGTCGAACCGCAGCGCGTTCGGGTCCGGCACTTGCTTGATCAGCACCGCGATCTTCACGTCTCCCTCCCACGTTCGTTGGGGCCTTCAGCGACCGCGAAAAGCGGGGCGACGCTTTTCCAAGAACGCGCGCATCCCCTCGCGCTGGTCTTCGGTCGTGAAGGCGTGCGCGAACACTTGCCGTTCGTAGGCCAGCCCGGCCTCGAGCCCGTGTTCGAGGCCGAAGCGCACGGCAGCCTTCGTCACGCGGACAGCAAGGGGGCCGTTCGCAGCGATCCGCTGCGCCAGCTCGCGTGCTCGCTCGAGCAGTTCCTCAGCCGGATACACCGCATTGACGAGACCGATGCGGAGCGCTTCCGCAGCGTCGACGCGGCGGCCGGTGTAGAGGAGCTCGCGGGCGATGCCGACAGGGACGATACGAGGCAGTCGCTGCGAACCACCCCAGCCTGGAGGGATGCCGAGCGTCACTTCCGGTTGGCCGAAGACGGCGCGTTCGCTCGCCAGCCGGATGTCGCAGGCGAGGGCGAGCTCGCACCCTCCCCCGAGCGCGAAGCCGTTGACCGCTGCGATGTACGGCTGCGGCGCCTCCTCGATCGCCCGGCACACCGTCTGCCCGAGCTCAGCGAACGCGAGCGCCTCGGACGCCGACTTTTCCACCATTTCGCTGATATCCGCACCGGCCGCGAAGGCGCGGTCCCCTGCTCCAGTCAGGATCACCGCCCGGATCCGCTCGTCA